>JAZBOA010000331.1:0-2752 GCA_036350935.1 Anderseniella sp. | reverse complement strand
CGCCGGCGCGGGACTCGACACAGCCCGGCCAGCTTCGGTTGCTCCGCTTGGCAGTGATGGCCTCCCATGCTTCCCAGTTATGCTTCGGGCCGCTGCCAAAGAAGTTCGCCCTCGACAGCGGATTGCGGCCCTCGGTGTCCAGCCAGCCCGCACCGGCCTTGTCGGGGCCGACGTTGACGAACTGCGAGAACGGCACCACCGCCACCTTCAGGCTGTCGGCCTCGGCGCGCGGTCCGAACAGGATCTCGACGAAGTCGTTCGCCGCCACCTTCAGCGTCGACAGACGGCTTTGCGAGGCCATCGACCCGGTGTTGTCAAACACCAGCGCCACTTCCAGCCCGGTCGATTCCTTGTTCACTTCCGACGTCGCGGTGATCACCTGATTGTTCTGGCCCACCACCTTCATCAGGTAGTTGCCGACGGTGACACGGCTGTCGATGCGCAGCTTGCCGTCATTGCTGATGGTCATGGTCACCTGCGGCGTGCCGGAGTTCTTCGGCTTGCCGAAGTTGGAATGGAAATAATCCGTGGCGACGCGCTCAAGTTCCGCATCGCTGAGGTTGATTTCCCGGCCTGCCGCCAGGGCGGCGGCATCGGTGGCGGCCTGCAGGCGGGCCTGCACCGACACCCAGTTGCCATAGTCGACGGCAGCTCCACCTGCCATCATCAACGGCAGCGCGACCACCGCCACCGCAGCCGCCATGTTGCCTGACTCATCCTTGAAGAGCCGGCGCATGTGCGCGAGCTTAGCACCAAGTTTACGCATCTTACTCTCCCGTTGCGGCGGGGCATGGTCTCCATTGCCGCTTGTCGCGTGACTGGCTTCTCTCCACTCCAGCACGCAAGGTTGTTGATGCTCCGTTTTACCACCCGGAGCGCAAGCTGCGTGATTTCAAGACATTTTGAGATAACAAAAACTGAATCAAATCAGCCGGTTTCGACAGTGCCGCCAATGCAGCAGGCAAGCACAACCGGCAGAAATCGCGGCCTTGATGCGGGCTTCAGGCCTGCACCTTGCCGGGGTTCATCAGCCCATGGCGGTCGAGTGCACGCGCCACCAGCCGCGCCGCATGCAGCCTGCCCGGATCCCCGTGAACGGCGAGAGCCGCCATCTTCTCTAGCCCGATCCCGTGCTCGGCCGAAATCGATCCACCCATGGACTTGAGGCGGTCGAACACTGCTGCATCGGCGGCCGCCTTGTCCGGCTTGCCGCCGCCGGGCGCAGCAATGGTGATGTGCAGGTTACCATCGCCGAGGTGACCCATCATGCTGAGAAACAACTCGCCCGGCTGCGCTGCAACGCCCGCCTCAAGGCCCCTTGCATAGGCGTCAAGCTGGTCGAGCGGCACCGTCACGTCGTACCAGTGACCGCCCGGCCACACCCGTTCCACCGCGAAACTGTCCTCCCGGATGCGCCAGAAGTCAGCCGCCTGTTGCACGCTTTGCGCAACGATCGCATCTTCCAGAAGGCCGTCCCCGGCAAGCCGGGAAAGCGCCTCCTCGATGCCGGACAGGGCTGCCTCGAAGCTGCTGCCCGCGACCTCGAACAGCACCAGCACCTGCCCGGAACAGGACGAGGTAACTGCTTCCAGCCCGCACTGGGCCGCTGTCGTTTCGGCGTACGGCCGCCACATCACCTCTGCCCGCAACAGCCCCCCGGAAGCCCGCATGGCGTGAAACGCCGTTACTGCATCTGCCGCACTGGCAAACCCTGCAAGCGCCGTCGCCGCCGCCTGCTCCAGCGGCTCAAGCTTCAGCACCGCCCGCGTGACGATGCCAAGCCGGCCCTCCGCCCCGATCAGCAGGTGCTTGATGTCCAGCCCCTCGTTGACCTTGGTGACCCTCGTCATGTCGCTGAACAGCGTGCCGTCCGGCAGAACCGCCTCAAGCCCCAGCACCCTGTGCCGCATCACCCCGCAACGGAACGCCTCCATGCCGCCGGCATTGGTCGAGATCATGCCGCCGATGGTGGCTGACCCGCGCGCAGCCAGGTCGATCCCAGGCGTACGGCCCACGGCCTTGCAGGCCTCCTGCACCGCCAGCAGGGTCGCGCCTGCCTCAACCTCGATGCACCCGGCCGCCGTATCGGGGGCGCCCACCCGGTTCATGGCGCCCATGTCGATCACCAGTTGCCCAGGCTCGCTCACCCCAGCCCCGGCCAGCCCCGTCCGCCCGCCTTGGGTCACCATCGGAACCGCATGCTCGCAGCACAACGCCACGACGGCCTGCACCTCGGAAGTGGAGACAGGTTGCGCCACCAGACCTGCGCCCAGATTGCCCGGCTCGACGCCGGGGTCCATCGCCGCCACCTCGTCCGCCCGGCGCAGCCGGCAAACCTGTTCCAGCGCCCGGATGAACCCGTCTGCAATCTTCATCGCCGCCGCCCTTGCCGCTGCCCCTCAATCGCCGCATGATGTCGCGAAACGCACAACTCCACCAGATACCCGATGACATCCCCACACTGGCTATCCACTCCTTCCGGCAAGCAGCGCGCCCGTGGCCTCGGCCTGCCGCTGCCCGGCACGCCCGGCCCCTTGAATGCCATCACCGACGTTGCCGGCGTCGAGGTCGGTTACTCAACCATCATCGAGGCAGACAGCGTGCGAACCGGCGTCACCGCCATCCTTCCGCGCGGACGCAATGGCGCCGAAGCACCCTGCCTTGCGGGTTACCATTCGTTCAACGGCAATGGCGAGATGACCGGCACGATCTGGATCGAGGAAGCCGGCGAGCTGCAGACACCCGTCACCAT
>JAZBOA010000330.1:0-6500 GCA_036350935.1 Anderseniella sp. | reverse complement strand
GACGATCGGGCAGTGCAGTTGTCATCTTGGCATTCCCGAACACGCTGGCCCATTCGCTGAAGCTGAGGTTGGTGGTGATGATGAGTAACCGCGCCATTGGCACCGCCTGCCTGACGCGGCGGCGATGATCTAAGACACGTGTTTAACTACGTCGTTAACGACGTGCCTTATGCGGGGTCCGTGATGCGCGGTGAAATTCTTGGGTTGGAGCGGCGGCGCTTCTGGCGTGATGAGGACAAGCTCGAGATTGTCGCGTCGGTCGGGATCGACGGGGCGACGGTGACGCAGGTGGCGCAGCGCTATGAGGTGACCCGGCAGCAGATTTATGCTTGGCGGCATGACCTAAAGAAGAAGGGTCTGTGGTCTTCTGATGCCGGGGCGCTTTTCTTTCCGTTGAGCATGCCAGTTGCGGCCGGAGTGCCGGTGGCGCAGTCTCGTGTCGCTGATGCGCTGCCCCCGAGTGCGGTTGAACTGCGCCTGCGGGATGGACGCAGCTTGCATTTTGAAAGCACGATCGACCCGGCTGCATTGTCAGTGCTGATCCGTGCGGTGGACGCTGCATGATCGGTCCTGGCACTGGCGTTCGCGTGTATCTGGCCTGTGGTGTGACGGATATGCGCAAGGGGATCGCAGGGCTGGCGGCACTGACCCAGGACGTGTTGCGGCAAAAGCCTGCCAGCGGTGCGGTTTTTGCGTTCCGGGGCCGTCGGGGTGACCGGATCAAGCTTCTGTTCTGGGATGGGCAAGGGTTTTGCCTCTACTACAAGGTGCTTGAGCGGGGGCGTTTTGTGTGGCCGAGCGCGCAAGATGGCGCGGTGCGGCTGACCTCGGCGCAACTGGCGATGTTGTGGGAAGGGATCGACTGGCGGCGTCCGGATTGGGGTGCTCCGCCAGCGCGCGTGGGGTAATTCTGCGCTCGAATTATCGTATTTATATGGTGCTTGAGCCTGATTTTTGGTAGTCAGGCGCATGTCAAAGCTTGCCGAAAATCTGCCCGCTGATCCCGCTGAATTGAGAGCGATGATCGCAGCATTGCAGGCTGAGAATGCCCGGATCGCGGCAGAGAACGCCAAGATATCGGCGACATTGCGCGTCCATGATCAGTTGGTTCAGGCCCTGCGCCTACGGATCGCCAAACTCCAGAAATTGGCCTTCGGCAAATCCTCGGAAAAGATCGAGCGCAAGATCGAGCAGCTGGAATTGGCGCTCGAAGACCTGCTGGTGGCGGTGGCCGAAGACGATGAAGCGATCATCGACGAAGGGCCGGATGAGCCATCACCGGAAGCTGCCGATGCGCCTGCTTTGCGCCGTCGGCCACGTGTCTCGGATGCGACCCCGCGCGAACGTCGTGAGCTGGACCCCGGGGCCTGCTGCCCCGACTGTGGCGGCGATCTGCGTGTGGTGGGTGAGGATGTCAGCGAACTACTCGATATGATCGCCGCCCAGATGAAGGTGATCCAGATTGCCCGGATCAAGAAGTCCTGCCGCCGTTGCGAGCGGATAGTGCAGGAACCAGCCCCCAGCCGTCCGATCCCGGGCAGTATGGCGGGGCCAAACCTGCTGGCCCATGTTCTGGTCTCCAAGTTCGACGATCACCTGCCGATCTATCGCCAGCACGAGATCTTCGCCCGCATGGGGGCGGATATCCCCGAAAGCACCCTCGTGGGCTGGTGTGGCCGCGCCATGAAGACCTTGTCGCCGCTGATTGAACGGATTGAGGCGGACATCATGGCCAGCGACCTGCTGCATGCGGACGACACACCCATCCGGGTGCTGGATCGCAGCATGCGCGACAAGGGGCTTGGCAAGGGTGTCAAGCAAGGTCGGATCTGGGCCTATGTGCGCGATCAACGCCCTTGGGCGGGGGCATCGCCACCGGGTGCTGTCTATCGCTTTGCGCCAGACTGGAAGGAAGAGCATGTTCTCGGCCATCTGGCCAACGCCCGCGGCATCCTTCAGGCTGACGGCTACAAGGGTTATGCCAAGCTCTATGAGCCTGACCCCGATGGCACGCGGCGTTTGCGCGAAGCGGCCTGTTGGGCTCACCTGCGCCGAGACTTCCACGACTTTTGGGCGTCGACCAAATCCGAAATCGCCCGCGAGGCGCTCGACCGGATCGGCAAGTTCTACGACATCGAGCGCGATATCAACGGCCAGCCCGCTGACGTGCGTCGTGCGACGCGCCAAAAGCTTAGCCTGCCCAAGGTTGAGGCCTTCTTCGCATGGTCAGAACAGCAGCTTCTGCGCATCCCAGGCAAAAGCGATCTGGCGAAAGCCTTCCGCTATGGTCTCGCCCGGCAGGACGCCTTCAGCCTGTTTCTGTCCGACGGGCGTGTGGCCATCGACAACAATCCCGCTGAACGTTCCCTGCGCCCGATTGGAATCGGCAGGAAAAACTGGCTCTTCGCGGGCGCCGATACCGGTGCGGAAACCCTCGCACGTGCGATGACTATCATCGAGACTGCCAAGCTGAACGGCCTCGACCCGCTGGCATACCTTGCTGACATCCTCGATCGCATCAACGACCATAAGATCAACAGGCTGGATGAATTGCTGCCGTGGAATTGGGCGCCCCTGACCTCCGCTATGGACCGTCAAGCCGCGTAAACTGCGGTATCAACGGGGCGGTTACAGCTGAGCGTCAGCCGACAGGCCCTTGTGTTGGGGATCAGTAGGGGCAGCGTATACTATAAGCCCCGTCCGGTGTCGGAGGCCGATCTGAAACTGATGCACAGGATCGACAAACTGCATATGGAGTTCCCGTTCGCAGGCAGCCGGATGTTGCAAGGACTGTTGCCCTTTTTGCCTTCGAACTCCACCGCTTACCAAATGGAGCCGTTCACAAATGACAGGCCTCTTTTGGCTACCAGGTCACTCGGAAGCCGGCGGCAACCACATCGGAGCCCTGAATGCTGTTGACTGCCCCTGTTATATCGTATCGTCGATAGGTCGCGAAGACCTGTACGTTGAATGCGTCGATGTGCTGAGTTATCCCAATTCCAGTCGAACTTGATGCGGAGGCCAGCGCTTGAGGCTCATGGCCCGCATAGTGATCAAATGAAAATGCTGTATCGCCTGCGCGGAACACACGGCGGATCATCCCGATTTTCAGGTATCCATAACGCGCACCTTGCATGTTCGAGCCAGCCGCCGCCGCAAAATTCAGCCCCGTATTGTCATCTTTGCCAGCAACCGAACCCGAGAAAAAGTCGGGCGACGCGTCATTGTAAGCATAAGCCACACCACCCTTGATCCCGAACCGACGCCATTTGGTTTCATAGCGCAACGCAACATCGGCGTAGGTGTTGGAGTTCCCTTCCACCAAGACCTCCCTCCCCGCCGACGCGGACCAAGACAGACCGCCACGACTGGCCATGTCGAACCGAAACCGGAACCGACGCGATGCGTCGAATGTGGGAAAAAAGCTTTGTAGCGCCGATTGCGTCGCCGCTCCATTCGAAAAATAGGTAGGTGAGCCAGATGCGCTGTCACTGACGCTGCTTGATGCGACGTTCACGGTCTTGGAAAAGTCAAAACCGGTTATCCCATCGCCCGCCATACTTCCCTGACCGAATGAGAGGAAACCGACCTTGGGAACGGACAGGCGGATTTCGGCTTTGCGCAGCAAAGTCCGGTTCCATTCACTGCTGCTGTTGGCCGCATTTCCGCGGTTCAGCAGAGCATCGTAGTCGCTGCGCCTGAGACCGGTTTCGATATCAATCGTCAGCCCTACGCCGTTTTGCAAATCGGACTCGATATTCAGCCCGAAGCGGCCGGGCGAGTTCGGATTGTTCACAATGGCTGTGAACGGATCTATTCCGTCGTCATAGTCCCGATAGAGAACGTTCAATTGACCATAAAAGGTTGCCATCGTTGAATCGGACAGTTTCCAGCTCAACAACCGATCGATGCGATTATGCCGGTTGATGACCCGCTGCCGCCAATTTCCAATCCAGTTGTACGCCCAGCTCTGAGAGGGATCGAAATTGACTCCGGAATCGCTTTCCTGTCCGGTAACAACGGATGGGGCGATACACATGAATCCCGTCGTGACGAGGCAAAGCAAACCGCCAAGCCATGACGTCTTGGCAGTTTCCGGGTGCTTCCGGGGCAAGACGGGAACAACGAAGTTCATGCAAGAGCCTAACAGAACACGACAAGAGACGGACGTACGTGCAAGACATCCCGAAGACCGGGATTGCCCACTGCGTACACCGCCAAATGCGTCTTCCAAGTTCATGCTGGCGCGTAAATCTTCTTTTCTTGCCTTGATGCTGTCAGATCCTTTTCTACGAAATAACGTGCACGTCTTGCTGGGGAAAGGGGATCGATATGCCCTCGGCATCGAACCGCTCTTTCACGGCGCCTGTCAATCCCCAGTAGATCGTCCAATAATCCTCCCGCTTTACCCAAGGCCGACAGAATATATTCACGGAACTTTCTGCCAACTCTCCGACAAACACCTGCGGAGCCGGCTCTTTCAGGCACAGCGGGTTGGACAGGATCATGTCTTCGAGGATATTAATCGCCCGTGACGCACTGTCCGAATAGTCAATGCCGAAGACCAAGTCGACCCGCCGAATTTCGGACGCGCTGACATTGGTGATGACATCACCCCATATCTTTCCGTTCGGTATTGTAATGATCTGGTTATCCGCCGTCCGAATTCTTGTCGAGACAACTGACATTTCGTCGACCTGCCCCGATGTGCCGGCGACTTGAACCGTGTCTCCTGTATCGAAGGGCTTCAACACCATCATCATCAGCCCGCTCGCCAAATTTCCGATTGTCTGCTGCAGTGCGAAACCCATAATGAAGGAAATACCACCGAATATCGCAAAAAGGGGTGTCACGTTCACACCGGCGAAGATGAGAGCTAACACCGTCCCGATCAGGAGCGTCACCCAGTAGGTCATCTGCAGCAGAAATTTCTTGAGAATTCGCGAGAGCGCCGACGTTCTTCTGAGGAGCCGCTCTACTATCCGACGGGAAAAACCAGCGATAAGCAAAAGCACCCAAATGCCGACACCGAACCCAATCACGTTGTAAAGAACCTGCAGCCCGCCCTCCGGCGATGCCAGCCAACGTTCCACGGTTTTCTTCAGGTACTGGGTGTCAATAGAGCGAACTGTGACTTTCAAAGCGGCTTTGATGTACAAGTCATGCGGTTTAATTGCCGCTGGTTCTGCTCCTTTTGTCTTCCATTCAGCAAGGATATCCCGATAGCCTATTTCCAGCGCTCGTTGTTTGTCAAAGAAAACGTCGCGCTGGCTGCTTGATGCATGGTCGCTCGGGTTGGACGATATAGCCTGGCTGGCGATCTGCTCGAGATTGTCCTGAAGGTATCCGCGCCAGATCTCAGCCACTTTGCCAAGTTCCGTTTCTGACAGGGGTCTGATGAGGATGCGAAGATCTGCCCTGCTAAGGTCTGGGTTTTGCAGCAGTGAGAAGTAGCTATGCGCAGCTGTCTCTTGGGTCGTGGCCTCCCGGCTGTAGGATGACGTTGCTTGAAATATCGTAAGGGCGACAAGAAAGGCGCGCACCAAGAGGGTAAAACGAGTGATGTCTCTCACAGTGCGCACCATTCTATCTCACCGGATCCGCACTCTTGCTAGACAAGTATTCCAGATGCCAGGACACTGGGACGCGGGATTTTTCGGACCGTTGCCCTGCATCGTTTCAATCAACCTGTCGAGACGTTTGGGATAGATCGCCGTCTTCAGCTTTGCAGGCAAATGGAACGAAAGTACTTGCCATTCCTTCGTTCATCGACATCACGGTCAGAATATCTGCAAGTTGTCGTTCACGTTTGGTAACGGGGCATATCTCTATAGAGTGATCACAGTTCGCGTCTATGAATGCCTGATGCCCTTGGATGAAAGTCTGCCTCACCCCGTTAAGGTCTTGCGATTGCAAAACCCAACGCCAACCCTCTGAATACAGATCGCATTTGCGCTGCGCCCAATTCTCCTGCGCGAAAGCCTGGCTGACCATCACGATAGAAAAAATGCAGGTCACGGCCATCGCCCGTCCAACCATCACTCCGGCCTCATGCTTCTTGGAAGTCTTCACCAAAACTCATTGCGACATGCCCCAAATCAATCAGATCTGATGTTTCAGAACCGATACGTGAGGCCAAACACCGGACCTGATATGGCCAAGTCGATGTCTGATCCTTTGATGGTCTTGCTGACATCCATATGTCGATAGCCAAAGCGGGCAAACAGCTTTTCGTTGATCTGGTAGTTCACTGTACCTAGGACCTGCCATGTTTCACTGGTGTCGCGAAGTCCTCCGTAGTCGACGAACGCAGTTGCCGACCATTTTTCAGAAAACGCCCAATTGCCCCGCAACCCGACGACTGGGTCGATCCAATTGTCGTTCAACGATCTGCTTTGAGCAGGCAGAGTCCCAGCGCTTAAGGAAAGCGTGGTATCCAGGTCGAAATACCGCGCGCCTGCAGCCACTTCGTAACTCGCCGTGCTGCTTTCTGCAAACCT
>JAZBOA010000329.1:0-4407 GCA_036350935.1 Anderseniella sp. | reverse complement strand
GGCGCGATCATCGCCGCAGCCATCTTCACCCGCATGCGTTACAGCGGGGATCCGCGCACCGTGTTCATTCTCTCGCCCCTGGCCGTGGCCCCCTCCCACCAGCGCAAGGGGATCGGGCAACAGCTTGTTGCCCATGCACTCGCCGCGCTTCGCGGCATCGGGGTTGAAGTAGCCGTCACCTACGGCGATCCGGCCTACTATGGGAAGGCCGGGTTCAGGCCGGTCAGCCACGACGCCGTCCCCGCGCCCTTGCCGTTGAGCTACCCGCATGGCTGGCTGGCGCAATCCCTGACCAGCCAGCCACTGTCACCAATGGCTGGCCAGCCGGAGTGCGCCGAAGCCTTGCGCGACGCCCGCTACTGGTAGGCGCGATGGGCGCTAGCTGCCGGCGCGCTTCTCGGATATCAGGCCCTTGACGATCGCCCAGCACATCAGCAGCAGCACCACGGTGAACGGCAGGCCGGTGGAGATCACCATGGCCTGCAGCGCCGTGAGCCCGCCGCCAATCAGCAGCACGATTGCCACCGCGCCCTCGAACGTGCACCAGAACACCCGCTGCGGCACCGGCGCGTCGATCTTGCCACCGGCGGTAATCGTGTCGATCACCAGTGAACCTGAGTCCGACGAGGTGACGAAGAACACGATCACCAGGATGATACCGATGGTCGAGGTTATGCCCGCCAGCGGCAACCCTTCCAGCATGGCGAACAGCGAGACCGGCGGGTTGTAGCTGTCGATCACCTGCGCCTTCACCGCGCTGGTGGCCGGATCGCTCAGGACCTGATCGATGGCCGCACCACCGAACACCGCCATCCACAGCACACAAACCAGGCTCGGGATGATCAGCACGCAGGTCAGGAACTCGCGCACCGTGCGGCCACGGCTGACCCGGGCAATGAACATGCCCACGAACGGCGACCACGAGATCCACCATGCCCAGTAGAACGCCGTCCAGCCCTGCATGTAGCCGGTATCCTCCCGCCCGTGCGGATTGGACAGCGGAATGATGTCTGCCGCATAGGCGCCAAGCCCGGCGAAGAAATCGCCCATGATGTTGGCCGGTCCCGCCGCGAACAGCACGAACAGCAGCAACAGCGCCGCCACGACCATGTTGACCTCGGACAACACCTTCACCCCGCCGTCGAGCCCGCGCAGCACCGAGAACAGCGCAATGCCGGTGATGCCGGTAATCAGGATCACCTGCACCGTCACGTTGTTTGGAATGCCGTAGATGTGCTCGAGGCCGGCATTGGCCTGTTGCGCCCCGAACCCCAGCGACGTTGCCAGCCCGAACAGCGTGGCGAAAACCGCCAGCGTATCGATGATGTGGCCCCACCAGCCCCACACGCGATCGCCCAGCAGCGGGTAGAACGCCGAGCGGATGGTCAGCGGCAGGCCCTTGTTGTAGGTGAACAGCGCCAGCGCCAGTGCCACGATGGCGTAGATCGCCCACGGGTGCAGACCCCAGTGATAGATCGTCGCCGCCAGCCCCATCCGCTTCGCTGCCTCGATGTTCTCCGGGATCAGCGTACCGTCCTCGGCAATCGGCGACGGCACGCCCAGCGGCTGCGATATGGCCATGTGATAGACCGGCTCCAGCACGCCGAAGAACATCAGCCCGATGCCCATTCCTGCGGCAAACAGCATGGCAAACCAGCCCGCGTAGCCATAGTCAGGCTGGGCATCCGGCCCGCCAATGCGCACGCTGCCCCACGGACTGACGATCAGCGCCAGGCAGAACACCACAAAAATGTTAGCCGACCAGAGAAAGAACCAGTCGAAGTTGGAGGTCAGCGCCGGGCGCAGCCAGCCGAAGAACGAGCTTGCCTGCTCCGGCAGCGCCAGCGCATAGAACACGAACGCCACAATGGTCAGCCCGGAGATCAGGAACACCGGGTTATGGACGTCGAAACCGAATGGTCCCACCGACCCTTCGACATTGTCCTGCCCGATCTCGTAATCGGTGCTGATAAGGTCCGAGGCACCCTCGGGTTCGGGGATGCCCTGATTGTCGGTTTGGTCGGCCATGACAGCCTCCTTCCTGCAATTTCACTTGAATACGTGGTGTCTTCGCAAGCCGTCAGGCGTCGCGGACGATGAAAACCGATGCATCCGTATGGCCGGCGATCTTGCCGCCATTGGAGGGCCAGAAATAATCGGCAAGGCCCGGCCGGTGCGACGCCATGATGACGAGGTCAGCCCCGGTGTCGCGGATCGCCTTCAGCAAGGCGTCGTCGACATCGGTCGTGGGGTCGTGGCTGATGATGGCGTGGGCATCGGCGTTGATGCCATGGGCCTTGGCCTGTTCGCGGGCGAAGGCGCCAAGCCGGGTCTTGAACTCCTCCGGCGTATGGGCCACCGCGCTGGGCGCGGCAGCAGAAACGGAAACATAGGTAACGGCTGCATCGTGCAGCTTTGCCTCTTCCGCAGTCACTTTGAGCGCCCGCTCGAGCTTGTCCAGGTGGGCAAGATCGACAGGCGCCATGATGCGCTTGAACATGTTTTTCTCCCCTCCGGCCACGTGGATCAGCCAATGCTGCCTGCCGGCCTTGTCGTTCCTCCTCCAGAAACGCCTGCTCCGTCGTGGCGCAGGCGAGACATCTTCAACACGGCAATGGTTAGCACGATTGCTCCGCATACGCCAAATCGGCTGCCGCCACCGGTGGATAAACGCACCCCGCCGGATCCACCTTCCGCCTGGCGTCTGAACTTGTCATTGTGCGGAATTGTTAACCTGCCCGGTGATAGAAAGGTCTTCTGAAAACCGGCAGGCCCGCGCCAATGGGCATGGGCCTTGCCGTCAGCGGACTGGGCGGCATAGCGGCATGCGTCACGGGAGAAGCCCCCAATGACTTTACACATCGCCAACCCTGAAGGCGCGATGCCGGCGCAACTGCTGTCAAGCAGCGTGTGCGCAGGTCTCGCCTGGCAACGCCACGACAGCCTCGAACAGGCAGCCACTGTCTGGCAGATGCTGGAAAGCGCAAGCCAGCCGAAAGTCTTCCAGACCCACGCCTGGATCAGCACCTGGTGGAACTGCCTCGGCGCAGCCGGCGATGCCCGGCCGCGCATCGTTGTTGGCCTGCTTGCCGGAAAGCCGGTGGTCCTCGTGCCGCTGGCGTTGCGGCATCGCTATGGCGTACGCCAGCTTGGCTGGCTGGGCGGCAACTGGAGCGACTACAATGCGCCGGTCTTCACCGGAGACTTCGCAACGCTTGTGGGCGCAGCGTCAGGCGCCGCAGCGGCCAGCCGCCTGAAGCAGCTATGGACCGAGATTGCCGCCGCAGCAGGCGGCGCCGACTATATCGAACTGCCCCGGCACGCCCTGGCGGTGAACGGTGGCCAGCCCAATCCGCTGTTTGACCCCGCTGCTCCCCCGGAGGACAACGCCGCCCACGTGCTAGACCTGACCGGCAGCGAGGCCGAGGTCATGACGGCGCTGCACGGACCGAAGACCTGGAAGGGTTTCAACCGCAAGGAGAAGAAGCTCGCCAGTCTGGGCGCGCTGGCCTTCACCGAGGTGACGGACGCCGCTGCCAAGGCCCGCACGGTGGAAGGGATGCTGTTGTGGAAGCGCCAGGAACTGCACGAGCGAGGCGCCTCCAATCCGTTCACCGCAGCCGCAAACGTGGCCTTCCTGGCAGACGTGGCCCGGCAGGGACCGCACCTTGCCCGCGTCTTTGCCCTGACGCTTGACGATACGCCTGTCGCGACTGCCCTGTGCCTGGCGGACCGGGAAAACCTGCTGCTCTACCAGACCGCCTATGACCGTGAGTACGCCCGCATGTCGCCGGGCGCGTTGCTGTTTCACAAGCTGATCGCGCTGGCCGCACGCGAGGGGTACGCCACCTTCGACCTTGCCTTCGGCGACGATGCCTACAAGGCCAACCTGTGCAACCGCACCGTCACGCTGACCCACGCCAGCATTGCGCTCACAGCGCGCGGCGCACTGGCCTGCCTCGCCGCCTCGGCGCGGGTGGCCGGCCGGCGCACCGTCAAGCACAACCCTGCCCTGCTTCGCCTGGCGCTGAAAGCCAACCGCATGCTTGGCAAGGCCGGCACGGCGCCCACCTGATTACGGCAGGCGCTGACCCCGGATTGAGCTGGCCATCTCCTGAAGCTGCCCTTGCGTGGCCTCTGCCTCGCTTCTCAGCCACCTGAGAAACCTTGCCACCTGCGGCCGGTTTTCGGCCTCGGGCCGCACGGAAAGCCGGTAAGGATGCGGCGCCACCATGTGCTGCGACACGGCAAACGGCAGCACGATCGTGCCCTTCGCCAGATCCTCCAGCACCAGCGACAAGCCGCAAACGAGGAAGCCCACATTGGCGCGCACCGCCTCCAGCGCCAGCCTGGCATTCTTGTAGTGGACGCCGCGTTGCGGGCCTTTCTTCCGTTGGCCAAACTGGC
>JAZBOA010000328.1:0-6967 GCA_036350935.1 Anderseniella sp. | reverse complement strand
TCCTGGGCAAAGGCCTTGTCGGCCTCGCTGCCCTGCTGCAGGTGAACCATCACCGCATCCGTGTGCAGGACGATCATGTCATAGCGTCCGTCAAGCGTGTCGGGCACGCCGCCTGCCGTGTACAGTTCAGGCTGCCGCGCCCGCGCCACAATCGCCTCGTACACGCTTCGCACGGGAAGCGACTGGCGGGATCGGGAAAAAAGTCTTTTCAGCAACATTCTCATCCGGTTAAAGAATTGCAAAGGGTTGGGCACGAAAGTTGCGCCGGCTGCAATATGGGAAGTGATCAGTCTCGTGCAAAGTTCCAAAGCCACATATACGGCCAACAGGTCATCATTCAAGTCAGCACTGGTAAAGGCCGCTGTGGCCGTCGCCCTGACAGCCGTGGCATCCGGTTGCGCGCGCGAGATCGAACATCGCGGCTACCAGGCCCGTGCCCAGGACATGCAGCAGCTGCGCATGGGAATGAGCAAGACCGAAGTGCGAAGCGTGCTGGGTTCGCCCTCCACCACCGCCACGGTGCAGTACCAGGGCGACAGCTACTATTACATATCTTCCAGGGTGAAAACGAGTGCGTTCCTGGAGAACGAAGAACTTGACCGGCAGATTCTCGCCGTCCGCTTCGATCAGTTCGACCAGGTTCAGAGCTTCGGCCAGTATACCCTGCAGGACGGCCAGGTGATTGACATGAACAGCCGCAAAACGCCTTCCCGCGGCCGGGAGCTCACCATCTTGCAGCAGATGTTCGGCAACCTCGGCAACTTCACGCCCAACGACCAGGGACCGCCGCAAGGCGGCATGGGCGGCTAGATGTGGAGCATCATCCGTTCAGGATGAATGGCTGTTGCTCCAGGCTGATCCAGCGTCAACGCTTGACACGATAGAAACAGAAACCCCCGCCCGGCTATCCCGGACGGGGGTTTTGATTTGCGTTGGTGACGGCCCTTAGTGGGCCAGGATCGCCAGCAGCAGCAGTGCCATGATGTTGGTGATCTTGATCATCGGGTTGACGGCCGGACCGGCGGTGTCCTTGTAGGGATCACCCACGGTATCCCCTGTTACCGATGCCTTGTGGGCTTCCGAACCCTTCAGGTGCTTGACGCCGTCCTTGTCGACGAAACCGTCTTCGAAGGACTTCTTGGCGTTGTCCCAGGCACCACCACCTGCGGTCATCGAGACAGCCACGAACAGGCCGTTGACGATGACGCCCAGCAGCATTGCACCCAGCGCGGCGAAGCCCTGCGCCTTGTCGCCGGTGATCCAGTACACGAAGTAGAAGCACACGATCGGCGACAGCACCGGCAGCAGCGAAGGAACGATCATTTCCTTGATCGCTGCACGGGTCAGCATGTCCACGGCGCGGCCGTAGTCAGGCTTTTCGGTGCCTTTCATAATGCCTGGCTTTTCCTTGAACTGACGGCGGACTTCTTCCACCACCGAACCGGCAGCGCGGCCAACAGCCGTCATGGCGATACCGCCAAACAGGTATGGCAGCAGGCCACCGAACAGCAGGCCAACCACGACGTAGGGGTTGGACAGCGAGAAGTCGACGGTGACGCCTTCATAGAAGCTGCCGGGTGTTGCATTGGCCGCGAAGAACTTCAGGTCCTCGGTGTAGGCCGCGAACAGCACCAGAGCCCCGAGACCGGCAGAGCCAATGGCATAGCCCTTGGTGACAGCCTTGGTGGTGTTGCCGACGGCATCAAGGGCGTCAGTGGTCTGGCGCACTTCAGCCGGAAGGTCAGCCATTTCAGCGATGCCGCCAGCGTTGTCCGTTACCGGGCCGAACGCATCGAGCGCCACAACCACGCCAGCCAGGGCGAGCATCGCGGTCACTGCGATGGCAATGCCGAACAGGCCTGCCAGCGAATAGGTGGCGATGATGCCGCCGATGATGATCAGTGCCGGAATGGCAGTTGCTTCTAGCGAGACGGCGAGGCCCTGGATCACGTTGGTGCCATGACCCGATACCGACGCCTGGGCAATCGACTTCACCGGGCGGTATTCAGTGCCGGTGTAATACTCGGTGACCCAGATGATCAGGCCTGTGACGACCAGGCCGACAAGACCGCAGTAGAACAGGTGGCGGCCGGTGAAGGACACGTTGCCTGTTGTGGTGAACGTTGTGTCCGCCCCCAGCCATCCCCAAACGATGCCGGCAAGCGCTACAGCCGACAGGACCGCGGTTGCAATGAAGCCCTTGTACAGCGCGCCCATGATCGAGTTGTTGGCGCCCAGCTTCACGAAGAAGGTACCGATGATCGAGGTCACCACACACGTTGCGCCGATCAGCAGCGGGAACAGCATCAGCGTGATGGCTGCATCACCAGTGAAGAAGATCGAAGCCAATACCATCGTTGCGACGATCGTCACGGCGTACGTTTCGAACAGGTCAGCGGCCATGCCGGCACAGTCACCAACGTTGTCGCCAACGTTGTCGGCGATGGTTGCCGGGTTGCGCGGATCATCTTCGGGGATGCCAGCTTCCACCTTGCCGACGAGGTCGCCGCCAACGTCTGCACCCTTGGTGAAGATGCCGCCGCCGAGACGGGCAAAAATGGAGATGAGTGATGCACCGAACCCGAGCGCCACAAGCGCATCGATAACGGTGCGGTCAGTTGCGCCATAACCCATGGCGCTTGTCATCACCATGAAGTAGCCAGCAACACCCAGCAGCGCCAGGCCCGCCACCAGCAAACCGGTGATGGCACCGGACTTGAACGCGATGTCCAGGCCGCCTGCCAGGCTCTTGGACGCAGCCTGCGCGGTACGGACGTTGGCCCGCACCGACACGTGCATGCCGATGAAACCTGCTGCGCCAGACAGTACGGCACCGATCAGGAAGCCGATGGCCGCCGGGCCGGACAGCAGCAGCCAGGCTGCGACGAACACCACGGCGCCGACGATGGCGATGGTGGTGTACTGACGGGTGAGATATGCGGTGGCGCCCTCACGGATGGCGCCGGCGATTTCCTGCATGCGGGCGTTGCCAGCATCTGCGGCCATGACGGACTTGGTAGCCCAGGCAGCATAGACGATGGAAAGGATACCGCAGCCAATGATTAGCCAGAGTGTCGAACTCATGGGTTTGATCCTTGCTGTTTTGTATGACTTTGACCCGGCTGGCCGGTGTATCTGCGCGGGCCGGCGGCTATCGCCTGCGCCCGTTCATCCCCTGCTCTTCTTAGGAAAAGAGAATCCCCTCGATTGCCCTCACCCGGATCGACCGCGGCGGACAATATTCAATGTACCCTTACAAGGCAACACGTTTGGACCGGTCGTGAACACCTGCAATGGATACGGGCTCATCGCCTTGCAGCGCAGTTCATGCCCGCACCGGACCGCGGGCGTTATAGGCCAGCCAGCCAATGGCCGCCAGGCAAAGGCCAACCATCGGAAAGACGGCGGCATTGACCGCCTCCCAGCCGAACAAGGCCAGCAGCTTGCCGGATGTCAGAGAGGCGGTCGCCACGGTGGCAAACACGCAGAAGTCGTTGACTGCCTGCACCTTGGCCTTCTCGCTGGGGCGGTAGCATTCGGTCACCATGGCGGTGCCGCCCACGTAGCCGAAGTTCCAGCCGATGCCCAGCAGGATGAGCCCGATGGCAAAGTTGGCATAGTCGATGCCGGCAAGGCCCGCCGCGCCTGCCAGCGCCAGCAGCCCCATGCCGGCGGCAAGCACCTTCTCCACGCCATAACGGGCAATCAGGCTGCCGGTGAAGAAGCTTGGAATGTACATGGCCAGGGCGTGCCACTGGATCACCCAGGCGCTGTCATCCACCGTAAAGCCGCAGGCGACCATGGCCAGCGGCGTGGCAGTCATCACCAGGTTCATCATGCCATAGGCCATCATCCCGCACAGGATCGCCACGATGAGACGGGGCTGGCGCAGGATCTCGCCGAGCGGGCGGGCGTCGGTTGCCGTCACTTCCTCGCGCTTGTGCGGGATGGAAACCAGCGAGACGATGCCCATGGCGACAATGGAGAGGATCGCCACGGCAGCGAAGTTGCCAGCGAACATCACCGGTTCGAACAGGCCGCGGCTGACGATCACGATCATCGGGCCGAACAGTGCTGCTGCAATGCCGCCGACCATCACCCACGAGATCGCCTTGGGCCGGAAGGCAGGCGATGCGACATCGGCGGCGGCAAAACGGTAGTATCCGGCAAAGGCCTGATAGGTCCCCTGCAGCATGGTGCCGAACGAGAACAGCCAGAAATCGCGCTGGAAAATGGCGATCACGCATATCAGCGCGCCAATCACCCCAAACGCCGCGCCGGTCAGGAAACCGGGCTTGCGCCCTACCCGGCGCATGAACAGCGAAGCGGGAATTGTCGAAAGCGCGGTGCCGATGACGAAGGTGGAGACCGGCAGGGTCGCCCAGCTTAGCGACGGGGCGATCTGGGTGCCGACCAGGCCGGCGGTAATGATGATGTTGACCGCCGACATGCCGTAGAATGCCTGCGCCAGCGCCAGCACCAGCGCATTGCGGCGGGCTGTACTGTCGTCGAAGGCGATCTCGCTATCCGTCGTGGAGGCAGTCATGGCGGGCGGGACATTGTTCCAGAATCGCCGCCAGCGCAATGGCCCCTGCCGCAGGGGTGGCATGCCCTGCAGTCAACGGTCTTGTTGGCTCCACAAAACCGGCGCACACTGGCATTGCCGATACAACAACAAGTATACAGGAGGAAATGCCGATGCAGGTCCAGTCTATCCTGAACGAGAAGGGCGCTCAGGTTACCACCATCGCTCCCAACGCCACCGTGCGCGAGCTCGCAGCGCTGCTCAAGGCCAACAAGATCGGCGCCGTTGTGGTAAGTGGCTCAGGCAAGTCGGTTGACGGCATCGTCTCGGAGCGGGACATCGTGCACAAGCTGACCGACTTCGGGCCGAAGTTCCTGGACGTGCAGGTGCGCGAGATCATGACGTCCGACGTGCTGACCTGTTCGCCCGATGACACGGTGGATGATTGCATGGAGCTGATGACCGGGCGCCGGGTCCGCCACCTGCCCGTCGAGAAGGCAGGCAAGCTGGTGGGTCTTGTCTCCATCGGCGACATCGTCAAGGCGAAGATCGACGAGATCCGGGTCGAGGCGGAATCGCTCAAGCAGTACATCGCAGGCTAGAGCATCATCCGATCAGAATGAATTATCTGATCGGATAAAGATGCTCGATTCCAAAGTGCTGGAGCAACTTTAGCCGTTCAAAGGCAACGGCTGTTGCTCTCGGATCAGAACTCTGCGGGGCGGCGTTCGCGGGCAAGCTTGTCCAGCGCGCCATTGATGAAACCCGGCTCGGAGCCGTTGAAGAAGGCCTTGGCCACTTCGACATATTCATTGATGACGACCTTGCCCGGTATGTCATCTCGGAACATCAGCTCGAAGCTGGCGGCGCGCAGGATGGCGCGGGCAATGGCGTCCAGCCTGGCCAGCGTCCAGCCCTCTCCAAGGCAACCATTGACCTTGAGGTCGATCAGCTCCTGATCATTGACGACACCCTCGATGATCGACTTCAACAAGCCGAAGTCGGCCTCGCCGCACTGTCCATCCTCGAACTCGTCGCCCAGCCGGCCACCGCCATACTGGGCCAGCACGTCAGCCAGGTCTGCGCCACCGATATCCATTTGGTACAGGCCCTGCACGGCGCCAAGGCGGGCCGCCGCGCGTGCAACGCCGGGGCGGCGGGCAGTCCCGCCTGCCCCCTTGCTGGCCGGCTTCTTGGTGGCGTCAGACATTTTCAGCAGCCTCTTCCTGCGCCATGCGGAATCCGGCCAGCGCAAGACACGCTTCAGCAGCGCCTGCCCCCTTGTTCATCTCCGAAACCCGGGCCCGCGCCAGCGCCTGTTCCTCGTTCTCCACGGTCAGGATGCCGTTGCCGATGCACGCACCTTCGAGCGTCAGGTCCATCAGCCCGCGTGCGCTTTCACCGGAGACGATTTCGTAGTGGGTGGTCTCGCCACGAATGACGCAACCCAGCGCGACGAAGCCGTCATAGCTGCCGAACTCGAAGGCAATGGAGATGGCGCCCGGAATTTCCAGCGCGCCAGGCACCGTCACCACTGCCACCTCACAACCGGCATCCGCCAAGTAGCCCTTCGCCCCCGCCAGCAGTTCGTCGGCAATGTGGGCGTAGTAGCGCGCCTCGACGATCAGGATGCGCAGGCCGCTGCCCGCGCCAGGCTTGATGGATGGAACGGTTTTCATGACTGCAGACTCTCGTTAAGCCGGGCGACATAGCGCGCCAGCATGTCGATTTCCAGGTTAACCTTGTCACCCGGCTTCGCCTCGCCCCAGGTTGTCACCTCAAGCGTGTGCGGAATGAGATTGACGCCGAATTCCGCGCCGTTCACCTCGTTCACTGTCAGCGACGTGCCATCGAGGCATACCGAACCCTTGGGCGCTATGAAACGGGCAAGCGCCGCGGGCGCGCGGAAGGTGAAGCGGCGGCTGCCGCCCTCGTCGTGCATGGAGACGATCTCCGCCACGCCATCGACATGGCCGGACACGATGTGACCGCCCAGCTCGTCACCGGCCTTGAGCGCCCGCTCCAGGTTGATGCGGGTTCCCGGCTGCCAACCGCCCAGCGTGGTCTTCGACAGGCTTTCAGCCGATACGTCCACGGAAAACGTGCTGCCGCCACCACTGCGCGGTTCAACCGAAACTACCGTCAGGCAGCATCCTGAGCAGGCAATGGAGGCGCCAAGCGCAATGCCGCCCGCGTCATAGCCGCAGGAAATGGCGAAACGTGTATCGCCACGGTTTTCCACCTTATCGATGGTGCCGATGTCTGTGATGATGCCGGTGAACATGGGCCGGGTGTTTAGCGCACCCGGAGGTATCTTGCCAGCCAATCCGCACCCAGCTTTTCATTTTCTCCGGCAATGCGGAAATTTCTCGAGGCGCGGATGGTATCGAGCGGCAGACCCGCCATTGCGTCGAGCCCTTGCGGCCCGATCTTGCCCGGCGC
>JAZBOA010000327.1:0-2130 GCA_036350935.1 Anderseniella sp. | reverse complement strand
GGCGCTGTCGCGGGTACTGTTGCTCAACCCGAAGGTTATTTTCCTGGATGAACCGTCAGGCTCGATGGACATGGCCAGCGAGCGCGTGCTGATCAAGAACCTGAAGCAGGCACTGAGACCCGACCAGACCATCATCGTCTCGACGCACCGCTATTCCATGCTGGAGCTGGTCGACCGCCTGATCGTGCTGGCGGATGGCAAGCTTGCCGCAGACGGACCGAAGGAGAAGGTGCTTGAAGCACTGAAGGCGCGTCTGGCAGAGCAGCGAGGGTGATCCTTCACGGCTCGCGACCCGCAGCTTTGAGCAGGTCGCTGGCCAAATCAATCACCCGCTGGGCCCTGGCAGGGTCCTTGTAAGGGTCCTTGCGTTTCACGAAGTCCTGCCACCATTGCAGCGTGAAGTCGGTGCCAGAGCGCTGCAGGGTGAGGCGGTCCATTGTGCTGAGATACTCGATTGCCTTGGTCGTATGACCCAGCTGCAAGTGGGAGCGCGCCAGCACAAAATAGCTCCACACGCCCTCGAGCTCGGAAAACCGGCTCATGACTTCGATCGCCTTTTCGGGCTCGCCGTTTTCCTCGTAGGCCCAGCCCAGAAACTCATCGTACCACTGCTCATGATAGGGATGCAGGCGGATGGCGTGATGCAGGTTCATAATGGCCTGCTCATAGCGACCGGTGTGGATCAGCAACTGCGCCATTTCGGCCAGCAGCCGCGAGTCGCCGACATTGAGCTCACGGGCCAGGGAATAGTGATACTCGGCGCGTTCGTGATCATGCTTGTAGAACAGGTAGGCCCAGCCGAGGACCCACTGGCCGAGATGCAGCTCGGGCGCATGCTTGACCGCTTCAAGCCCCAGCTCGAAGGCAAGCCGACCGGATTCCTCATCATCCTCAGCGTACTCCCAGTCGAAATCGATGGCGTGCTGCCAGGCAAGCCCGGCGACGGCCGGCCAATAGGGCGGATCACTCATCTCGATGATGCTGGCGAACTCCTGCTTGGCCAGCCTGCTGCAGTTCTTGCCCTGTTCCCAGGGCGGCAGCAGTGACTTGTGAAAATAGTCGCGGGCGCGCAGATACCGATCATAAATGGTGAACTGGCGCGGGGGTTTGGCAACCTGCCGGGTCAATTCAGCCTTGGCAATCTGGCCGGAGGTGGTCATCAGCGAGGCGGCAATCGAGCGGGCGATCTCATCGCCAACCGTCATGATGTCGGGATTGTCGGACTTGTAGCGGCTGGCCCACAGCTGGTGCCCGGTTTCGGCCTCGACCAGTTCCGCCGTCACCCGGATACGGTTGTCGTTCTGCTTGAAGGTGCCAAGCACCAAGTATCGAACGCCGAGCATTCTGGCGACCTCGCGCAGGTTTGGCTTGGCCGAGGCAAACACAAAGCTGGAACCGCGATCGATGACGAAAAACTCAGGCGACATCGACAAGTCGTAGATTAATTCCTCCGTCAGTCCATCGACAAGGTGCTGGTTGTCCTTGTCGGCGGAGAGATTGACGAAGGGCAGGACTGCCACCGACGGCCGGTCCAGCAGCAAGCTGCTTGAGGCCTTGTTGCCTGGCACACCGGGAGAATCGGTCTTGCCCAGTTCGAAATTCGACCGGTAGACGGTGATGGGTTCAATGATGTGCTTGAGTTCCTGCAGGCCGATCGACTCGAAGGTCACCGGCACCTTGGTGCGCACTTCCTGGTAGACCTTTTCCGGGATGCAGATGCCGCCCGGCTCTGCCAGTGACTCGAGCCGCGCCGCCACATTGACACAGTCGCCGAATATGTCCTCCCCCTCGAGGATAACATCGCCGTAATTGACGCCCATCCGCCAGCGCAGCCGCTGTTCTGCCTGAACAGGTTCGTTTTCCTGCGCCAACAGGGATTGCAATTCGATGGCACACTGCACGGCCGAGACGATACTGGGGAACTCGGCCAGCACGCCGTCGCCGGTCGATTTGACGACCCGACCGTCAAAGCTCACAATTTGCGGGTCAATGATCTTGCGACGCAGGTCGAGCATGCGCTCATGGGTGCCGGTCTCATCGACAGACATCAGCGTGGCGTATTCCACGATGTCGGTGACCAGCACCGCGGCAAGCCGTCGAACTGAACGAGGCCGATGCATTTTATGCCTT
>JAZBOA010000326.1:0-2181 GCA_036350935.1 Anderseniella sp. | reverse complement strand
GACGTTGCGGAGTTGGCCAGCATCTCCTGGAGCGGAAGGAAGGAAGGGTTGGAGCCATGAGGGCATGAGGTTCCACCCTGTGCTGTGGGGTGGATGCCATTGATTGGATAGCCTGGTGCCCTGACATCGGAACCCTGAACGGGAGGAACAGCGTTGGGTCTTCGTGTGGGCCTGATGGGAGGATCTACCAAGCAAGGGACTGTGGGTGCGTGGCTTATCTATCGTTTGGAGCCCCGTTTAGAGGCGGTGCAGTGACATCGGGGTTGATATCAGCCATCAGCAGCAAAGCCCTTCACTGAGCAATATCATTTCGTTCTTTTCAAGGAGCTTACCAAAAGGGAGCCGGGTGCATAGCGCCAGAGAGAGCCAAGGAGTGATTATGTTTGACGAGTAGAAAGAGAGGTCGAAGTAGCAAAGTGAGAGGCGCAGGTTAAGGAGTGGAATGCCGAGATTGAAAAGCGTCAGGCGCAGCTTCAGAAGGCCAAAGCCAATGCCGAACAAGAATCTCTCGCAGAGCTGGAAAAGCAACTGAATCGGCTGTCCGCTTCGCGCGACGCTGCCAAGTCAGAACTAGAAAAGCTAAACGACGCAACCGGGGCCACGTGGGCAGCCCTGCTTCAAGAGACAGATAGTGTTGTCCAAACAGCCACTCAGAGATGTCATGAGTTTGTCAGCAAGCACACCTAGTATCTGGCAACAGCCAAGATGGGGCGCCCGATCAGGGAATTGTAGTCATGCGATCACAGGCCCAGACTTGACTGATGAGCGGCAAGGAGCCTGGTCTCGCTTAAAGGGACCATCCACTCCCGCCAGTGAATATCACACGAAAGAGCTTCTCTGTTGATGCCGAGTATATTCTTCCTGGTGGCATGTGGGTGGCAGGCCCTGATCGTCACGACGCAAACCATGGCCTGAGGCGGTGGAACTGAGTGAAGCTCATCTTCATTCTTGGTAGCCCCGTTCACGGGCCGTGCCCAGCCTTTGAGATGTCGGTCTGGCTCGCCCTTGCGGCTGGAGCCGTGAGCAAGTTGATTGCCGAGATCCCTAGGCCGACACCCAGCAGCGTCCCGATCGCCCAGAGGCTGTCGCCCGGCCACTCGGCGATCAGCAGCCCGCCCAACAAAATGGTGACAAGGCCATCGATCAGCACCAGGCCGCGGGCAGGCCCCTGGGATGCGGCGGCGCTGGCGAGTTCCATGACGCCCTGGAACGCCAGCAACACGCCCAGAAACAGGGTGAGGCTCACCTCGCTGGCCAGCGGGAATGCCAGGATGCCGATGCCGCCAGCGATGTAGAGCAGCGCCGAAAGCAGGCGGAAAATCCTGCCGCTCCAACCCGTTTCACCGGTGATTCGCAATCCCTGGGAAATCCCTGCGGCCACCGCCACCCCACCGATCACGATGGTGAGCAGGGTGGCGGAGACGAAGGGCAAGGCCAGCGCCAGAGCCGCCGCCACGAACAGGAGGCCTGCGGTGAGCCAGCGCAGTGCGGAAGAGGATGAGATCGACACCGTGCATCCTGGCGACTGCCTTCGACCCTAGGCGTTGTGTCTGACGATGTTCGGCACGGTCCACAGCACGGACGTCCGGTCTGCTTCCGGTCCATTTTTCCAGGCTGCTGCTCAGCGCCGGCCCTGACGCAGCAGGGACACCACCAGCCACACGCCCAGCACATTGGCGGCGATGAACAGGCCTTCGCTGACCTGACGCAGAAGCAGCAACTGCGACTGGGTGGCCATCACGGTCGCACTCAGCAGCAGAGAGGCCACCAGGATCGACAGGGCGATGCGGCGTGAGAGCTCATCGAGGTTGTCGAGCAGCTTGGTCAGGTCCTGGAGCTGAAAGGTGAACACCAGCTCGTCGCCGCTGAAGCGCTTGAGCAGACCGCTGAGCTGTCGCGGTGACTCCAGCAGCAGGCTGCGCAGGTCCAGGCCCAGCTGCAGAACCCGCTGACCGGAGATCAGCAGTGCCCGGGCCATCAGCCGGCTGACGAGCGGCTTCATGGTCTCGGTGAAGCTGAAGCTGGGGTCGAGCTCCCGTCCCAACCCCTCCAGGTTGGTCACAGCCTTCACGAACAACCCCATGTTTCCGGGTACCTGCAGGCCGGTGCGCGTGGCGGTCTGCAGCAGATCTCCCAGGAAGAGGGCGAAATTGAGCTGGCTCAGGGGGCGGTTGAAGTTGG
>JAZBOA010000325.1:0-16174 GCA_036350935.1 Anderseniella sp. | reverse complement strand
GCCAAGCCGAGGTTTCGGTGAAACCGGCAACGTGACTCATCAGAATGTAGATCGCCAGCGCTGGCAGTACAGTCACCTGAACCAGGCGCAAGACCTTGTACACATCATCGCTTCGGCCAGCAGTCCAGCGTTGAAGTTCGGCGACGACCAGCGTCAGCATGGGATAGCCCAATGCAACGATTGCAGTCCAGAAAGCCGCCGGATTGTTCAGAAGATCGTTCATTGAGCGGCCTCGATGCCGGCGCTGATCGACGACCGCACCCGATCTGACAAGCGGATGACGCTTTCGGCGGATTCGGCCAATGCCAGTTGCCGGGCGCCGACCACGCATTCGCCGAAGATTTCATAGACAAAACGGCGGCGCCCGACGATGCCCGCATCCACCTCGCCGCTATCCAGCCCGATGCGCAAGGTGAGAGCCAGGCCATTCGCCTTGTTGAAACGCTCCATGATGACAATCATTTCGCTGGCAAAGTCATGGGCGCGCTGACTGTGATCGAGACGAGGTGCAGGCAGCCCGCAGGCGGCAAGGTAGACATCTCCCACGGTCTTGATCTTTTCGATGCCGTGGCGCTCAGCAGCTTCGTCGAAGCCGTCCACCAGTTCGTTCATCAGCCGGATCATCTCGCCTGCATCGACCCTGCGCATGACCGAAGCAAAGCCGTCGATGGCGGCATATATTGCGGTGACGTTCTCGAATGTGTCGGCGACCAGCGTTTCACCGACGCTCACGCGGCTGGCGACCGCATCGGGCAATACCGAGCGCAACAGGCTCTCGTACTCAAGAGTCTTTGAACGGATGGTCTGGTTGCGGTCGGCAATGTCCTGGACCATCGAGTTGAAGGCGTTGCCGAGAGCAGCGAATTCGTCGTTGCCGCTCACCGGGATCTGGGTTGTGTCATCACCTGCAGCAAGGCCCTCCACCCCTTCCTTGAGACGGTTGATGGGGCGCAGGAAGGAGTTGGCTGCCAGCAGGGAGAAGAGCGTCAGCGCGATGGCGATGGAGCCGGTTGCAAGCAGGATGTTGCGACGCAGATCATGCATCGGCTGCAGGGCTTCGGCGACGTCCTTTTCTGCCATGATCGCCCATCGCAAGTTGCCGATGTTGAGCGGCGCATAGGCGGACAGCACAGGTACGCCCCGGTAGTCGATGACGATTTCCGTACCTGATTTCCCGGCCAGCGCATTGCGGACGGCGACCGTATCGACGATCTGGTTGAGAACTGTCGACCGCAACACGGTGATCGAACGCCTGTCCAGTTCCGGTACGCCGGATTTCTCGAGTTGCTGGAGATAACCCTCCCGGTCCTCCAGGTAGAACCTGCTGTCGGTGCGCAGGCGCAGGTCCGATCCGACCACGTACACTTCGCCGCTTTGATCGAGGCCCTGCTCGACCCACTTGCCACCCGAGGTCAAGGTGGCGTTGAGTATGTCGCTGCTGGTGCGGCCTGCCACGACTCCCAGCAAGTCGCCGCGCCGGAACACCGGCATGGCAATGAACGCGACGGGCTCCATCCCGGCGGGCGGATATTTTTCGAAGTCGCTGAAGACCGGCCTGTCGATATTGATGTCGGACAGGACCGTTTCGAAAATCCCGGCAAGGGCAGTCCTGCGGTATGGCCCGGTTTTCAGGTTGGTGGCGAAGTCCGGCTTCTTGCTGATCGAGTAGAGGACGTTTCCGGTGCGGTGATCGATCAGGTAGATGTCACTCAGGTTCAGCTTCTCGACCACTTTCAACATCTCGGGATGGAGACGCTCGTGAATCCTGGCATAGACGTCGCGTGAAGGATCGGCATCCGGCGGGCGCAATAGCTGCTGCTTGCGGTCATCGCCATGCTTGTTGGCAGCGATGTACTGGTATTGCAACTGCTTGCCTGGATTGCTTTGCGGCAGGTAGTCGGACAAAAGATGTTGTCTGCCCGTCAGGTCGGCCAACCAGGGTAGCAGACTTTGCTCGTAATGCCCGGAAAGTCTCGCTTGCTGTTCGCTGGACAGGACTTCGCCTGAAGCGTCGAACGCCAGCTTGAGCTGGTCGACGGCGTCGCCAAGGTGGTCCTGGTTGGCAAACAGCGCAAAGGCATCCTGGACCCCGGTCATGTAGCGCTCGACTTCGGCCTTGCGGGTTTCGCGAATGCTGGTGAGTTGCTTGTAGATTGCGTCGCTCAGGGCATTCGAAGAGCTGACGTAGCCGATGGTGCCAAGGATGATGGAGCCGCCGATGCCGGAGAGCAGCAGCAGGATGAGCAGCTTTGAACGGATTGAGAGATTGCCGAGCATGAAAGTTGGCTGCACTTCCGCCGATGAAACAACTTGCGGGTGCATGGTTCATGCGGGGTGGAAGAGAGTCAATATTCCTTACGCAGGGTTTGTTTTTGGCGCCGCGCTGGCTTTGCGCCCGGCTTGCCGACAAGATTGCACCGGCGCCGTCCATCGGCTAGAACGCGGCACGGCAATTCATCTCATTCAAGACACGAGAGGCACGGGGCCTTATGGCACGGCAATTCATCTATCACATGAGCGGGCTTTCCAAGTCCTACTCCGGCGGCAAGAAGGTGCTCGACAACGTGCACCTGTCCTTCTACCCCGACGCCAAGATCGGCGTGCTGGGCCCCAACGGGGCGGGCAAGTCGACGCTGCTGCGCATCATGGCCGGCATCGACAAGGAGTTTAACGGCGAAGCGTGGCTGGCCGACGGCGCCACCTCCGGCTACCTGCCGCAGGAGCCGAAGCTCGACGAGAGCAAGGACGTGATGGGCAACGTCATGGAAGGCGTGGCGGAGAAGCAGGCCATTCTCGACCGTTACAACGAGCTCGCCATGAACTACTCGGACGAGACCGCGGACGAGATGACGAAGCTGCAGGACATCATTGACGCGCAGAACCTGTGGGACCTGGACACCCAGGTGGAGCAGGCGATGGACGCGCTGCGCTGCCCGCCGGGCGATGCGGATGTCTCCAAACTGTCGGGCGGCGAGCGCCGCCGGGTGGCGCTGACGCAGCTTTTGCTGAAGAAGCCAGACCTGCTGCTGCTTGACGAACCGACCAACCACCTCGATGCGGAAAGCGTCAACTGGCTGGAGCATCACCTGCGCGAGTATCCCGGCGCCATCCTGATCATCACCCACGACCGCTACTTCCTCGACAACGTGACGGGCTGGATTCTCGAACTCGACCGCGGCCGCGGCATTCCGTATGAGGGCAACTATTCGGCGTATCTGGGCCAGAAGGCCAAGCGTTTTGCCCAGGAGCAGCGCGAGGACCAGGCCCGCCAGAAGGCGCTCGAGGCCGAGCAGGAGTGGATTGCCGCCAGCCCCAAGGCGCGGCAGGCCAAGTCCAAGGCGCGCATCAAGGCCTATGATGAACTGGTCAAGGCCAACGAGAACCGTCTCAAGTCGACCAACGCCCAGATCGTCATTCCGCCGGGCGAACGGCTGGGGGATATCGTCATCGAGGTGGAGAACCTGCGCAAGGGCTATGGCAACCGGCTGCTGATCGACGACCTGTCGTTCAAACTGCCGCCGGGCGGCATCGTCGGCATCATCGGCCCCAACGGCGCGGGCAAGACAACGCTGTTTCGCATGATCACCGGCCAGGAACAGCCGGATTCTGGGTCGGTGCGCATCGGCGAAACGGTACAGCTTGGCTATGTCGACCAGAGCCGCGATGCGCTAGATCCAAACAAGACGGTGTGGGAGGAAATCTCCGGCGGCAATGACATCATCTATCTCGGCAAGCGCGAGCAGAATTCCCGCGCCTATTGCTCGGCGTTCAATTTCAAGGGCGGCGACCAGCAGCAGAAGGTGGGCTCGCTGTCCGGCGGCCAGCGCAACCGCGTGCACCTGGCGAAGATGCTGAAGCAGGGCTCCAACGTGCTGCTCCTCGACGAACCGACCAACGACCTCGACACCGAAACGCTGGCGGCACTTGAAGAAGCGCTGGAAAACTATGCCGGCTGCGCCGTGGTCATCAGCCACGACCGCATGTTCCTCGACCGGCTGGCCACGCACATACTGGCGTTCGAGGGCGACAGCCACGTCGAGTGGTTCGAAGGCAACTTCCAGGACTACGAGGAAGACAAGAAGCGCCGGCTGGGCGAGGACTCGGTCATGCCCAAGCGCATCAAGTACAAGCAGTTCGCCCGGTGAACAGCGAGACCAGCGCCGACGTGATCATCGTCGGCGCCGGGCTGGCCGGGTTGACGGCCGCCAGCCTGCTGGTGCGGGAGGGCAGGCGCGTCATCGTGCTCGAAGCGGCGGCAAAGCCGGGCGGGCGCATCCGGTCATTGATCGAGCCCGGTACCGGACGGGTGCTGGGCGATCTGGGGCCCAGTTGGGTGTGGCCACCGTACCAGCAAGTTGCTGCGCAATGGCTGCAGGCGCTCGGCGCCGGGACGTTTGAACAATACAATGCCGGCAATGCGGTGCTGGATTACGGACCTGGGCAGCCGGTCCAGTATCAACCCCTGCCCGGACAGCATGGCATGGCCCGCATCGACGGCGGGCCACAGGCGCTGGTGGACGGTTTGCTGGCGCAGTTGCCGGCGGGGGTGCTGCGCACGGGTCATTGCGTGACGGCGATATCGCAGGACAGCACAGGCGTTCAGGTCGAGGCTGGGTCAGCGACATTTTCTTCCACGCAGGTGATCGTTGCCGCGCCACTCAGGGTGGCGTGCAGCACGATCAGGTTTTCACCCGCATTGCCGGATGAACTGGTTCGGGAAATGCAGGCCATGCCAACCTGGATGGCGGTACACGCCAAGGCGCTGGTGGTCTATGAGGCTGCGTTCTGGCGCAAGGCCGGGCTGTCGGGGCGCATTGCCAGCCGCGCCGGGCCGCTGGTGGAGGCGCATGACCTGTGCGGTGCAGATGGCACGCCCGCCGCGATATTCGGTTTCGTGGGCTGGCCCCATGACTTGCGCGAGCAGCACAGGTCGCGACTTCAGGAGGCCATCATCGCCCAGCTGGTGCGCTGCTTCGGCGACAAGGCGGCCAGACCGCTGCATCTGCATGTGGAAGACTGGGCGCTGAACCCGCACATCTGCACGGCGCTGGACAAGGCTGGCGCGATGCCGCATCCGGACGTTGGTTCGCCCCGGCTGCGGCAGGTGCACGGGCGTGTGCAGTTCGCCGTGACGGAGACTTCCGATGTGAGCCCCGGGCTGATCGAAGGCGCTTTCGCGGCGGGCATGCGCGCTGCTAGTCTGGTCTCAGGCTGAACGTTTGGGGTTGTTCCATGGCTGCGGCAATAAACGATGGCGTGCGCATCTTCTTTGAAGACACCGGCGGCTCCGGTCCGGCCGTTCTGTTCCTGCACGAATTTGCCGGTGATCACCGGTCCTGGGCCGGGCAAGTGGCTGCGTTGAAGGAACGTTATCGCTGCATCACCGTGGCGGGGCGGGGTTATCCGCCATCCGATTGCCCGGATGATCCGGCGGCCTATTCGCAAGAGCTGATGAATGCCGATGCACTGGCGGTCCTCGATGCGGCCAGGGTGGACAAGGCGCACGTGGTGGGCCTGTCGATGGGCGCGTTCACGGCGTTGCAACTGGCGCAGTTTCATTCAGCCCGCGTGCTGTCGGTCACGGCGGCGGCGGGCGGGTCGGGTTCGTCCGAGGGCAGTGCGGCGCGCCACGGCTTTGTCACCGAGGCGCTGGGGCTGGCTGCGATGATGGAGAAACAGGGCGTCATTCCAGCCGAAGCGATGTGCAAGGGTCCGACGCGCATCCAGCTCAGGGCCAAGGATGAGGCAGCGTGGGCAGCTAGTGTTGAGCACCTGGCTGAACATCCGTCCCATGCGGCGGCGCACATGTTGCGCGGGGTGCAGGTGGGCCGTCCCTCTCTGCGCGACCAGGAAGATGAGCTGGCGGCGGTGACGCTGCCGGTGCTGCTGATGGTCGGTGACGAGGACACTTCCTGCCTGCACGTGAACGTCTGGCTCAAGCAGGTCATGCCTGCCGCGCGGCTGATGGTGTTTCCAGCTTCGGGCCATGCGCTCAACCTTGAAGAGCCTGACCTGTTCAACCGGACGCTGGCAGGTTTTCTCGGCCTGGTTGATGGTGGCAGGTGGTATCCGCGCAACCCCGCCACCATGCCGCGCGGCGGCGTTCACACCGCGCTGGGGCTGGCTGGCGACGGGGCTTGAAGTCAGGCCGCGTCCTCCACATGGCCGCCGCCTTCCAGCGAAGCGTGCGCCAGGTGTTCCAGCATGGGTGACCAGTCTCCCGGTGTCAGCAGCAACACATCCGCTACCCTGGCCAGTTCCGCTGGCAGCGATGCCGGCGCGCGGCTCAGGCCGATGGTGCGAACTGGATGATCACGGAGGCCGGCGAGGCTTGCAGCCAGGTTCGCTGCGTCGCTGTCGAGATCAACGACAAGGAACTGGCACGAGTCCCCGGAGAACGCAGTCTGGGCGGCCTCGAAGCTGCCGAAGCAGTTGACCGTGTAGCCGCGCGAGGAAAGCCGGTTGTCCATGTTGCGAGCCAGCTGCTTGTCGGGGCTCACCAGAATGATGCCCTGTTGGTCGCTGGCGGCGGCGCAGTCTGCGGGGTCGTGCGTGATGATCTGCCGGAAACAGCCTTCGGCCCGCAGCGTGATGGTGAAGGTGCTGCCTTCGCCCTGCCGGCTTTCAGCGGTGAGATCACCGCCCATCAGGCGCATCAGTTCACGGCTGATGGCGAGGCCAAGTCCGCTGCCTTCACGCTGGCGCTTGTTCTCACAGGTCTGGCCGAAGTGCTCGAAGATCGTGCCAAGGTCGGCCTCGGCGATGCCGGTGCCGGTGTCACTGACCTTCATGACGATGTCGTGGAAACCGGGCTTGCCGGCGCTGGGCCGGGCGCTGGCGTGCACGGCAACACACCCGGCATCGGTGAACTTGACGGCATTCGACACCAGATTGCTCAGCACCTGGCGCAGGCGGACCGGGTCTGCCTTCACGCAGGTCGGCAGGCTGTCGTCGATGGTCAGGTCGAGATGTAGCTGCTTTTCGCCGGCGCGGGGCTGGAACAGGCTGACTGCTTCGCGCAGCATGTGCGGCAGGGCAAATTCCTCGGCCTGCAGCTTGAAGCAACCGGCCTCAATCTTGGACAGGTCCAGCGTGTCGTTGAGCATGTGCAGCAGCGACTTGCCGGAGCTCGAGATCATCTGGGCGTAACCGCGGCGGGTGTCGTCCTCCAGTTCATTGGACAGCACACCCGAAATGCCGATGATGCCGTTGAGGGTGGTGCGGATCTCGTGGCTCATGGTTGTCAGGAAGGCGCCCTTGGCCCCACTGGCGGCTTCTGCCTTGCGGGCGGCGCGCTCGGCAGCGGCATGGGCCTTGCGGGCTTCGATCTCGGCCCGGCGGCGCATGTCGATCTCGTGGCGGATAAACAGCCGGTGCGACAGGCCGTTGAACAGGATGGCCAGCGACAGCCCGCACAGCAACGCGACGAGCGTGATGCGCAGGAAGATCATGAACTGCTGGTCAAGGTCGGTGGTGTCATAGAACAGCACGAGGCTGTTGCCGGAGTCGGCAACCCGCACGTGCCGGGCATCCATGGCGGCAAGGCCCTGACAGGTGGCCTCGTCGCCGGCGATGAAGTTGCCGGTTGAACCAGTATCAAGGATGGCGCAGGTCACGTCAGGACGCAGCACGAGGCTGGCCAGCAGATCATGCTGCAGCGTCGCTGCGCTGCGGGCTTCCGTCCCGCCGCCGGTCACCGAGGTGAGTACGTGCTGTGACAGGGTGCGCAGCTGCTCGTGGCGGTCATGGCGCATGTTTTCCATGTGCTGCATGGAAATCCAGTTGAGCACGGCTGCAACGATGATCACGCCCAGCGGCACGGCCAGATGAATGTAGCGCAGCAGGCCGGCGTTCCCACGACGCGGTTCAGCGTCCGCCTGGCTGACAGTTTTCGAGTTCATGTCCCCAAAGTCCTTCATGGTCTGCATCCACGAGGACAGTACCGCGCCAACTGTTTGCCTTGGCTTAGAATGGTTACTGCAATTCGTTAACGGCGCTCAACGAACCGTTAACCATTCAGCCGAACTCGGCCATGAGCGCGATGGCCACAACCAGCAGCATGGCCAGCGCCATCAGCATGTTGATGGCACGCTGGGTGCGGGCTGGCAGGTCCATCTGCTTGATCTTCACGCCAGCGCCCAGCCACAGGAAGTGTATGGGTATCCAGAAGGCGTTGAGGATGACGACCTTTGCCAGCACTTCGGCCGGGTAGCTGCCGGGCAGGAAGGCGAAGCCGGTGAACAGGGCGGTATTGACGGCATAGGCCTTGGGATTGATGGCCTGAAGCGCGATTCCGTCTCTGAACCCGGGCGCGTGGGAGGGTGCCGCGAAGGCGACCCGGCTGCCTGAAAAGGCAATCTTCGCGGCAAGCCAAGTCAGATAGGCGACCGACGCGACGAGCAGCGTGACGCGAACATAGGGAACGGAAAGAATGATTGCGGCGAGGCCTGTCGCCACCGCCATGCCGACAAGAAAGTTGCCGGCGCACAAGCCCCAAAGGTAGCTGAAACCGGCCCGATAGCCGAAGCCCGAGCCAACGCCCGCCACGCTCAGTACGCCGGGGCCGGGGGTAATCAGCAGGAAGAAGCACGCAGCCGCGAACTCAAGCATTCGCCGCCGCCCCGTCAGCGCCAGGTTTGACAGCCTGCCATGAGCGTCGTTCGGCATGCTTGGCGAACCACAGCCCGATTGCCGGGAAGTGCTGCAGCACCTGATCGTGCCCGGCATTGCTGCACAGGTTGTTCGCTGCCGGCATCAGCACCATGTCGGCCAGCGTGAAGCCTCTTCCAACCAGCCAGACCTTGCTGCCGATGCTGCTGTTTATGGCTCCCAGACACTTCGAGATGTCGGGGTTGTCGATCACCGCAGGGCACGTCGAGCCGTTCATCAGGCCATCGAGGCGGTGCAGGATGGCTGCAGTCCACTGCTCCACCTCGGCGGCACGTATCGGGTCTGCGGGAAGCAGGTTACGGCCCTTGAAGCGGCTGTCGATGTAGCTGGTGATTGCTCGCACGCCGAACAGCCGGACCTTGCCATGGCGCAGCGCCGGCACGGCCGCCAGGGGATTCTCGCGCGACATCCGGCGCGAGCTTGCCGCAATGATGCGATGACGGTGCGGGATACCTTTCTCGATGCAGGCCATGCGGCATATCATGACCCCTGCATCATCGACAGGTCCTATAATCTCCAGTTGTGCCATTCGTGCCCCTCAGCACTTCCTCAAGCGAACCGGTATGTCACACCCACCCAGCGGGTTCAAGCAAGTTGCCGCAACGTCTTCCGCTCAACCCGGCGTCAGGTCAACGCCCGGCAGGTGCGGCTTGATGTCGATCAGCGGTGTGTGGTCGAGCGCGTCCGTGGCATCGATGCCGACAATGCCGGCGTCCGCGTCGATGGAGGTGATGCGCACCAGCGCCAGTGCCACCGGGTTGGGCCGGACGGGCGAGCGCAACGAAAACACGCCGGTTGGTTCATCGCGGTGTTTGGGATGCTGGATGAGGAGATCGCGCCTGGCCTCGTGCATCCAGTAGAGAATGTGGACCCAGTCACCCGGCTCCAGGCCGGTCAGCCCCGGCCGCCACGGCGCGTCGAGCTCCAGCTGGCAGCCGGCCGGGGCGCGTTCGCGGGCCTGGCGCATGTTCTTCGGGCATTCGCTGCGGCTGCGCCAGGGCGAGCGGATGCGGCCAATGAACACCACGTGGGCATCGCCCGGCAGCCTGGCGGGATCTACTGCTGCAGCCAGTTCGCCTTCGCGCATGGTACCGCTCACAGCGTTCCTCCATTTTCCAGGTGGGTGAGGATGGCGGAGATGTTGCCGCCATTGCCATCGATGATGCGGTTGAATTCCTGCCGCAGCACGAAGGCGAGCCAAATGCCCTCGACACGGATGTCGGCAATGCGGCCAGCGGCCATTCGCATGTCGACATCGGTGCGGCGGCCATCCTGCTGCTGGACAAAGCCGGACACGATGCTGCCGCGCGAGCCCGTCACAACGAATGCTTCGCCGCTGACGTGCTTGCCATGCCGGGTCACTGCGCCAACCAGCATGTCATTGACAAGGCTCACATATCTGGTTCGCTGCTGGGGCGGCAGGCGGCGCCGGTGCTTGCCCAGCGCGAACATGGCAATCGACTGGATGGAGACATAGCGGTCAAACAGGCGGGCAAAGTCCTCCCGTCCACCGCCCCGGCGAACGGTGGCCAGAAACTCGTTGGCTGCCTCACTGGCAAGCGCCTCGGCGGGTTTGGCCGTTGTCGAGCCCGCAAGCACCGGCGTGACGGCGGATGCTGCCAGCGCAATGCTCGCCATGATCAGCAATTTGCGGCGGCTTGACATTGGCGGTGGACGGTCTTTCGCTGGTGGGCGTTGCGCAGTATGCGGGCGACTGCTGCCAGTATGAACAAATTGGCCCGCTGCAAACAAGGTGGAGCAGTCAATGAGGTCAAAGACGGCAAGTATGGAGCGCACCGGTGATGGCATTGCCGTGGTGCGGTTCGACCGGGGCGGGCGGGCCAATGCGCTGTCATTCGCCATCATGGATGAACTGGCTGAAACCGCCCTGTCGTTCGTGGACGACACGGCTCTCAAGGCAGTGGTGCTGACTGGTACGGACCGCATATTCTCGGCAGGGATGGACCTTGGCGATCCGTTTTTCGACCGGCTGGCGGATGCGCCGTTTGAAGAAGTGCGCCATTACAGCGAGCGGGGCCCAAGGCTGGCGCGGGCGTGGACGTCGATCGAGGTGCCGGTCATCTGCGCCGTCGAAGGCGCGTGCATGGGGGGCGGGCTGGCGCTGGCGGCTGCGGCCGACTTCCGCGTTGCGTCGCGTGTGGCAAGGTTCGCCGCACCGGAGGTGCGGGTAGCGCACAACATGGGCTGGCATTCGGTGCCGAGGCTGGTGGCGCTGGTCGGGGTGCAGGCGGCGCGGCGGTTGCTGCTGTCGGGCGAGGAGTGGTCAGGCGAGGAGGCGCACCGGTTGGGGTTCGCCGACCAGGTTTGCGAACCGGGCAGCGCGCTTGACGAGGCCATGACGATGGCCCGGCGCATTGCCTCGTTTCCCGGGCTGGCGGTGCGGATGATCAAGCGGCAGATCGATGCGGCAGCGCACGGGCAGGACGTGGCGCTCAGTGCCTACGACAAGGACCAGCAGATGGTTGCATGGCTGTCGGAAGACTTCCGGCAGGCGCGCAGCAAGTTCGTGAAGTGAAGCGGATCAGCGGTTCAGCGCCGCGATCAGCGCATTGACGTCGCCGCCCTTCTTGGCAAGGAAGCGCTGCACGTCGCCGCGCATGCCATAGGTGAGGGACACGAAGCCCAGCACCGGTACGCCGACCTTTACGTCAACGACTTTCCAGCTGCCGCCGTCCGGACGCAGCATGAACTGGACACGGTACTTGTTGCCGTCTTCCAGCGTTGCCATCGTGTTGACGACGACCTGGTCACCTTCGCCCTTGGCAGCATCGATGACCTCGGCCTGCAACACCCGGTACTTGCGGGTCTGGTTGGCAAAGTAGTGGGCGATATAGGCGGTGATGCCCTTGTAGTACTGGTCGGTCTTGCCCTTCGGCAGCTTCGAGCGGTAGTTGCCGAGCGTATACATCGAGATGCCCGGGATGTCTGCGTGGCGGCGGATCACCGTGGTGAAGCGGGGCACCGTGCCAACCATCTGGGCGCGGATCAGTTCGTCGGCAAGTTGCCGGGTGAACTTCACGGCCGGGTGATCGGGCGCTGCAGCAGCTGGAGCCGCCAAAACGGGAAGCAACAGGGCTGCAAACGATGCAGACAGGGCAAACGAGCGGCGGTTCATGTGCAGGGCACCTTTGAAAAGGAAGCGTGATACCGGCCATGCCGGTCCCGGCTCCGACTCTGCGGAGCCAAATCAGTTGAAGTACAAGCTAAAGACCTTTTGGGGCCTTCGTCAAGAATGACCACGGACCGGCCGGGCTTGCCGCGCGTTGCGGGCCGGGATATGCCGTAACGGTACACGAAGTCAAGGAACCGCGGGAAAACGCATGCCGATGGTGCTGGATGAATTGCTGGCGGGCCTCAGGGCGGCGGGAGAGGAGACCCGGCTGCGGCTGTTGTTCATCCTGTCACGCGGCGAGTTCAACGTCTCCGAACTCACCACCATTCTTGGCCAGAGCCAGCCTCGGGTGAGCCGTCACCTCAAGCTGATGGTGGAGGCGGGGCTGGTGCAGCGATACCGCGAGGGTGCGTGGATGCTGTTCCGGCTGCAGTCGGGCGACGGCAATGCGGAGCTTGCCAGGCTGCTCAGCGGCTATCTCGATGCGGGCGACCCGCGTCTGGTGCGCGACCTGGAGCGGATTGCCCAGGTCAAGGCGCAGCGCCAGGCGGAGGCGCAGGCCTATTTCGCCGAGAATGCCGCCAACTGGAGCGCCATCCGCGCCTATCACGTCGAAGAGGAAAAGGCCGAAGCGGTGATCCGCAAGCTGGCGGGCGAGCAGCGGGTGGGTCGCTATGTCGACCTCGGCACCGGCACCGGGCGGATGCTGGAGCTGCTGGCGCCGCTGGCTGACGAGGCAATCGGCATCGACCTGTCACGCGAGATGCTGAGTTTCGCCAGGGCCTCGCTCGGCAATGCCGACCTTGACCGGGTGCAGGTGCGCCAGGGCGACATCTGCAATCTTCCCATGGATGATGCCTCGGCTGATCTGGTTACCCTGCACCAGGTACTGCACTTCCTCGATGAACCCGACAGGGCGGTTGCCGAGGCGCTGCGCATCCTGAAACCGGGCGGGCGGCTGATCGTGGCCGACTTCGCGCCGCATGACCTGGAGTTCCTGCGCGAGCAGTTTCATCATCGCCGCCTTGGCATTGCGCACTACGACATGACTGCGTGGGCCGGGGCAGCCGGTGGCAACGTCACGCGCCATGAACAGCTGAGCCCGCCGGCCCACCTGGTGCGCGAGGGCCTTTCGGTGGCGTTCTGGCTGGTCGAGAAGCGGTAGCGCGTGATCACCACAGCTTGTGAAAATCGTTAGCGCGCTTGACGTACTCGTCCTGCTTCACCCGTTCGCAGAGATTGGCGATGTTGGGACACCGGTCAAGAAGCTGATCCTGGTCCGGGTGCCAAAGCGCCAGCATGAGCAGGTAGATGTCGGCAGCGCTGATGCCGTTGCCGGCCAGCCAGCGCCTTTTGGCCAGTTCCTTGTCGATTAGGGCGAAGCTGCCGTTCATTTCTTCCAGCGCCCGCGCCTTCACCGCGTCTGCCCCGGCAGGATCAGCCGTGTAGCGCTCGGCGTAGTAGGTTCTCAGATCGGCAGGGTAGACCGTGCTGGACAGGTAAAGCATCCAGCGCAGAAAGGCGGGCCGCGCCGGGCTGGTGAGCGGGGGCGCAAGGCAGGTTTCGGGGTGCGCATCGCCAAGGTAGATGCAGATGGCGGCAGACTCGGTGATCACCTCGCCGCCGGGAAGCTGGAGCGCGGGCACCTGTCCGGCCGGGTTGACCGCCAGGTACCCGGCAGTCCTGGTCTGTTTGTCTTGCGTCGAAACGGTGGTGCGCTGCCAGGGCGTGGTGCCTGCTTCAAGCATCGCCTCGGCGGCAAACCCGCCGGTGCCGGGGCTGGTGTAGATGGTGTACATGGATGGTGTGACTTCGTGTGGGTGGTTATTGGCCGTTAACCACGCTGGCCTATTTTGGCCATCGTTTCAACGGACACGTCGGGGGATGATCGTGGGCCATCTCTACATCAGGCGCCTTGCCGCCGCCATCCTTGCATCAGCGCTGGCTGCCTGCTCGGGCGGGTCCGAGCTGACACAGGATTTTGTGGCCAAGGGCGTCAAGACGCCAACCGGCCAGTGCAGCGTCGATCCGCGCTCGGTGTCGCAGGCCACGCCGCTTGGCGAGGTGGAAGGGCCGGGCCCGTGCGGCATACGCAACGGCTGGCAGGTCACGGCGGTGTCGGGCGTCGGCTTCTCGCAGGCCGCCAAGCTTGAATGCCAGATGGTCGGCGCCACCCATGACTGGCTAAACCGGGTGGTGCAGCCGGCAGCGCAAGCGGCGTTCGGCGAGCGGGTCGTCTCGGTACGGGTGGCCGCGTCATATGCCTGCCGGGCGCGCAACAACCGGCGCGGCGCGAAGATCTCGGAGCACAGTTTCGGCAATGCGCTGGACGTGTCGGCGTTCACGCTTGCCTCGGGGCGCACCATCACCGTGGAAGACGGCTGGCGCTCGTGGGGCAAGGACTCCGGCTTCCTGAAACAGGTGCACGGTCAGGCTTGCGGCACCTTCACCACGGTGCTCGGGCCGGAAGCTGACCGGCACCACCAGAACCACCTGCATTTCGACCTTGGCCGCCACGGCCGTTCCGGCGCTGGTACCTACTGCAAGTAGCCATGCATTGAACGACAGGAACCCATGTCGCAGATGCGCTAGACGGCAGGGCGTCAGCTACGCACTGTCCACCTATGGTTGAACGGGCATTACATCGCATTCCGGCGCAGGCGCGCGACACGGGCTACACGGCAGGCGTCATCATGGTGGCGATGGCTGGCGTATGCTGGTCGACCATTCCGCTGGGCATCCGGATGATCGAGAGCGGCACCGTCTGGCAGGTGCTGTTCTACCGGTCCCTCGGCATGTTGCCGATGATCTTCATACTCATGGCATGGCGCTCCGGCGGACGGCCGTTCAAGCTCATCCTGGATGCGGGCGTGCCCGGCGTGCTCGGGGGCGTGGCGCTGGTGCTGGCCTATGCCGGCGGCATTGGCGCGATCCAGATGACCTCCGTGGCCAATGCAGCGTTCCTGTTTGCCACGGCGCCGTTCATTGCGGCGCTGCTGAGCTTCCTGCTGCTGGGCGAAAGCGTGCGCAAGGCCACCTGGATTGCCATGCTGGTTGGCCTCGCCGCCATCGGGTTCATGGTGGCCGACAGCTTCACCACCGGCAACTGGGCGGGCGACGCGATTGCGCTGATGTCGGCGGTCGGTTTCGCGTTGTTCACGGTCGCGCTTCGTTGGGGCAAGGCGGGCGACATGCTGCCGGTGATCTTCCTTGGCGGTCTTTTCGCGCTGGAGCTTTCAGGCATCGTGCTGCTGGGCACGGGTCAGGGCTTTGCGTTGCCGCTGCATGAAATTGGCATCGCGCTGATGCTCGGCTTCGTGTCGCTGGGCCTCGGCATGGTGCTTTATACGCTGGGCTCGCGGGTGGTGCCGGGGGCCGAGCTTGCGCTGCTCGCCATGACGGAAGTGGTGCTGGGACCGATCCTGGTGTGGCTGGTGCTCGGCGAAACCGCCAAGACGGCAACGCTGATCGGCGGCGCCATCCTGATGGCCGCGCTTGTCTTCAACGCGCTGTCGGGCCTGAGGCGCAAGCCGCCTCCGCTGACGTTCTGAGCGGCGCTCACCGGTTACTCGCGGCGCAGGACCGCGCCCATTCTTGTGACCAGAAATGTGTCGATGTTCAGTGATTTTTCATGAACGTTCCTGCGCCACCAGGATGACCGGGTTGACGAGCCCAGATCGCCAACAACGGTGTAGGCCAGTACGGGGCCGAGCAGACTGTAGCCGACATTGGTCTGCTGCGTGGTTTTCGACCAGCCTGTGTCGCGCCGGTATGCGTAGACCGCAATCTGCGAGGGGCTGATCATCGTCTTGATGAAAAATGCGCGCTCCGGATATTCGAGCGTCTTGCGGTCGTGGTGCAGGATTGCGCGTAGCGGGCCGGCGTCAGTCAGCTTGATCTGCGTCGGCTGTATGCACAGGCCGCGATCAGCCGCGGCTTTCAGGGCGTGGGCAACTGTGCCGGCGCGCCCTTCGTTGCGGGACTGGTTCTTGGGGATGACCAGCTTGTTCTCACAAGTTGATCTCCGTACAAGCCGGAACAGGGTGGCTCTAGCTCCGCTGTCAGGCTGAGTGCCGCCGCGAGGCAGATCGGCTTCGATGAAGGCTGCAATCTGGCCGGTCAGCAGCAGGTCAATACAGGTGTTGAAGCACTTCTGCGACGAGCCGGAGCGTCTGAAAACTGCCAGGGTTTGTTCGGGCTTCAACGGTTCAACAGCCGCTGCGCGGTCGCCTGAAACCAGGCTGGCCACAGCCCGCTTCACCTGGAAATTGTACAGTAGCGGCACAGCCAGCATGATCAGGAAGGCAATCAGGAACGAGCGCGCAATGCCAAGGCCCGTCCATTCAGGCCTGATGCGGAACACCGCATACG
>JAZBOA010000324.1:0-13415 GCA_036350935.1 Anderseniella sp. | reverse complement strand
GCGGGCGCGGCGTCACCGGTTCCAGCAGGTCGATCAGCCGGCGCACGCCGACGCAGCCGATCTCCTCGTCATAGGAAAAGGCGAAGTGGATGGGCGCGGATAGCTTGTTCTTCAGCTTCGCGGCGCGCGGCGCCATGGCGAGGCAGCAGGCGATGAAGCCCTTCATGTCCGCCGTGCCGCGGCCATACAGCTTGCCGCCCTCGCGGCGCATCACGAACGGGTCCGACGACCAGGCCTGCCCCTCCGTCGGCACCACATCGGTGTGGCCGGACAGCACCACGCCGGGCACGTCCTGCGGCCCGATGGAGGCGTAGAGGTTGGCCTTGCGGCCGTCCTCGGAGGGCGCGCGCAGCAGCCGGAAGCCGAGCGGCTCCAGCAGCTCGCACACATGGCCGATCAGCGCGAGGTTGCTGTCGCGGCTGACGGTGTTGAACGAGATCAGTTTGTCGAGGTGGGTGATCGAGTCGGTCATCAAGAGATCATCCTGCGATTGGCCTTTACAGGTCAATCGCAGAAAGATGATCGCTCATAAAGTAGCCGGTCAACTTTATGCACCTTTCAGGTGCATGTTGATCGGGCCGATTATCACGCCGCGCGCGCTGCCGCCACTGCCGCGTCGCGCAGCGGCGCCCGCACGCCCGGCTGCAGCGTCTCCGGCTTGTAGGGCGGGCGGGCAAACACCTCGCGCACCATCGGCTCGAAGAACTCCAGCGGCAGCGTGTCGTAGTCCGGATCGAAGCTCGCCTGGTCCCAATACTCGCAGAAATCGACGCAGGACGGGTAATAGGGGCTGTCCCTGAACTTCTCCCGCTCGTGCTGGTTCCAGCCATAGTGATGGGCGTAGTAGACCATCTGGAACGCCGCGTGGTGCTGCACCGACCACACCACCTCCTCGCGCATGTAGGGCCGGATGATGGCGGCGGCGAACTCGTCGTGGTTCTGCGGGGCGAGGCCGTCGCCGATGTCGTGCAGCAGTGCGCCCACCACCCAGTCGATGTCGGCCCCGTCGCGCCAGGCGCGGGTGGCGGACTGCAGGCCATGCTGCAGCCGGTCGATCTTGTAGCCTTCCAGCGTCTCGTCCGCCTGGTCGCGCAGCGCCTTGATCACCCGGTCCGGCGTCATCTTCAGGAACGGCTCCTCCAGCTCGCGCAGCATCAGGTATTCATCGCGCGTGCCGTCCTTCATCCGGGTGAAGGACACGGTTTTCGGGTGCTCGTTCATGGGGGCGGCTCCTTGCGTACAGCGGTGTGGGCCGCCAGATTGATCCGCCATGATACGGTTGTAAAGCGCCAAGGCGGCGGCGGGGGCCAAAGCAGCGTACGCTTCAGGTTGACTCGCGCCTGCCCCGGCGCGATGAAGGAGCGCACGGCCCGGAGATCGAAGACGCTTGACCACACCGCAGAACTTCGCCGAGTGGGCGGCGCACGCCGCAAGTCCGGCCGCCGCTGAACTTGACTGGCCGGCGCGCCGCATTGCCGCCTGCGTGGTGACGGTGGCGACCGGCTATCCGCCAGAGGCGCTCAAGCCGCTGGTCAGGTCGTTGCGGGCGCACTCTGACGCGCCGCTGGTCGTGGCGACGGACCGGGGCGATGAACTGCTTGCCGCGTTTCCCGATGCCGGGCTGGTGATCTTCCCCGTCACTCCGGCAGAAGGCTACCGGCCCTATCCGGCGCTGGCGCGGCTGGAATTCTACCTGCGCATTCTCGCCTCGCTGCCCGAAGGCGTGCACCGGCTGCTGCTGGTGGACAGCCGCGATGTCATCTTCCAGGCCAATCCGTTCGACGGGCTGGACGGCGCCCCGCTGGAGTTCTTCGGCGAGAACGACGACACTGGCAGCTGGACATTGCGCACCACCAATGGCCGCTGGGCTCGGGCCATGCTGCCTGCGTCCATGCTCGGCGTGCTGACGGGCAAGCCCATCGTCAATGGCGGCGTCATCGCCGGCTCAGCCGGGGGCCTTGCCGCCATGTGCCGCGCCAAGCTGGACATTGCCCTGGCCACTCACGAATGGACCAAGCACACCACGGGGCTGGACAACATCTCCACCAACCTGGTGGCGCACGGGCAACTGGTGCCGGGCACGGTGGTGACGCGCAATCACGCCCACGTCGCCAACGTCTACCGCGACACAGGGATGACGGTGGACGCGAAGGGCCGCATCGCCAGCCCCGGCGGGCGCGTCTGCCCCATCGTCCACATGTACGACCGCCGGCCGGACCTGCTGGCCCACGTCAACGCAGCCTTCGGCGTGGCCGATGGCGGGCTGGTGCTGGGCCACGACCGCTCGCTGAAGAAGCACAAACCCTTCGCCACCACCCGCCACCTGATGAAGCTGGTGCGGATAAGGGTGATGGGGCGGTAGGGGGCTTGCAGGTTTTCAACGCGCCAACTGAGCTTGCCAGTTCACGACCGCTCTGGCCTGCTTGCAATAATGTGGCGAACAAGGCCCGTCAGAAGGCAGCCTTCCACTGTTCGGTATCCACGAACCAGCGCTCTTCCGTGATCAGTCCGTCACTGTTGAACTTGAACAGCACGGCGCATTTTGAACCGCCCGGGATATTGTCCGCCGTGAATTCGATGACGTTCACTATCTCGCCGTCGCCAGGGCAATAGCGCAGGTCCTTGATGTCAAAGCCGGGTGGCAATGCTGCCCCGATGTTGTCGAGGGCGGCCCTGAAAGCCGCGCGGCCGCGCAGAACGTCATCCTGTCCCGGCAGCACGAAGATCATGTCTTCTGTGTAGTAGCTGGCGAGCTTGTCCATTTCACCGGCAGCAAGCGCTGCCCATCCTGCCTTGAGATCCTCGATATTCCTGGTGGTTGACATGCGGTGAACTCCTTTCTCTCTGGGTTGAACTTTTCTGGAACTTGCATTGGCCCTGTCTCAGGCGCTGACCTGAATCCTGCCCAGGTAACGGAAGGCCAGCAGCAGGGCCGCGCTTGCGCCAAGCATCGTGGTGCCCAGATCAAACGTGATGGCGATGTTGCCGGTCGTTTCCGCCGCCCGGCCCGCCACGAGCGGTCCCAGAACTACGATCAGGTAGTAGACGGAGTAGAAAACCCCCATCCCCGTTGCACGGTTCGCAGGAGCCAGCACGCGCGATGGCAGGCTCATGATCGGACCGGCCGAAATGCCCGCAACGGCGCCCAGCAGGACAAAGCTGAGGAAGACCATATCAGTGCGTGCAGCAACAAACAGCATCATGCCGAACAGCAGCAGTCCGGTAGCCAGCACGGCGTCATTCCGGCCCACCCGATCCGCAATAATGCCGCCCAAGGGTACGGAGACAGCGACAAGCCACAGCACGATACTGGTGACCGAACTTGCCGCGGTCGCCGTCCAGCCCTTTTCAGCCAGCATGGCCGGGGCAAATCCGAAGATCATGCCAAGCGCCGCGTTGTAGAGCCCCCAGATCAGGCCTGCGCAGACAATGCCGGCGAGCGGCGTTCCTCCGAGGCGGATTGCCTGGCTGGCCGCCTGTCCAGTTCCGGCTTGTGCCGCGGGCTGATAGGCAAAGGCCAGTGCGGCAAAGCCTGCCGCCACGAGGCAGACAACGCCAAGCAATGCTATGGTGAGGCTTGCTGCTTCCGCCAGCGCGGGCAACAACAGCAACGCCAGTGCAATGCCAAACGGCCACGAGTTCACGAAGATGCCCATCGCCGTCGCAATCTCGCGGCCGGCAAACCAGTCCGTCAGCATCTTCGTCATCAGCACGTTCAGCAGGACGCCGCCAACACCGGCCAGCAGGCGGCCTGCGAACTGCATTTCCCAGCTTGCGGATGCCACCATCATGAGGCCTCCGGCCATCATCATGAGCAAGCCCCAGAGGACAACGCGCTTCTCGCCGAACCGCTTGCCCAGTTCGCCTCCTGGATACGCAATGACCACGCCCGGCGCGAAATAGAGCCCGATCATCAGGCCGATGTCGGCGATGTCAAAGCCGTACTCGCTCATGATGAAGGGAGAAAGCGCCGCCACTGCCTGGAACTGGAAGGCCATCGTCATTCGCACGCCGAACAACAAGGCCAGGACCTGCCAGCGATTGCTCATGTTGCGGTTACCCCATGCTGCGGGATCACGCCGGACCTGGAGTGATCTTTGTGCTGAGGTTATTCCGGGGAGCGCAGGCTGCTCTATCGGCTGGCTGCTGTATTCGCGGGTTGCATCTGCAGTAATTTGTATACAGCATTTGCCTTATGGCAGGGCGTGGCAGCCGGCGCTGAAGTGCGCAGTGCTGTCGCGAAAGGGAGGGAGCGAGTCGTGCTGGACGGTACCTTGAGTCCGCGGGAACTCGAAATAGCCAGGGCTTATGCAACTGGTCAGACCTATCACCAGATTGCCCGGCACCTGCATATTGCGCCGTCTACCGTGCGCACTCACCTCGCCGCCATCTACAGAAAACTGGGCGTGTCATCCAAGATCGAGCTGCATGACATCCTCAGTGGAGCAGCCGGGGTCCGGATACTCGATGGCGAGGAGAGGGATGCGCTGATCTCTGAACTGGCGCTCAGCCTTGAAGAGGCGATTGGCAGGGAACGGGCGCTTGGCGAGGTTCTCAGAATCATCAGCCGGTCCCAGGGACAGCTTGCGGAGGTGATCGCATCTGTCCTCGACTATGCACTGGAACTTTGTGACGCGGAGTTCGGGATCCTTTTCGAATACGCAGACCGGAGCGGATACAAGGCGGCCTATTCCAGGGGCATTCCGGCTGCCTTTGCGGACTGGCTGGCCGGGCAGGGCTCGTTCCATGTGAGTCCGCAAACCGGCCTGGGCAGGCTCCGGTCCACCATGGAGGTGATCAATATTGCCGACGTCAGATCGGAAGCCATCTACAGGACAGGCGATCCGCTGCGCCATGCAACGGCTGATCTGGGTGGAGCCCGGTCATTCACCGCCATTCCCATGCAGGCGGGCGACCGGTTGATCGGGGCATTCACCATCTACCGGCAGACCGTGCGGCCGTTTGACAGCAAGACGCTTGAGGTCGCGCGCATGTTTGCCGACCAGAGCGTCATCGCCATCGAAAATGCGCGGCTGATCGGGCAGTCGCGCAAGGCTGGTTGAAGGTCGGCGCGCCAGGCCGGTCGGGCGCGTCTGCCCCATCGTGCACATGTACGGCCGGCGGTGGTGGTGACGTAGCAAGGGCTGCTTGGAGCCCTCAGCTTGCATCACCGCGGAGACTGGTTACGTCCGTTGAGTGTCAAAAAGGGACGGTATCAGACTTTTGATTGCCAGGCTGCCGCAAAATGGTGTCGAGGCCCCATGTGTTGCACAAATGCAACATTTTGAATTTATCCGATAGCTGATGTCGAGAGCGGCTGGACCCTGAGCATATCGTCATGCTACTGATGATTCAGATTTCAACTTGATACTTGTTTAGACAGGGGTACCCATGAAAAAGCTGCTGGTTTCAATGTTCGCTCTTGGCGCCTTCACGGCGCCCGCTATGGCCGCCGACCTTTACACGCCGATGGAGCCGATCCCGTTTAGCTGGAACGGACTGTATGTCGGTGGTCACATTGGCTACGGCTGGGGTGACAAGGACTGGACACTTGTTGAAAACGCTGGAAATGAGCCTAGCAATCGAATCGGGGACGTTGTGACCAGCCACGACGTGGATGGCATCCTCGGTGGTGTCCAGCTCGGTTACAATCATCAGATCAACTCCATCGTGATTGGCGCCGAGGTCGAGTTTTCCTGGACAGGCATTGATGGAACTGGCGAATGGTTAGCAGAAGGTGGTAATCCTGACACACCCGAACGCAATGCGTCTGCTGATATCAACTGGCTCCTGACCGTCGGTCCCAAGCTTGGTTTCGCAATGGAGCGGACGCTGTTTTATGCTGAAGGCGGTCTCGCAGTTGCAGATGAGGACTTCAGCCATCTCGGCAACAACAATAACTTCTACACTGGCAGTGATACCCGTACTGGATGGTTCATCGGGGCTGGTGCAGAACACGCTTTCGATGACAACTGGTCGGCAAGAGTCGAATACAATTACGTAGATCTTGGCTCAAGTGAGGTTTCGGTGAGCCGTGAGGCTGATGGGGGAACGAGGACAGCAATTTTTGACGTCGATCAGGACCTTCACGTGATCAAGGTTGGCTTGAACTACCGGTTCTGAACCAACATCAGAATTTCTGAACAAATGGCGCTGCTTGAGAGATCGGGCGGCGCCATTTCTTTTTCTCGAACACTTGAGGCCTTCGAAAGCTGTCTTGAACTGCAGACAGATCGGATTTCCGAGTTGGGTTAGAAGGTGGCATCCGCCAGTTGGAGACCGTGTCCGCTTTGTCCGCATCTGTCATTCATACAGTTGTCAGATGCTGCATGCAGCCTTGTGCAGCGCACCCCCTTGCCTCCACCCCCCGCCATGGTTACCTGTAGCGCACCGACAAATCCCTCACACAAGACCGCAACAAGAGGTGTTTCATGCTGCGCAAGACGGAATTCTATATCGATGGCAAGTGGGTCGCGCCCGAGGCCCCGCGCGAGCTGGAGGTGATCAACCCGGCTGACGAGACCGCCTTCGCCGTCATCTCCATGGGCTCCGAGGCCGACGTCAACAAGGCCGTGGCCGCCGCGAAGAAGGCCTTCCCGGCCTGGAGCCGGACCACCAAGGAAGAGCGTCTTGGCTACCTCGAGAAGCTGCTGGCGGCTTACGAGAAGCGCACCGCCGAAATGGCCAAGACCATCTCGCAGGAGATGGGCGCGCCGATCACGCTGGCCACCCAGGCCCAGGCCGCGTCCGGCTGGGGCCACATCAAGGCCTTCATCCGCACCGTCCAGGCCTTCGAGTTCGACCGCCCGCTGAACGACAAGATCACCACCGAGCACATCGCCTATGAACCGGTCGGCGTGTGCGGCCTGATCACCCCGTGGAACTGGCCGATGAACCAGATCACCCTGAAGGTGGTGCCGGCCGTGGCCGCTGGCTGCACGGTGATCCTCAAGCCGTCGGAGATCGCCCCGCTCAACGCCATGCTGTTCGCCGAGATCATGCACGAGGCGGGCTTCCCCGCCGGCGTGTTCAACCTGGTCAACGGCGACGGCCCCTCCGTGGGCGAGGCCATGTCCCGCCACCCGGATATCGACATGATGTCGTTCACCGGCTCGACCCGGGCCGGCGTTGCCGTGCAGAAGGCCTCCGCCGACACCGTCAAGCGGGTGGCGCTGGAGCTGGGCGGCAAGTCGCCCAACATCGTCTTCGCTGATGCCGATATCCAGAAGGCGGTGAAGCGCGGCGCGCTGCACTGCTTCAACAATACCGGCCAGTCGTGCAACGCGCCCACCCGCATGCTGGTCGAGCGCTCCGTCTATGACGAGGCCGTCGAGGTCGCCGCCGAGACGGCGAGGAACTGCAAGGCCGGCGATCCGGCCGAGGAGGGCAACCACATCGGTCCGCTCGTCTCGCAGATGCAGTTCGACAAGGTGCAGGCGCTGATCCAGAAGGGCATCGACGAGGGCGCGCGGCTGGTGGCCGGCGGCACCGGCCGTCCCGACGGGCTCAACCGCGGCTACTTTGTCAAGCCGACGGTGTTTGCCGACGTGAACAACGACATGACCATCGCGCGCGAGGAAATCTTCGGACCCGTCCTGGCGATGATCCCCTTCGATACCGAGGAAGAAGCCGTCACCATCGCCAACGACACGCCCTATGGCCTTGCGGCCTACGTGCAGTCGGGCGACCAGGCCCGCGCCCAGAAGGTGGCCCGCCAGCTTCGCGCCGGCATGGTGCTGCTCAACGGCGCCCAGCGCCCCGGCGGCAGCCCGTTCGGCGGCTACAAGATGTCGGGCAACGGCCGCGAGGGCGGCGAATGGGGCCTGCACGACTTCCTCGAGGTGAAGGCCATTTCCGGCTGGGATGAGGCCGTCGAGCCGGCTGAATAAGTCCGGCTGGCCGGTTGTGATGAGTGCGGCCGTCCTGCCTCGCGCGGGGCGGCCGTCATCTTCTGGGACTGCGGTGCGGGCGTGCATTTGTAATGACGTGCCCGCCCCGTTGGCGCTATATCATCACCTGAATTAGGTCAGGCAGCGCCGGAACCGAATGGCAAATCACGTCATTGATCAGGTGGATCTCCTGGAAACCGGTGGAACTTGATGTCAATTCTGCGCCAGTTATTGCTTTTGCTCGTGCTTGCCGGCCTCGGCTATGGCGGCTATCTGGGCTATGGCAAGTGGCAGGAAAGCCAGCCGGAACAACAGGCTGGCGCAGCGCCGCAGCGTGGCGGCGGCGGTCCCGCCGTGGTCAAGACCGTCAAGGCAGGCGAGCGCACGCTGGTGCGTTCCGTCGAGACCGTTGGTTCCGCGCGCGCCGTGCAAACCGTTGAGATCAAGGCGCAATCCGACGGCATCGTGGTGGAGATCGCCTACCGTCAGGGTCAGCGCGTGGAGCAGGGCGCGGTGCTGTTCCGCCTCGATGACGACATCCAGAAAGCCGACCTGGCGCAGGCCCGCGCCGAACTTGTCAAGGCAGAACAATCGCTTGAGCGCGGCAAGAGCCTCCGCCAGTCGCGGGTGATGGCGGCCGCCACGCTCGAAGAACTCGAAGCCGCCCGCACCGCCGCCCAGGCCCAGGTGTCGCGCGCCGAACGCCGCCTGGCGGACCGCACCGTCCGCGCGCCATTCGCGGGTACGCCGGGTTTTCATACCGTGGACACCGGCGCCCAGGTCGACGCTGATACGGTGCTGACCAACCTCAATGACCTGTCGGCGGTGCTGGTCGAGTTTGCCGTTCCCGAACAGTATTTCGCCATCGCAAGGCCGGGCCTCGTGGCCAGTGCCTCCACCGCCGCCTGGCCCGGGCGCACGTTCGAGGCAGCGATCAGCGAGATCAGCACGGCCATCGATCCGGTCAGCCGCTCGTTCGTGGTGCGCGCAAGGATCGCCAACCCGGATGGCGCGCTTGCGCCGGGCATGTTCATGCGCCTTGATCTCGAACTTGCCACCACCGCCGCCGTCATGGTGCCGGAAGAGGCGGTGACGGTTGAGGGCCCCGACGCCTTCGTGTTCGTGGTCAATGACGGCAAGGCGGAACGCCGCACCGTAACGACCGGCGGCCGCCAGCCGGGCTGGGTGCAGATCACCGACGGCGTCAGCGCCGGCGAGGAAGTCGTGTACTCCGGCACCTCCAAGGTGCGCCCCGGCGGTGCGGTGAAGGTGGTCAACGCCGAAGCCGCCGCCGCTGCTGCGGGCTCGGCGGGGGCCACCCAATGACCCTGTCGGAACTGTCCATCCGCCGGCCGGTTCTGGCGGCCGTGATGTCGTTGCTGATCGTGGTGGCCGGCCTTGCCTCCATCTCGTCGTTGCCGGTGCGCGAGCTGCCAGACGTGGACACCTCCGTGGTGTCCGTCACCACCACCTATACCGGCGCCGCGCCCGAGATCGTCGACACCGACATCACCGAGGTGATCGACAGCGCCGTGGCCGGCATTGCCGGGGTGAAGACCATCAACTCGTCGAGCCAGCGCGGCCGCTCCACGACCACCATCGAGTTCGAGCTGGGCCGCGACATCGACGAAGCCGCGGGCGACGTGCGCGCGGCGGTGGCGCGGGTACGCGACCAGCTGCCGGACGAGGTCGACGAGCCGCAGGTGGTCAAGTCCGATAGCGACGCCGACCCGGTCATGCGCCTTGCGGTCTATTCCGACCGCATGACCTCGGTAGAGGTGAGCGACTATATCGAGCGCTTCATCGCCGACCGCATCACCACCATCAACGGGGTGGCGAACGTGCGCATCTTCGGCGAGCGCCGTGCAGCCATCCGCATCTGGCTCGACCGCAGCAAGCTGGCCGCCCACAACCTCACCGTCGCCGATGTCGAGGCGGCGCTGCGCGAGAATAACGTGGAGCTGCCCGCTGGCGAGATCGAGAGCACCACGCGGCTGTTCACGGTGCGGCTGGAGTCGCGGCTCGCAACGCCCGAGCAGTTCCGCGACGTGCTGGTCAAGGAGATGAACGGCGTGCCGGTGCGGCTTGGCGCGGTAGCCCGGGTCGACCGCGGCGTCGAGGATGACAGCACCATCGTACGCTCCAACGGCCTGACTGCGGTGGGCATCGCCGTGCAGCGCCAGTCGCAGTCCAACACCATCGCCATCTCGAATGCCGTCAAGGCCGAGCTCGACCGGCTCAACACCCAGCTGCCTGAAGGCATGCAGATTTTCATCGGCTCCGACGATGCAGTTTTCGTGTCCGCCTCGATCAAGGAAGTGGTGACGGCGCTGGGCATATCGCTGGTGCTGGTGGTGCTGGTGATCCTGCTGTTCCTGCGCTCGCTGCGGGCAACGCTGATTCCCGCCATCACCATCCCGGTGGCGCTGATCGGCTGCTTCTCGCTGATCTACCTGCTCGGCTTCTCGCTCAACGTGCTCACCCTGCTGGCGCTGTTGCTGGCCATCGGCCTGGTGGTGGACGATGCCATCGTGATGCTGGAGAACATCGAGCGACGCCTTGCCGCTGGCGAAAGCAAGCTGCAGGCGGCGGTGCGGGGCTCCCGCCAGGTGACCTTTGCAATCCTTGCCACCTCGATCACGCTGGTATCTGTGTTCATTCCCATCTCGTTCCTGCAAGGTGCGGCAGGCAAGCTGTTCACCGAGTTCGGCTTCGTGCTGGCCAGCGCCGTTGTCATCTCCACCTTCGTGGCGCTCAGCGCCTGCCCGGCGCTTGCCTCGAAGATCCTCAAGGCCCGCGAAGGCGTCACTGCTGACGAACACACCATGCCGGAAGGCCGCGTCTACCGCTGGTACAGGAGCGCGGTGAAGGCGGCTATCGCCTCGCCTCTGGTGGTTGTGGCTGTGTGCTTGGGCTTCGCCGGGGCAAGCTGGTTCGCCTACAACGCCGTCCCGCAGGAGCTCACTCCCACCGAAGACCGCAGCGTGATGTTCATCCCGCTCAACGCGCCGCAAGGCTCCACGCTTTCGTTCACCGACGCCCAGGTGGCGGAGCTGGAGGAAAAGCTGGTCGAGGTGCAGGACAAGCTCGACATCGACATCATCTACACCTTCACCGGCTTCCGCGACCGGCCCTACCGCTCGTTCATCGTGCTGCGCTTCAAGCCGTGGGATGAACGCGACGTGTCGATGACCGACGCCCGCCGCCAGCTGATCGGCATGGTGTCCGGCATCACCGGCGCGCGCGGCTTTCCCGTCGTGCCATCAGGGCTGGGCCTGCGCGGCAATTCCACTCCGCTGCAGGCGGTCGTCGGCGGACCCGACTACCCGAGCGTGCAGAAGTGGGCAGAGGAGCTCAAGAAGCGCGCCGAGCAGAACCCGGGCCTTGCCAATGTCGACATCGACTTCGAGCAGAACCAGCCGCAGTTCCGCCTGACTATCGACCGCAAGCGGGCCGACGACCTGGGCATCTCCAGCCGCACCATCGCCTCGACGCTGCAGACCATGCTGGCCTCGCGCGAGATCACCAGCTACATCGACCGTGGCCGCGAATACCCGGTGATTGTGCAGGCCGAGGCCAGCGCCCGGCAAACGCCGGACGACATCTCGTCGCTGTTCGTGCGCACCGATGACGGCCGTTCCGTGGTGCCGCTGTCGAGCGTGATCAGCCTCACCGAGACCACGGAAGCCCCGTCGCTGCGCCGCTTCAACCGGCTGCCGTCAGTCACCGTCTCGGCGGCGCTGAATGACGGCTACGCCATGGGCTCGGCGATCGAGTTCATCCGCGAGCAGGCGGCGGAAGTGCTGCCCCCGCAGGCGACACTCAGCTTCGACGGCCAGTCGCAGCAGTACCTCGAAGCCTCTTCCGGCATATGGATCACCTTCGCCTTCGCCATTCTCATCGTGTTCCTGGTGCTGGCGGCCCAGTTCGAGAGTTTCATGCACCCGCTGATCATCATGCTGTCGGTGCCGCTGGCCGTTGCCGGCGCGCTGTACTCGCTGTGGGCGGCGGGATTGAGCCTCAACATCTATTCGCAGATCGGCATCATCCTGCTGATCGGCCTGATGGCGAAGAACGGTATCCTCATCGTCGAGTTTGCCAACCAGTTGCGCGATGAAGGACAGGATGTGCGCTCCGCCGTCATTGATGCCTCGGTGCTGCGCCTGCGCCCCATCGTGATGACTGTCGTCTCCACGGTGCTGGGCGCGGTGCCGCTGGTGCTGGCCACCGGCGCGGGAGCGGAAAGCCGCATCGCCATTGGCACGGTGATCGTCGGCGGACTGGTGTTCGCGGGGGTGCTGACGCTGTTCCTGACACCGGTGCTGTACGACCTGATGGCCCGCTTCACGAGGCCGCGCGGATTCATCGAGAAGAAGCTCGCCGAGGAACTGGGCCCGCGTGAGAAGGCAGCTGCCGCCATTGCCGAGCCGGTGCCTGCGGTTGCAGGTGTTGCAAGTGCGCCGGCACAGCGTCGCAGCAGCAAGGCGCCAAAGCGCAAGGATGATGATGATGGCGAGGCGAAGCCTCTGGCGGCCGAGTAAGCCCCCTGGCATCATCGATCTTTCATCCGCCTGTTACCACGGCGCAACAATGGACAGTTACCAACCGGACTCCCAATTCCAGCCAAGGGAGCATCTGCAATGTTGCGGCAACACGCTGACAGCCTGTCATTTGACCAGTTTGACGAGATCATCAACCCGCGCCCAGATGAATGCGATTTCGACCGCGTGGTCGAGGCCGCGATAAGCCGCCGTGGTTTCCTCGGCGGCGTCCTCGCGTTTGGCAGCGTGGCAGCACTCGCCAGCGTTTCACGCCCGGCCATGGCAGCAGCCAACCGCTTCGCCTTCGACGCCATTCCCGCAAGCAGCGACGACGCGGTGACTGTGCCGGCCGGCTACAAGGCCCGGGTAATGCTCAGCTGGGGTGACCCGCTGTTCGCAAACGTGCCTGACTTCGATCATGCCACCCGTGGTACGGCCGCCAGCCAGGCCAAGGCCTTCGGCGACAATCTCGACGGCATGGAAATGTTCAGCCACAACGGCCATACGCTGCTTGCCGTGAACAACGAATACACCAACCGCAATATCCTGTGGGGCAACAACCCCGACAAGAAACCGGCCAGCAATGACGACATAGCCAAGGGCAAGATGGCCCACGGCGTGACGGTGATGGAAGTTGCCCATGGCGCTGATGGCTGGTCGCTGGTCAAGTACAGCCTGTTCAACCGCCGCATCACGCCTGAGACGGAAATGCTGCTGACCGGCCCGGCCGCCGGCCATGACCTGGTGAAGACCGCCGCCGACCCCACCGGAACGAGGGTCAAGGGCACCTGGAACAATTGTGGCTCCGGCACGACGCCGTGGGGCACGTTCCTCACCTGCGAGGAGAATTTCAACGGCTACTTCTCCGCCGCTGACGGGAAGCACGAGGTATCGCCCGAGCTCAAGCGCTATGGCGTTTCGGCCAAGGACTGGGGCTATGGCTGGGCAAGGATCGACGAGCGTTTCGACGTGTCGAAGCATCCGC
>JAZBOA010000323.1:0-6193 GCA_036350935.1 Anderseniella sp. | reverse complement strand
GACCCACGCCAGCATTGCGCTCACAGCGCGCGGCACACTGGCCTGCCTCGCCGCCTCGGCGCGGGTGGCCGGCCGGCGCACCGTCAAGCACAACCCTGCCCTGCTTCGCCTGGCGCTGAAGGCCAACCGCATGCTTGGCAAGGCCGGCACGGCGCCCACCTGATTACGGCAGGCGCTGACGCTGGATTGAGCAGGCCATGTCCTGAAGCTGCCTCTGAGTGACCTCTGCCTCGCTTCTCAGCCACCTGAGGAACCTTGCCACCTGTGGCCGGTTTTCTGCCTCGGGCCGCACCGAAAGCCGGTAAGGATGCGGCGCCACCATGTGCTGCGACACGGCAAAAGGCAGCACGATCGTGCCCTTCGCCAGATCCTCCAGCACCAGCGACAAGCCGCAGACAAGGAAGCCCACATTGGCGCGCACTGCCTCCAGCGCCAGCCTGGCATTCTTGTAGTGGACGCCGCGTTGCGGGCCTTTCTTCCGTTGGCCAAACTGGCCAAACCACTCCACCCAGCCGGGCATGTCGGCGCGCTCGCGGTGCGCCGTCAGATGAAGCAAGGGCATGCCCTCCATCGGCATCTGCTGGTCCCAGTCAGCGATGCGTCGGGTGTTGTCGGGGCCGGTAACGGGCACGAACAGATCTCGGAACAGCGGCTCCCCGCGGCCATCGTCATAGGTGATGCGTATGTCGGGTGTGCCGATCCGCAGCGGAACGTCGCCTGCTCCGTTGATGCAGAAAAGTATGTCGGGATTGCTCTGCCGGAATGCGGCAAGCCGCGGCAACAGCCACAGTTCGCTCAGGTCGGGCTCGGTCACGATGTGGAGCTCGCTCATCCCCTGGAAGTTCAGCGTCTCGGTCACCCGTTCCAGGGCTTCGAACGAGAGGCGCAAGTCGTCCTGCGCGGGCGCCAGCTCAGCCGTGGGCACCAGCCCGGACCGGCCTCTCATCAGCAAGTCCTTGCCGAGATAGTTCTCCAGCGTCTTGATGCGCTGTCCGACCGCGGCAGGCGTAATCCCCAGCCGCTCCGCAGCCGCCTTCAGCGAGCCTTCGCGCATGGCCATTTCCAGGGCCTGCAGTGCCTTCAGATGGCTTACAGTGGTCATTTCCCAAAGCTTGCCTTTATCAGGACGGAAGGATGGCTGTAATACTAAAGAAAACCTTTTGCCCGCTCAAGAAAATTGGGTTTGGCTCTGGCTGCGCAAGCGCTCATTGTTGAATTGCCCGGGCCATTCATCAACACAAGGAGCAGTTCAATGAAACGCTACATGATCGAACGTGACATTCCCGGCATCGGCGAGTTTTCGCTCACCGAGTTGTGCGGCGCGGCTCGCGCCTCGAACCAGGCGCTGGCCACCATAGGTCCGTCCATCCAGTGGCAGCACTCCTATGTCTCCGGCGACAAGACCTTCTGCGTCTATCTTGCAGACAGCGAGGACGAGATCCGCAAACATGCCGAACTCAGCGGCATTCCGTTCGCGAAAATCACTGAAATTCCGCAGATCATCGATCCGCTGACCGCCAACAACTGACCGGCCCTGACCCGCCTTGCCTGCCACGTGGCAACACGTTTGGCAGGGCGGGTAAACTCCGTGAGGCGGTGAAACCCCACCCGCTGCAGCACGTCAGGCGCCCTTCCCCGGCCGCTTGCGCGCTACCGGCTGCGCCTCTTCCATCGCCTCGTGCACCGCTTCCTTCAGCCCCCGCACGTTCACGTCGCGCTGCGGGAACGGGATCTCGATACCGGCCTCCTTCAGCGCCTTGTGGATGGTGAACCGCAGGTCCGAGCCCACGAACGCCACCCAGTTCACGTCGTCGATGAACACCCGCACCTCGAAGTCCAGCGAACTGGCGCCGAAATCCTTGAACAGCACCGTGGCCTCCGGAAACTGCAGCGCCCGGGGGTGCGACCGGGCGCAGTCGAGCAGGATTTCCTCGACCTGCTTCGGGTCCGCGCCGTAGCTGACCCCCACCATCACCCGCACCCGGCCCATCAGGTCGCCGTGCGTCCAGTTGCTCACCGTGTCGGAGATCAGGCTTGAATTCGGCACGATGATCGAGCAGCGGTCGAAGGTCTCGATCTCGGTCGAGCGCACGTTGATCTTGCGCACCGTGCCCTCGCCGCCGGCAACCTGCACCCAGTCGCCCACCTTGATCGGCCGCTCGGCCAGCAGGATCAGCCCCGAGACGAAGTTGTTGACGATGGACTGCAGGCCGAAGCCAATGCCGACCGACAGCGCACCGGCCACCAGCGCGATGTTGGAGAAGTCCACCCCGGCGGCGGCAAACGCCATCAGCAGCACGATGATGACCGCCAGGTATCCGGCGGCGGTGCGCAGGCTGTTGCGCACGCCCGCGTCCATGTCGGTGGGCGTCAGGATGCGCCGGTCGAGCCAGCCGGTCACGAAGCGGGTCAGGCCGAGGCCGATGGCGAACACCACGACGGCAACCAGGATCGACGACAGCGAAATGGTGATGTCGCCCACCTTGAAGCCGAAGAAGGCGGTGGTGAGCCAGCTTCTCACGTCCACCCAGGTCAGCGACGTCAGGGCGAGGACCAGCGGCAGGCCGAGCAGCAGCAGCGACATGTCCACGCCCGCATTGAGCGCGATGCTGGCGCGGTTGATGCCCTTGTCCGACATCGAGAACGCTGATTTCAGCATCTTCGAGATGCGGCTGCGCGGCTTCAGGCCTTGCGCCACGAAGGCGTCCGACAGGCAGCGGATGCAGTAAAGCAGCGCCACCACCGTGGCGACGATGTAGACATTGCTGCTCAGGTATGAGCCAAGCGTGATGTAGCCGAACAGCAGCGCCACAAACGCGCCGATGACCAGCAGCCAGGCGGGCTGGATCATGTAGGTTACCCAGCCGAAGGCCGGCTTCAGTCCGGGTTCGCCCGCGTCCTCCCCGGCGCCGTCATGGCGAGCCGTCAGGATCAGCCGGGCGGCGATGGCCGCCAGCAGCAGCGCCAGCAACGCATTGCTGCCCTCGGCGAAGCGGGCGTCCATGTTGACCAGGTCGGTCAGCGTCTTCAGCACCGTGCTGAAGCCGATCAGGCCGAAGGCGATTGTCGACAGCCACAGCCATTCGGCCGCGGCGTGGCTGGACAGCGGCACCACCCGCCATTCCGGCCGCCCGGGCGACAGGATCGAGCGGGCCACGGCACGCATGAAGGCAAATCCCACCAGCGCCGCCCCCAGCGCATCCACCAGCCGCAGCATCCGCGGCGTGTCGGGTGCGATGATGCCGTAGATCAGCCGGAACAGGAAAAACGCGATGACCGCCGTCAGCGTGTAGCCGGCCGGCACCATCACGGTGCGCAGGTACTTCTGGAACTCCGCCTCGCCCGGCTGGCCGCGCCTCGCCCGTTGCGCGATCATGCGGCAGATCACCGTCACCGCCGCAATGATCGACAGCAGGCACGCCAGCAACAGCCAGACCGGCCAGGAGCGGCCGTCGTTGGCGTCGGTCAGCTGGGTGGCGAAGCCGGAGAACAGCCGGACGGTGCGGTCCCACAGCGCCGGCAGCTCTGCCGCCCAGCCGGTCCACAGCATCGGGTTGACGGCCGACTTGGTGTTGCCCAGCAGGGTGTTGAGGAAGCGGTCGCGCTCCGTCTGCGCCGCCTTGGCGGCCAGCTGCGAGACGCTGCCGCTGACCAGCGCCAGTTGCGCCTTGGCGCCGGCCAGTTCGTCGCGCGCCTTGTTGAGCTGGGCGCGCTGCGCGGCGACGCTGGCCGTCTCGGACGCACCCTCCGCGGGCTCCGGCCCGAGCAGCGAGATCTGGTTGCTGATCTGGGCGAGCGGCTGCTCCACCTCCTGGTCGGCCTGGCGGACCTGCTCGCGCAGCGCCTCGATTTCGGCGCGCAGCTTCGTCAGCTCGTCGCGGGTGATCGACGGGTTGGCGAAGCGCGCCTCGAACTCTTCCAGCTGGGCGGTGAACTGGCCGGCCTGGCGGCGCGCCTTGCCGGCGGCATCGGCCACGCCCGGCGGCAGCGGCACGGCGGTTTCCGGCTGGGCGGGTGCGGGCGCGGCTTCGGCTGGCGCCGGTTGCTCCTGCGTCTGCTCCTGCGCCGGAGCGGTCTGCGTCTGCGTCTGCGACTGGGCGAGCGCGAGGCCCGGCCCCGTCAGCAAAAGCAGCAGGACCAGCCACAGCCTGACGGCGGACCGGAGAAACTCTGTCATGGCAACCAGCTTACCTATACCAGGCGGCTTTGCTCAACCGCCGCCTCGATGAACGAGGCGAACAGCGGGTGCGGGTCGAACGGCCGCGATTTCAGTTCGGGATGGTATTGAACGCCCACGAACCACGGATGTTCCGCAATCTCGACGATTTCCGGCAGCAGCCCGTCCGGCGACGTGCCGGAGAAGGTCAGCCCCGCCGCCTCAAGCTTCTCGCGGTAGCGCATGTTGACCTCATAACGGTGACGGTGGCGCTCGGAGATCGTCTCCGCGCCATAGATCGCCGCCACCCGCGAGCCCTTCTGAAGCTTCGCGTCATAGGCGCCCAGCCGCATGGTGCCGCCCAGGTCGCCCGACTTCGCCCGCGTTTCCAGCTCGTTGCCGCGCATCCACTCGGTCATCAGGCCGACCACCGGCTCCTTCGCCGCGCCGAACTCGGTGGACGACGCGCCCGCGATGCCGGCCATGTTGCGCGCCGCCTCGACGCACGCCATCTGCATGCCGAAGCAGATGCCGAAATACGGCACCTTGTGCTCGCGCGCGAAGGTCACCGCCGCGATCTTGCCTTCCGAGCCGCGTTCGCCGAAGCCGCCCGGCACCAGGATGCCGTGCACCCCTTCGAGATACGGCACCGGGTCTTCCTTCTCGAACACCTCGGACTCGATCCACTGGATGTTCACCTTCACCCGGTTGGCGATGCCGCCGTGCACCAGCGCCTCGTTGAGGCTCTTGTAGGCGTCCAGCAGCCCGGTGTACTTGCCCACCACGGCGATGGTCACCTGCCCTTCCGGCTCCTTGATGCGGCTGACGATGTCCAGCCAGCCGTCCAGCTTGGGCTGCGGCGCGCCCTCGATGCCGAACGCGGCGAGGATCTCGTCGTCCAGCCCCTCCTTGTGATAGGCCAGCGGCACCTCGTAGATGGTCTTCACGTCCAGCGCCTGGATCACCGCGCTGGGCCGCACGTTGCAGAACAGCGCGATCTTGCGCCGCTCGTTCTCGGGGATCTCCCGGTCCGCCCGGCACATCAGCACGTCGGGCTGGATGCCGATGGAGCGCAGCTCCTTCACCGAGTGCTGGGTCGGCTTGGTCTTCAGCTCGCCGGCGGCCGGAATCCACGGCAACAGGGTGAGATGCAGGTAGATGCAGGTGCCGCGCGGGGCTTCCTGGCCGAACTGGCGGATCGCCTCGAAGAACGGCAGCCCCTCGATGTCGCCCACCGTGCCGCCCACCTCGCACAGCACGAAGTCATAGGCCTCGTTGCCGTCGGCGATGAACGCCTTGATGGCGTCGGTGACGTGCGGGATCACCTGCACCGTGGCGCCCAGGTAGTCGCCACGCCGCTCCTTGGCGATGATGTCCTGGTAGATGCGCCCGGTGGTGATGTTGTCCGCCCGCGTGGCCGAGCGCCCGGTGAACCGCTCGTAGTGGCCGAGGTCCAGGTCCGTCTCCGCGCCGTCGTCGGTGACGAACACCTCGCCGTGCTGATACGGGCTCATGGTGCCCGGATCGACGTTCAGATAGGGGTCGAGTTTCCGAAGGCGTACGGAATATCCGCGCGCCTGCAACAGCGCACCCAGTGCCGCTGAGGCCAGGCCCTTGCCAAGTGAGGAAACCACGCCGCCGGTGATGAAAATGTATCGCGCCATGGGAAGACGGGTTTAGACCGAGTCTGCGCGATGGGGAAGCGCGAATGTGGGGTGTGGCGGGGGGATGAGGCAGATGGCTGTGGATAGGTGGGGGAGACCGGAACTCACAAACTCCGCCAACTAAGAAAGCCCGCAAGACCAACGGCACAAGCGTTGATATCCATTGCTTACCTAGAGCAAACTACATCATCGAATCAGTTTGCTGATGAGATGTTGGAAAGCAGCACAATGACACAATCGGATTCCGAGCCACTAAAATTCACGAGCGTCCATTTTACGCGGTTCAAAGCTTTTAAAAGTTTCAAAATCAAATTAAGCAGTTTTAATATATTAGTTGGCCCAAACAACGCAGGTAAGTCAACCATATCGGCTG
>JAZBOA010000322.1:0-2896 GCA_036350935.1 Anderseniella sp. | reverse complement strand
CCTGGAACAACAAGGCGTCAACGTCACCCCCCTGTGGTGGGCCCTGGCGCTGGGTGTAGGACTCGGCGGCAACGGCACCCACATCGGCGCCACCGCCAACGTCATCTGCATCGCCGAAGCCGAGCGCGTCGGCGTGCCGGAAGCGCGCATCTCGCCCAGCCGATGGCTGAAGACGGGACTGCCCGTGATGGTCGGCAGCCTCAGCGTCGCCAGCGTGGTGCTTGCCCTGTTCTTCCCGGCTTTTTCATGAGCTCTGGTTCAGGAGCCATGGTTCCTGAACGCAATGGTCAGGGCATCGCCGTTCCGCAAGCACGCTGAAGCGATCTTGAGGCGAGCAAGACACGATGGCCCGACGGCAGGGCAAGACCCGAAGCGGCCGGTTATAAAGGACATTTGGATGGCTGGAGTTCGGCCATTGCGGACGGTGGGTTCTCAGCTAACTTGGTCCGCTATGCGGCCTTGAACAGTCACTGCTCAAGAATTCACCCCGAACGGCTCTTTACCAGCAACTCAGCGATGTCGACGGACCGATAGTTTTTGCCCTGGCGAAGTTAGATCATCGCCATGAGTTTGATACCGGCCAATCGGTGGGATTCTCTGAAAGGCTGCATCTCGATCACCTATCCGCAGCGGGATGTGCGTCAGGACAAGACTCGGTCGTTCGGAGTTGTGGTGAAACCGGCTGGCCCGGAACCGGAGCAAGGGGTTAGCGCGGAATGCAGAACCAGACGCAGGTAATTTGAGTGGGCAAAAGCATGTGCGCGACAAACAGAAACCGAGTGGATGATGCGACGAAAGTCCGGCTGACGAAAAACGCGGCCATGAGACCGCATTACTCTTTCCGGATGATCAGTGGCCCTTTCACCGCGTCCATGACGTAGGACGCGGGCAGGTCGTTTTCCAGCAGCGTGGCCATGGCGCGCAGGTATTTGCGGATATGGAGGAAGAACTTCCTGTAGCCCGCGCACAGGTAATGCAGTCCCGGTTCGCCGTCGGGCGTGACCGCGAAACGGTGTTTCGGGCATCCGCCCCAGCACGCCTCCTTGACCTCGCATTCGCGGCAATAGCGCGGCAGCGTCTCTTCCTTGTGCGGCCCGAAGCCGGAGGCCACCGAGCGCTCGACCATTTCACCGAGATTACCGGTTGAATTAGTGCGTCCAGTCAGTTCTGCCGGGCGGCGCCGAGCACCTCGCCAGGCGCCTCGTTTCATCTCGCCAGCCTGCTGCGGGCATCGTCATCGTCAGCATGCGACTCATCAGGCAAGGGCGACAGGAACAGCCGACTCAGACTGCCTTCCCCCAGGTTTTGCCGAATCACGTCCATGGCGTTGTAGACCAGCAGCGCGCCTGAAAGCACGATTGCATTCACCCAGACATGTTGAATATCGACATGCTGGAACAGCGATGCCAAGGCGGGTAAAAACCCGCCATGCTCGTGTCGGCTCTCGAAGGCCTTCTCGAGCAGCAACACGATCAGCACGCCGAGGCTGTACAGAGCCGTGCGCACTACCACATAAACCCAGGCGGGGCGGGACCGTATCCACGCCCCCAGGGGGACATGCTCGAGCACCAGCACGACCTTGGCGAGTACCAGCGCACCCACCAGCACCAGTGAGACTCCACGGAACTGGATATGGTATTCCTCGAGCACCAGCACCTTGATCACCATCAGCGTGCCGATCCAGGCGGCGAAGTAGAGCGTGACCAGTGCCACCGTCCGCAACTCTGCTCTCAGCTTCTGCCAGATTCCCATCGCGCCATCAATCCTCGTAAAGAAGGGCGTTTCGCCCCAAGAGGGCGACAGCGAGCACGTCGCCATTCACGCTCATTTCCCGGGCCCATACCAGATCGGCGACGTGTAGGCGCGTTCTTGCAGCGTCATCGTGGTGCCCTCCAACGGCTTCACGCCGAAGCGCTTGGCGTCATAGGCGGTCCAGCGCGGCGTCGGGATTTCCAGCACGCGCGCGTAGTAAAAGGCACGCAGCGCGGGATCAAAATCCGGATCTTTCCACACCGTGATCAGCTCGGGGTCGCCGATGGTATTGGTCCAGGTCGCGTTGGCGACGTCGACCGTATTGCCCACGGCAGGAAGCTTGCCATCCTTGCCGGGCTTGCGCTTGTCGGTATCGCCCCAGACCACGTCGTAGACTTTCTCCTGCACCTTGCCCTGCTTGTCGACCCAGCCCTTGATGACCTGGATGCGGTCGAGATTGGCGCCGATGGGGTCCTTGAGCGCGGCCACCAGGAAGGTCGGCGACTTGCCCTTCGGTGCATCGTTCAGGTCACCGCCCATGGGAACACCCTTGGTGTAGCCGATCTGTGCCGGCAGGCGGTTCTGCGCATCCTTGGGTTCGAAGTCCCAGCCGCCGAAAAAGCGCACTGCCATGCGCGGGCCGGTGGTGGCGTAGGTTTCGCGCCGCGCCATGGCGTCGAAGATCGCCTCGCGCGTATTCTCGGTCGCCCACACGGCGGCGTAGCCGGAGGAGCTCACTTCCCAGTCCATAATCTTCAGGCCGGTCTTGGGGTTGTCGAAGAACGGCTTCATCATGCGCTCGGGGCTCGGTTCCTGCGGCGCGACCTTGCCGAAGAAGTTCTCCTCTTCCAGTGCGCTCAGCCCGGTGTGCGCATCGCTGCTGCCGATCAGGCCGAACTTGTATGGGTTGACGCCCAGCTTCTGCTCCAGCATCAGGCCGTTCTTGTACGCCGAGCGGGCATACTCGAATTCAAGCATGTCCTTGGTCTTGGCCACGCTGCCGTCGAGATTGCCCTTGTCCCAGATCTCGAAATTGGCGAACTCGTCATTGGGCGAAAGATAGGGGTGCGCCTCGCCGGTGCCCTTGGTCTGGGTGGTTTCGTAGAGCCGCTCCCACTTGATGCGCTCCTCGGCGTACTTGCGG
>JAZBOA010000321.1:0-2433 GCA_036350935.1 Anderseniella sp. | reverse complement strand
CGTCATCGCCCGGCGGGAGAATGCCGTCGTCCGGAACGGAACGGGGCCGGTGGTGGTGCTGGACGAAGGCGGGCATGGCGGCGCAAGCGCCGTTGCCCTGGCGGCGAAGCTGGCGGCGGGCATGGGGCGGCCGCTGCATGTGCTGGTGCTGGCCGGTTCTGCGCACGAGGCGGAAGTCATCGAGCAACGCGCCTTCGAACTGACCATGCAACTGCGCGAGGCTCATCTGCACAGGTTGCCGGCCGCCCGCGGCGACGTCATCAAGGCGCGGCTGGCAAGTCTCGGCGCCGTGCTGGTGGTCGCCAGCATCGATACCCCCGCACTGGCCAGCGATGCGGCAATCCTCGAGCTGCAGCGGGCAAGCGGCGCACCACTGCTGCTGTCAGGAACCCCTGCCTGAATTGACGGCTACCTGGCAGCAGCCGGGCGCTGCCTTGACCTCGGTCATGGCTGGTCGCTGCTCAATCTGCATACTGATGCACACGGCTCATAATACCAAAGGGAGGTCAGCGCCATGTCCGCCGGATACAAGAGCACCATCGACCACACCATCCAGGTTACCCATGAATGGGTGCACCAGATCGACGAACTGATGAGCTGGGACGATTCCAACAAGTCGTTCAGGCTGTTGCGGGCAGTGCTGCAGACCGTGCGCGACATGATCGGCGTCGAGGAAGCCGCTCAGCTGAGCGCACAGCTGCCGTTGTTCCTGCGCGGCGTCTATTTCGAAGGCTGGGACCCGACGAAAACGCCCGCTGCCTTGCGCGAGAAGCCCGATTTTCTTGCCCGCATTGCCAGCGGCTTCGCGCCGGACAAGCTGGACCAGCCGGAAGCAGCGGTGAACGCCGTGCTCAGCGTGCTCAATACCCGCGTTTCAGCCGGCGAGATCCGCGACGTTCGCAACTCCATGCGCAAGAGCGTGCGCGACATCTGGCCTGAGCCGCGCGGTTAACCACGCCGCTGCGGCCCTTGGGGTTTGGAATTGCCGTTGCCGTTGAAACCCAACCACGCCGCCAGCCGCGGATAGCGGGGCTTCAGCCAGGCGCCGAGCCTGACTTCGATCTTGCGGCGCCAGCGGCGCACGAACGGCGAATCGATGGACAGCACGATCAGTCCCAGCGGCACCATCCAGAAACCGACCACCGGCAAGAAGCCGAGCAAGCCGCCTGCCACCAGCGCAAGCCCGAGCAACCGGCGCGCCATCACGGATCCCGGCACCTTCAGCGAATGATTGCCAACCTTGACGCGCTTGCTCATGAAACCATCAAGTAGAACGCATCCAGGCCATTCACAAGGGGCTTGACCGGGCATGTCGCGCACCAGTCCGGGCGCGGCAAATTTGTCCGCAAATATCTGGCGAAGGGGCTTTATCCCTCGGCATGTGTCTGCTATAGGCTTGCCACCTTTCCGCGGTAGCTCAGTGGTAGAGCAATCGGCTGTTAACCGATCGGTCCGGGGTTCGAATCCCTGCCGCGGAGCCAGTTTCCAGCAAAGCCCGTGGTGGACCTGCAGGTCTGCCGCGGGCTTTGTGTTTTTGTGCTGTGGCCCGCATCAAAGCATGTTGATCAGCTTCAGCTTGGCCTCTTCATTTCCATCGATGTAGCGCTGCGTCGTGTTGAGGCTTTTGTGCCCTGCGAGGTGTTGCACATCGCGGATGCTGCCACCACAATCCGAAATCTTTCGCGCTGCGTTGGTGATGAACGTCCGCCGGCCGCTGTGCGACGAGGCGCCGATAAAGCCGGCATCGCGATACCAGAGCCACAACATGGTAGTCACGTAGCCGGGCGACACTCCCCTAGTCTTGCGTTCAGACACAATAATCCGGTCATTTGGCTCGAAACTGCCGATAACCTCTACATAATTGTCGAGTTCTGACCTTATCATCGGGTTCATGGGAATCGTTCTGCCACCCCGCTTTCCCTTTGATCCAGCATCTTCAATTATTACGTATCCTGAAATACTTCCATCCGATGCCAGAATATTTCTCCAACGAAGATAAGCAATCTCTATAGCCCGAAGCCCTGCTTTCACGGACAAGAGAAATATCAGCTTGTTTCTTGCTGGATAGCGCGTTCTCTGCAGAAATCTGAGCATTGAAACCTGCTGCTCTTCATTCAGTATTTTTGCCTGCTTTCCGGCCATTTCAAATTACTCTCTACACAAACAATCACACCAAAGCCTTAAATTGATCGTTGTACGGAATATTAAACACAATTCCATTCACAATCAATGGCTGAAACTTGATATAGTATGGGAGTTCTATTGTGAAGACCAGAACAAAACTTTCTGCGGCTCTTCTGGCAACCGTCTCGGCAGCCATGCTGTCGTCGGCTGCATCCGCAGACGAACTGAGCGCGCTGAAGGCTCAGCTTGAAGCCCTTCAGACCAAAGTAGACACGATGGAGTCCTCGGCTTCCTCGTACAACCTGCCGG
>JAZBOA010000320.1:0-6063 GCA_036350935.1 Anderseniella sp. | reverse complement strand
GCGGGTGCCGGGCTGGCGGTTGTGTCGCGGCCGGACGAGGCGATGCGCAAGGCGGGGCCGCTGCTGGTGGTTGACGATGCTTTGAACGCGCTGGAGCAGATGGGCCGGTCGGCGCGGGCGCGGGTCGAGGGCAAGGTCGTGGCGGTGACCGGCTCGGTCGGCAAGACCACCACCAAGGACGCGCTGAAGGTGGCGCTGTCCGCCTGCGGGCCAACCCATGCGGCAGTGTCGTCGTTCAACAATCACTGGGGCGTGCCTTTGACGCTGGCCAGGATGCCGCGCGCCAGCGCCTTCGCCGTCATCGAGGTGGGCATGAACCATGCCGGTGAGATCGAGACGCTGATCGACATGGTGCGTCCGCACGTGGCCATCATCACGGCCATCGCCGAAAGCCACATCGGCCATTTCGACTCACTTGCGGGCATTGCCGACGCCAAGGCGGAGATTTTCACCGGCGTGGTGCCGGGCGGGGTGGCGGTGATCAACCGCGACAGCGAGTTCTTCGACCATCTGGCGGCCAAGGCGCGCGGCTGCGGGATAACCGACATCCGCAGTTTCGGCGAGGCGGAGGGGGCCGACATCCGGCTGATCCGCTGCACGCTGCATGACACGTGCTCGTGCATGACGGCGAAGGTGCGCGGCGAGGAGGTGACCTGCAAGCTGGGTGCGCCGGGCCGTCACGTGGTGCAGAACGCGCTTGCGGTGCTGGGAGCTTGCCAGGCGGCTGGCGCCGACCTCGCCCGTTGCGCGCTGGCGCTGGCCGATATCCGCCCGCCATCGGGGCGCGGGGTGCGGCATAAACTGTCGAAGGATGGCGTCAGCCTGACCCTGATCGACGAAAGCTACAACGCCAACCCGGCCTCGATGCGGGCCGCGCTGCAGATGCTGGCGACGGCGGAACCGGCCGGGCGCGGGCGGCGCGTCGCCGTGCTGGGCGACATGCTGGAGCTTGGCGTACACTCCAGGGGCTTGCACGCGGGGCTCGCCGAGCCGGTGGTGCAGGCGGGTGTGGACAAGGTTTTCGCCTGCGGGCCGGAGATGACCTGGCTGTGGAAGGAACTGCCCGGCGACATGCATGGTGCGTGTACGGCCACATCGCAGGAGTTGATCGAACCGCTGCTGGGGTCTATCCAGTCCGGCGACGTCATCATGGTCAAGGGATCGCTGGGCTCGAAGATGGGCCTGGTGGTCAAGGCCATCACCGACAGGTTTGGGGGCAACACCGGCGGCTGACGGGTGCAAGCCGCATCCGGCCCCGGCCGGTGCTGCCAGTCTTCGGCCTTCGAATTCGGAACGAACATGTTTTACCATCTTTTCCTAGAACTCGCCGACCAGGTTTCCGCGCTGAACGTGTTCCGCTACATCACGTTCAGAACCGGGGGCGCGCTGATGACGGCGCTGCTGCTGTCGTTCCTGTTCGGACCCAAGCTGATCTCGCAAATGCGGGTCAAGCAGGGCAAGGGCCAGCCGATCCGCGAGGACGGCCCGGCGAGGCATCTCATCGAGAAGCAGGGCACGCCAACCATGGGCGGGCTGATGATCCTGGCCAGCGTGCTGGTGTCGACGCTGCTGTGGGCGGACCTTTCCAACCTGTATGTCTGGACCGTGCTGTTCGTGACAATGGGCTTCGGCGCCATCGGCTTCTATGACGACTATCTCAAGGTGACGCGCGCCAAGGCAGGCGGCTTCTCGGCCCGCTTCAGGCTGGCGCTGGAGTTCATCATCGCCGGCATCGCGGTGTGGATGTTCACCATCCTCGGCGAGGAGAAGCTGTCTACGGCGCTGGCGCTGCCGTTCCTCAAGGACGTGCTGATCCAACTCGGCTGGTTCTTTATCGTGTTCGGCACGCTGGTCGTGGTGGGGGCAGGCAATGCCGTCAACCTGACTGACGGTCTGGACGGGCTGGCCATCGTGCCGGTGATGATCGCGGCGGCGAGCTTTGGCGTGATCGTCTACCTGGCTGGCAACGTCAAGTTCGCCGACTATCTGCAGATCCACTATGTGCGCGGCACCGGCGAGCTTGCCGTGCTGTGCGGTGCGCTGATCGGGGCGGGACTGGGCTTCCTGTGGTTCAACGCGCCGCCGGCGATGATCTTCATGGGCGACACCGGCTCGCTGTCGCTGGGCGGTGCGCTGGGCGCCATTGCGGTGGCGGCAAAGCACGAGATCGTGCTGGCCATCATCGGCGGACTGTTCGTGCTGGAGACAGTCTCGGTGATCGTGCAGGTGGTGTCGTTCAAGCTGACCGGAAAGCGTGTATTCGCCATGGCGCCGTTGCATCACCACTTCGAGCAGAAGGGCTGGAAAGAACCGACCATCGTCATCCGCTTCTGGATCATCTCGGTGGTGCTGGCGCTGATCGGCCTGGCCACGCTGAAACTGCGTTGAGGAGCGCGGAAACGACCATCATGGCAATCGCGGCGCACAGTTTCAAAGGCAAGCGGGTCGGCGTGTTCGGCCTCGGCCGCTCCGGCAATGCCACGGTGGATGCGCTGGTTCGCGGCGGCGCCGAGGTGCTGGCCTGGGACGATGCGCCTGCCGCCGCCCAGAAAGCGGAGGAGCTAGGCCTGCCGGTGGTCAACCTGCATGAGGTCGACTTTGCCACGCTGGACAGCTTCGTGCTGTCGCCGGGCGTGCCGCTGACCCACCCGGAGCCGCACTGGAGCGTCAAGAAGGCACGCGCCACAGACACTGAAATCATCGGTGACACCGAAATCCTGGCCCGCGAGATCGCCGGCACGTCCGCCCGTTTCATCGGCATCACCGGCACCAACGGCAAGTCCACCACCACCGCGCTAACGGGCCACGTGCTGGCCCATGCAGGCCTTGACGTTCAGGTGGGCGGCAACATCGGCACCGCCGCGCTGCTGCTGCCGCCGCCGGGCAAGGACACTGTCTATGTCATCGAGCTGTCGTCCTACCAGATCGACCTGATGCCGTCGTTGAAGCCGGACGTGGGCGTGCTGATGAACCTGACGCCCGACCATCTCGACCGGCATGGCACCATGGCCAACTACGCCGCCGTCAAGGCCCGCATGTTCGCCCGGCAGGACATGAACGACATGGCGGCGATCTCGGTGGATGACAGCTGGTGTGCGGCAATCGCCCTGCAGGCGGCGCGCCACACCAATGCCGTTACCTTCTCGGTCAAGGGCCAGGAGGCGTCGGTGACGTCAGACGGCAGCGTGCTGATCGACCACCGGGATAGCGTCCGCATTTCGCTCGATGGGGCGCGCTCGCTGCGCGGTTTGCACAATGCGCAAAACGCCTGCGCCGTCTACATCGCTGCCCGGCGCACTGGCCTTTCGCCGGATCAGATCGAAGCGGGCTTCAATTCGTTCCCTGGCCTTGCCCACCGCATGGAAGAGGTGGGCCACAAGGGCCGCGTGGTATTCATCAACGACAGCAAGGCGACCAATGCGGATGCCGCTGAAAAGGCGTTGTCCAGCTTCCCGCGAATCTACTGGATTGCCGGCGGCCAGGCCAAGGCGGGCGGCATTGCGCCGCTGGAGCCGTGGTTCGGCCGCATCGCCAGGGCCTACCTGATTGGCCAGGACGCGGGTGAGCTTGCCGCCACGCTGGAGGGCAAGGCAGCTTACGAGATTTGCGGGACCATGGAGGCGGCGGTCGCTGCTGCTGCCCGCGATGCGGTGCGCGATGCAAGCGAGGCGGCGGAAGTCGCCGTGCTGCTGTCGCCGGCCTGCGCCTCGTTTGACCAGTATCCGAACTTCGAGGTGCGCGGCGAGGATTTCCGGGCGCTGGTGCAGAAGCTGGACGGCGTCCGGTTCGACAAGGAGGTTGCCTGAGCCATGCTGATATCGCGTGCGGACAAGGGGTTGATTGCCGACTGGTGGTTTACCGTGGACAGGATCATTCTCGGCTGCGTGTTGATGCTGATGGCGGCCGGCGTGCTGTTCTCCATGGCGGCAAGTCCACCGGTTGCAGCGCGCATCGGACTGGATCACTTCCACTTCTTCACCCGCCAGCTGGTCTACCTGTTTCCCGCGGTGGTGGTGTTGCTGGCGGCGTCCATGCTGACGATACAGACGGCGCGGCGGCTGGCGCTGCTGGTGTTCGTTGGAGGACTCGGCGCCATGGTTGCGGCGATTCTGTGGGGACCCGAGATCAAGGGCGCGCATCGCTGGCTGGATCTTGGTCCGCTCAACGTGCAGCCGTCCGAGTTCGTCAAGCCTGCCTTTGCGGTGTGTGTGGCGTGGTTCCTCGCGGAAGGCACGCGGCGGCCCGACATGCCGGGGCTATGGGTGGCGTTTGGCCTGTTCAGCCTGTTCGCGGGCCTGCTGGTGCTGCAGCCAGACTTCGGCCAGCTGGTGCTGGTGGCGGCGGTGTTCGGCACGCTGCTGCTGGTCTATGGCATCTCTTGGCTTTGGGTCTTCGGACTGGGCGGTGTTGGCGCCGCCGGAGCCGCGCTGGCCTATTTCAGCTTTCCGCACGTGGCATCGCGCGTCAACCGGTTCCTCGATCCGGAGGCCCACGATACATTTCAGGTCGATATGGCCACCCAGGCGTTCCACAATGGCGGGCTGATGGGGACCGGACCGGGCGGCGGGTCGGCCAAGCATATCCTGCCTGATGCGCACACCGACTTCATTCCGGCGGTGATCGGCGAGGAGTTCGGCTTCATCGCCTGCGCGGTGCTGATCTTCATCATCGGGTTCATCGTGCTGCGGGTGCTTCGCCGCGCGCTGCAGGCCAGCGACCCGTTCGTGGCGCTGGCGCTGACCGGCCTGGTGTCGCTGTACGGCTTCCAGTCCTTCATCAATCTCGGCGTGAACCTGACGCTGCTGCCAGCCAAGGGCATGACCTTGCCGTTCATTTCCTATGGCGGGTCGTCGCTCATCGCGATGGCGTTCTCGATGGGGCTGCTGCTGGCGTTTTCGCGGGTGCGGGGCCGGGCCAGGGCGGTTCAGGCCGCCACCACGCCGGGGCTTGCCATGAAGGCGGCCTGAGGCATGGCTGGGGCGCATGACAGGACCCGCATCGGCCAGGGAACCGTGGTGCTTGCCTCCGGCGGCACCGGCGGCCACCTGTTTCCGGCGCAGGCGCTGGCGCGCGAGCTGGAGGCGCGGGACTGGGACGTGAAGCTGTTCACCGATGCCCGCGGCCTTGCCTGGCAAGACCGGTTCCGGGCGGGCAGCGTGACCGAGGTATCCTCGTCGACACTGACGCCCGGCCAGCCTTGGAAGCTGCCCGGCCAGGCGTACCGGCTGCTCAACGGCTACCGGCAATGCCTCGACCTGTTCACCCGGCTGACGCCGCGCGCGGTGGTGGGGTTCGGCGGCTACCCGTCGCTGCCCGTGATGATGGCAGCGCGCCGGGCCGGCATTGCCGCGATGATCCACGAGCAGAATGCCGTGGCGGGACGGGCCAACCGGCTGGCTGCCAGCATTGGCGGAGCGAAAATCATCGCCACCTCGTTTGAGCCGGTCTACGGCTTCACCCCGGACCAGATGAAGCGGGTAAGGCTGGTGGGCAACCCGGTGCGCGAGGCGGTGCTGGAAGCATCAGCTGCCGGTTATGAGGCGTCCGATGCCGCGCACATGTTCAACCTGCTGGTGTTTGGCGGCAGCCAGGGTGCGCAGTACTTCTCGCAGGTGATGCCGCAGGTGGTGGCGGAGCTGCCGCACGCGGTAAAGAAGCGGCTGCGCATCGTGCAGCAGTGCCGGCCAGAAGACATCGAGGCGGTGCGCGCCGCCTACGAGGCCGAGGGCGTCAAGGCGACGTGCGAGAGTTTCTTCAACGACATGCCGAAGCGCATTGCAGCGGCTCACCTGGTGATCTGCCGTGCCGGCGCATCGACGGTGGCCGAACTTGGCGTGATCGGCCGGCCTGCCATCTACGTGCCGCTGCCGCATGCGCTCGACAACGATCAGCTGCGCAATGCCGAAAGCATGACAAAGGCGGGTGGTGGCTGGGTCATGGAGCAGAAAGACATCAGCCCGGCAGGGCTGGCGGGGTTCATAACGCGCTTGCGATTCGACCCTGTGGAACTTACCAGAGCAGCGCAAGGGGCGCGCTCGCATGGACGGCCCGCGGCTGCCGAGG
>JAZBOA010000319.1:0-2040 GCA_036350935.1 Anderseniella sp. | reverse complement strand
TCTTTGACTTGCGGGTTAAGCTAAGCCTACGCGATGGGGATATCAATTGGGTGTGTTCAAAATGAGTTGAGGGTAGAATTAGGCTGCCAGTCGCTGTTGGTTAGGAAGTTGTCGGTTGTGCCGATTTTGTGCGGCGTGATCAAAGCCGATGATTTTGTCAGAACCGGACAGTGTCAACGCTTGCTGTTCGGGTCCATTCTGGGCTGAGTAGGGCAAGGCATACAGACGTTGATGGCGTCGCTCTTTGCGGAACAGATGATAGTCATCCCAGTCGTCGTTTTCGGCAACGGCACGCAGATGCAACAGATTTTCGGCGCCCTCTTGGGTCCATCGCATGCCAGAGAGTTCGCAGCGGTCTTTGACAAAGTGACGGCAAGCACCTTCGATGACGCCTGAGGCGATGGGCCAGCCTTTGACGAGGTATTCATCGTACTTCATGTAGGGCTGATTGCGTTGGAAATAGTTGGCCGCAGAGGTGAAAGCCTTGCGCTTCGCTTGGCTGCATTTAGGCCTCTGGGCCAAATGCTCTAGCTCAGCAATCACTGATTTCGTTTGACCGGATAGGATTTGCAGGGTCTGTTGCTCCACCCAGGGGTCTCGCTTATCGGACTGTTCCCCATGGAGTGCGTTGGCCGCTTTCCAGAGATATTCGCTGGCATGGACAAAATCTAGGACCAAGGTGAAGTCGGGCAAATGCGTCTCAACCCGTTTCTGGAGTGCTTCACAGCCGTCCGTCAGCGCCACTCGCTGCTGTGTATGCGCACCCTCTCGTTTTTCGACCTGGACGGCAAGGCGTGAAAGGGCCGCATCTTTGCCATCCAGTGTAGCCCAGGTATGCTTGTTTTGCGGGTGGTTGCGGCTCTGTGATGAAGACGAGGCAGTGCTTTCCTGGTGAAAGAACGAGGCAACGACCGCTTCAGGCGTGCGTGGATTGGGGTCGATCGTGTAACTACTGGTGACGATCGCCTCTTTCTTCTTGCACCGTTTCTCGCCTTTGCCCAATCGACTCTTGGTGGCAACTGCCTCTTCACGCACCATGGGCACGCCTTTGCCGTCCGCCTGCACCACCAAGATGGTTGCTTCACTTTTGACTGCCGGCATCGGCTTCTGTTCGTAATACGCCTGCACATCGCCGGCATCTTTGGCAATCATCGCCTGGATAGCTTGCGTCGACAGTGCTTGACCTAACAACCGGGACCAGAAATGGCGAACCTTCTTGTACGTCACATCGACACCCAAAAACTCGGCCAACTCGCGCATCAGGTCCGAGTAGCAGTCATCCCCCAAACTCAGTTCTTCGTCCAATGGGCTGCACTCACCGACGCCGGTCTTGTAGAAGTAGGGCCGCCACAACGGCACCTTCCCAAAGATCGAGTAGTAGGTGCGCTTCTTCTCGCTGTGGTAGGGAATCTCGACTCCCTCTGCCGTCATCAACGCCGTGTGCGCATAGCGGCTCGCACGTACGCTGAAGAACAACAGCAACAACTGCCCTCCAAGTCCAAGCAACTGCTTGAACAGGCTGCGCTCCACTTCATCTGCTGTTCTCTCTTCGCTTGCCTGCACGTAGTGCAACATGGATTCGAATTCTTTGCGAATATTCTGTACAATCTCTTCCGAGTTGAACGACATGGCTTCCTCCTTTGCTATAGACGGATGTTCTTGGTCGTACACCCTATCTATACCTCAGAGTGGCCTGTCGTTCAACTCATTTTGAACACACCCGTTTCAATTTTCATCTATGAAACTTTGCCGACATAATAGACGTTGTGTCGGCGGAACCGGCGAGCAGAAGGATGCTCCGCCGGCAACTGTGCATCGGTTCTGGAAATGGACACTGCTTGAGCATGGCGAACAATCGATCTGACGACAGCCGATTGCCCCACTGGCTGGCCTGGTTGGCCGGAGCAGTGACCCTGTTGGCCGCATCCATGATGCTGCTGGCGGTGGTTCTTGGCGTGCGCGCAGGCCAGCAACAATTGGAGATCCAGACCCGTCAGCAAGTCGGCATTCACCTGCAGCGCGCCATTGACCTTCGGTCGG
>JAZBOA010000318.1:0-16364 GCA_036350935.1 Anderseniella sp. | reverse complement strand
TGATTGCCGATTCGGTCGAACTGACCATGCGCGGCCATTGCTATGACGGGCTCGTGGGGCTGGCTGGTTGCGACAAGTCGCTGCCCGGCATGATGATGGCCATGGTGCGCCTCAACGTGCCGTCGATCTTCATCTATGGCGGTTCGATCCTGCCTGGCACATTCCGTGGCCAGCCGGTCACCGTGCAGGACGTGTTCGAAGCAGTGGGCCGGCATTCTGTCGGCGACATGTCGGATGAAGACCTTGCCGAGCTGGAGCAGGTGGCGTGCCCGTCTGCCGGCGCCTGTGGCGCCCAGTTCACCGCCAACACCATGGCCACCGTTTCGGAAGCCATCGGCCTGGCGCTGCCCTATTCGGCCGGCGCGCCAGCGCCCTATGAGCTGCGCGACCGGTTCTGCATGACGGCGGGAGAGCAGGTGATGGACCTCATTGCCCGCAATATCCGTCCGCGTGACATCGTCACCCGCAAGGCGCTCGAGAACGCCGCCACCGTTGTCGCCGCATCTGGCGGCTCCACCAACGCAGCTCTCCACCTGCCGGCCATTGCACACGAGGTGGGCATCGAGTTCGACCTGTTCGACGTGGCCGAGATCTTCAAGCGCACGCCGTATATCGGCGACCTGAAACCCGGCGGCAAGTACGTCGCCAAGGACCTGTTCGAGGTTGGCGGCATTCCACTGCTGATGAAGGCGCTGCTGGACGGCGGCTTCCTGCACGGCGACTGCCTGACCGTAACCGGACGCACCATGGCCGAGAACATGGCCAGCGTGAAGTGGAACCCGGATCAGGACGTAATCTACCCGGTGACCAATCCGATCACCCGCACCGGCGGCGTGGTTGGCCTCAAGGGCAACCTTGCCCCCGACGGCGCCATCGTGAAGGTGGCTGGCATGAAGAACCTCAAGTTCTCCGGCCCGGCCCGGTGCTTCGACAGCGAGGAAGAATGCTTCGCCGCCGTCAGCGCCCGCCAGTACAAGGAAGGCGAGGTGCTGGTCATCCGCTACGAAGGCCCCAAGGGCGGCCCCGGCATGCGCGAGATGCTGGCCACCACGGCAGCGTTGTACGGCCAGGGCATGGGCGACAAGCTGGCGCTCATCACCGACGGCCGGTTCTCCGGCGCAACCCGCGGCTTCTGCATCGGGCACGTCGGACCTGAAGCTGCCGAGGCCGGCCCGATCGGCCTGCTGAAGGACGGCGACATCATCACCATTGATGCGGTCGAAGGTACACTGGAAGTTGACCTTACGGACGCTGAACTCGAGGCCCGCCGCAAGCTGTGGAAGCCTCGCGAGAACGACATGGGCAAGTCGGGCACCTTGTGGAAATACGCCCAGACCGTGGGTCCGGCCCGCAATGGTGCGGTGACCCATCCCGGAGGAGCAGCGGAAGTTGTGTGCTACGCGGACCAGTAATGGATCGCAGGCCATGTCCTGCCTGACGGTTGCCGGATTGCGGCTGCCGCTGGCAGGTCTTGCCCTGTCGGCATTGGTTACGGCGGCTGCCGCGCAGACCGCCCCGCAGCCATTGCCGCCGGGCTTCCATTCGTTCGTGCCTCAGGCAAATGACACATTCATCCGCAAGATGTCTCGCGAGGCTGAAGCCGACCTTGACGCCGGCGTTGCGGCCTACATGGCCAAGGATTACGCCGCAGCTCAAACGTTGCTCGCACGGCCAGCCGAGGAAGGCAGCGCACAGGCAAACTGGATGCTCGCCCACATGTATCGCAAGGGGCTTGGCGGACCGGTGGACGAGTTGAGGGCGCACGATATCTACCAGCGCATGGCTGACAACTTCGACCCGGACGAGCCTGATCGCAACATTCGCTTTTTCATGGTGGACGGCCTGTCCCGCCTCGCTGACATCCTGCGCACCGGCAACAAGGCAGCCGGCATCAAGCGCGACCGCCGGCGGGCGCTTCGGCTTTACCAGATGGCTGCGTCAGCAGGCCATGCCGATGCCCAATATGGGCTAGGCATGATGTATCTGACGGGTGAAGGCGTCGCCAAGGACCGGGCATACGGCATGCGCTGGCTCGGCACCGCAGCGCAAAAGCGCCATGCTGCTGCGGCGGCAATGCTCGCAGACGTCTACTACGAGAAGTCGGATCCCATCCGGGCGCTGGTCTGGTACCGCATAGCCGCCGATACGGCCAATACCGAACTTTCACCGAGGGTGCTCAATCAGCACGAACACCTGTCGCGGACGATGACCCAGCCGGAACTCGCCGAGGCTGATGAAATGTACCGGCGCTGGTCCAACAGGTTTCCGATTCAGCACCGGACTGCCAACTGACGCGCGCGCTGCAGGCGCGGCTTCAGATATCCAGTTCGACAATGACGGGCACATGGTCTGACGGCTTTTCCCATCCGCGCACATGCTTGTCGACCCGCACAGCCATGAGCCTGTCGGTTGCCTGCGGCGACAGCATCAGGTGATCGATGCGGATGCCGTTGTTCTTCTGCCATGCGCCTGCCTGGTAGTCCCAGAAGGTATAGACGCCGTCCGAAGCATCCATGGCCCGCAAGGCATCGGTGAAGCCCAGCGCAGCCAGTTCACGGAACTTCTCGCGTGAGGACTGCAGAAACAGCGCGTCATTGACCCAGTCTTGCGGCCGGGCTGCATCGCGCGGCTCGGGAATGATGTTGTAATCCCCCGCCAGCACGAACGGTTCTTCAAGCTTGAGCCGCTCGCGCGCGTGGGCGATCAGCCGGTCCATCCAGGCAAGCTTGTAGGGATACTTGTCGCTGTCCACCGGGTTGCCGTTCGGCAGGTACAGGCAGCCGACGCGCACGATGCCACGATCCCCCGCGACGACGGCCTCCAGATAGCGGGCTTGCTCGTCGGCGTCATCGCCGGGCAACCGCGCCTCGACGTCTTCCATCGGCGTACGCGACAGGATGGCGACGCCGTTGAACCCCTTCTGGCCATGGGTGGCGACGTTGTATCCCAGGTCTTCAAACACGGACTTGGGAAACGCCTCGTCGACGGACTTGATCTCCTGCAGGCAGGCGACATCCGGCCTGGCCTCCTTCAGCCAGTCAATCGCGGTGTCGATCCGCGCCTTCACGCCATTGATGTTCCAGGTGGCAATCTGCATGGTGCCACTATGGATGGAGGCTCATGCAAGTCCCGTCAAGCCGCGATTGGGACTTGTCAAACGACTCATTCGCACCGGTCGAGCAAGCGGTCCCGGATGCGCAATTCGGCCATCACTTCGCCGCGCGGCGCCCTTTGGCACCAGCGCAGGTGCGCCCGGTAACTGGTGGTCCAGCGGGGACCATCGTAGCCGCAGCCCAACCGCCGTGAAATACGGGCCTGACGCACTGATTCCTGGGCGTAGGCGGCGCAATCGCCCGCACCCTGAACGGGACGTCCTGAGCCTGCCTCGGCACGGCAACGGTCAAGCTGCCGCGAGCGGGCATTCAGCAGCTGTGCCGCTGCCCTTGGGCCGATGTCTTCGCAAAGACGGGCCTGGCGGACACGGCTTGGCGACCATCTCGATCCGCCAAACCCGCAATCCAGCCGGCGGGCCTCCTGGACCTGGAGCACGCTCTGGGCGGCAAATGTCCGGCAGAACCGTTCATCGCGCACCCCGCCATCGAACAGGTCGCCCAGATCGACGTCGACATCGGGAACCTCAATTGTCGGGAGACCATCGTTGCGGCGTTCGGCGAGACGGGTCTTGCACTGCTCAAGCTCACGGTCGCGGGCGCTGCGCGCAGACTGCCAGGCACTGTCAGGATTGCCGGCGCAAAAATTGTAATAGGCTTGATAGCTGAAGCCCCAGCGCGATCCCGTAAGGCCGCAGCCCAGGCTGCGGTTCTCATTGTTCTGGGCAATGGCGCGGCTGGCATAGTCCTGGCAGGCCGCGACCCGCTCCTGAGGCACCGCAGGCGGCGCATCAGCGGGTTCATTCTGCGTCTGTTCGGGCGCCGGCGGCTTGGGCTTGGGCACCACCGTCATCCGGTCCTGCGGTTCTTCGGCCCGGGGTGCCGGGGCCGGCGCTGGCGGCGGAACGGGTAGGGGCGGCGGCGCAGGCCTGGAATCCGTCTTGGCCGTGGAAGCAGGTCTCTCCGGTGCTGTTGCCGGCGGCTGTGGCTTAGGGTCGTCAGTGCGCGTCACCGGGCTCGATGTCGACATCACCCCGGAAATGCAGCAGGTGTCGGACCGCTTCGGCGGTACGCCGGTCTTCAGGGCGCACATGGCCTTCGGTCCCTTGGCGCCGGGCCAGGAATAGGTCCACGACCGGCACTGCGCCTCGCGCTTGCAGGCGGTCTCGCACAAGTCCGGGTTAGGCGCGGACAGTTCGAATGTGCGGTAGTCGAGCCCCGGACGGTCTGTCGAGCCGTCTCCCGAAGCATATGCCGGCGTCAGGAATGCCGCAAAAAGCAAAAGGAAAACAGCGAGAGGCCGCGTGACACCCGTACGAGTTTGCATTCGAATTCGTCCCAGAAAAGCCCCTCTGGTCCCGATCTTGCGCACGATCATGGCGCAAATGTGGGCCACAAGGCAATCCCGGGCAGACAGGTGTCAGATGGAGAAGCTGGTGCCGCAGCCGCAAGATGCGGTTGCATTCGGATTGACGACCTGGAACTGGGCCGCCATGAGGTCGTCGACAAAGTCGATCTGCGAGCCAAGCACATAGACCAGCGATACTGAATCGATCAAAAGTGTGGCACCATCACGCTCGATGATGGTGTCACCATCTGCCGGCTTGTCATCCAGGGAGAATTCGTACGAAAAGCCGGAGCACCCGCCGCCATTTACGGCAAGACGCAGCGAGGACTTGCCCGCTTCGGTGGCGACGATTTCGCGAATGCGCCGGGCGGCGTTTTCAGTCAGGGTAATTGCACCGGACATGTTCAAGGCCCACAAACAGGTGAATTGATGTTGAGTGTTATGTTGGCACCAGCGGCTGCTTTGTCAATCGGCGCCGGGAACTTAAAGCGATGACAAGCGGCAAGCCGGCGCCTTACGCCTCAGACCCCACAGCATCGCGCGGGCGGTTCGTTGCCGAAGATGACCCCGCAGGCCGCTCCCCCTTTCAGCGCGACCGTGACCGGATCATTCACTCTGCAGCCTTCCGCCGGTTGAAGCACAAGACCCAGGTGTTCGTCTATCACGAGGGTGATCACTACCGGACGCGGCTCACCCATTCGCTGGAGGTGGCACAGGTGGCGCGCTCGATCGCCCGGGCGCTCGGTGTGGACGAAGACCTGACGGAATCGCTGGCGCTGGCGCACGATCTTGGCCACACCCCGTTCGGCCATGCCGGCGAGCGCGAACTGGACAACTGCATGAGGGCGCATGGCGGCTTCGATCATAACGCCCAGGCACTGCGCATCGTGACGAGTCTCGAACGCCGCTACGCCGCGTTCGACGGACTGAACCTCACCTGGGAAACGCTGGAGGGACTGGTCAAGCATAACGGTCCGCTGGCGGATGCCAACGGCAAGCCGTCGGGGCGTTATGCGAAGTCCGGCCTGCCGCACGCCATTGCCGAGTTTGCCGGCGCCCATGACCTGCGGCTTGACAGCTTTGCTTCCGCCGAGGCGCAAGTGGCGGCGATTTCCGATGACATCGCCTACAACGCCCACGACATCGATGATGGCCTTCGCGCCGGCCTGTTCGATATTGGCGCCATCGCCGATTTGCCCATCGCCGGCGCGGCGTTGCGCGATGTGCAGAAAACCTGGCCGGACCTCGACCGACATCGCCTGATTCACGAAACGGTGCGGCGGGTGATCTCCTGGATGATCTTCGACGTCATCGACCAGACCCGCATCAACGTGGCCGAGCTTGCGGTGACATCAGCCGAGGAGGTGCGTGCCGCGCCCCGCGCCGTGGTCGGGTTCTCCGGCAGCATGGCAGCCGGAAATCGTGAACTGCAGGCCTTCCTGTCAGAACGCATGTACCGGCATGAGGTTGTCACCGCCATGATGAACCGTGCCCGGCGGGTCGTTCGGGATCTGTTTGAAGCCTATACTGGCGACCCGACGCAGCTTCCGGCCGGCTGGCAGGAGGAAGGCACCACGCGCGGCTCAAGCAGGCAGGCCCGGCAGATCTGCGATTTCATTGCCGGCATGACCGACCGGTATGCGCTCGACGAGCACAAGCGCCTGTTTGACCTTGATCCGCTTTTCCGTTAATCCCGGCGCGGCAGTTTGCTTGTCCGGCCGGATGGGCGAAACAGAAGTCTTCTCGAAAACAGCGGTCCCATGAACCCATTTGCCCACTTCAAAGCGGTGCTCGATGCCGCGCTCGATACTCTTGCCGCCAACGGCACGCTGCCTTCCGGCCTCGATGTGTCGAAGGTGGTCGTTGAGCCGCCGCGCGATCCCGCCCACGGCGACATCACCACCAATGCCGCCATGGTGCTGGCGAAGCCTGCCGGCATGCCGCCGCGCGACATTGCGGCAGCGCTGTGCGAGGCGCTGAAGGCCCATGATGACGTGGCTGCGGCTGAAATCGCCGGACCAGGCTTCGTCAACATGCGCATTTCGGCAGCATTCTGGCCCGGGTTCATTCGCGCCGTCCTGTCTGCCGGAGAAGGATTTGCCCGTAGCACCATGGGCGAGGGGCACAAGGTCAACGTTGAGTACGTATCGGCAAACCCGACCGGACCGCTGCACGTCGGGCATTGCCGTGGCGCCGTGTTTGGCGACGCGCTGGCCAACCTGCTGGCCTTCACCGGTCATGAAGTGACCCGCGAATATTACATCAATGACGCGGGCAGCCAGATCGACGTGCTGGCCCAGTCAGTGCTGCTGCGCTACCGCGAGGCGCTGGGCGAGATGATCGGGGATATCCCATCCGGTCTTTATCCTGGCGATTATCTGGTGCCGGTCGGCAAGGCGCTGGCTGAGGAGTTCGGCGGCGGGCTGCTCGATAAGTCAGAAGCTGAGTGTTTGGCATTGATCAAGGAACGGGCCATCGACGCCATGATGGCGATGATCCGTGAGGACCTTGCGGCTCTCAACATCCGCCAGGAAGTGTTCTTCTCAGAGAAGTCTCTTCATGATTCCGGGCAGATACGGAAAACAGTTGAGAAAATGCGCGAGCAGGGGCTTGTGTACGAGGGGCGTATTCCTCCGCCCAAGGGCCAGTTGCCGGAAGATTGGGAGGACCGGGAGCAGACACTATTCCGCGCCACCGATTATGGCGATGACATCGACCGGCCGCTGATGAAGTCTGACGGTTCGTATACCTACTTCGCGGCCGACGTAGCCTATGCCCGCAACAAGATCGAGCGCGGTTTCGACGAACTCGTCTACGTGCTGGGCGCGGATCACGGGGGCTATGTAAAGCGGCTGCAGGCCGTGGCGCGGGCGTTGTCCGGCGGCAGGGTGCGCGCCGACGCCTTGCTCTGCCAGCTGGTAAAGCTTTATCGCGGTGGTGAACCGTTCAAGATGTCGAAGCGGGCAGGGGATTTCGTCACCCTGCGCGATGTTGTCGATGAGGTCGGGTCGGATGTCGTGCGTTTCATGATGCTCACCCGGAAGAACGATGCGCCGCTTGACTTCGACTTCCAGAAGGTCACCGAACAGTCGCGCGACAACCCGGTGTGGTATGTGCAGTACGCCCATGCCCGTATCGGTTCGGCATTTGCCCGTGCCGGTGAGGAATTCGGCCCGGACGTACTGGAAAATCTCGACATTCTTGATGACAGTACGCTCGAACTGCTGGGTGACGAGACCGAACAGCGGCTGCTGCAGTTGATGGCTGGCTGGCCGAGGGCGGTCGAAATGGCGGCACATAACCGCGAGCCGCACCGGCTTGCTTTCTATCTCTATGATATTGCGGCCGAATTTCACTCGTATTACAACAAGGGCAAAGATCAGCCTCAATTAAGGTTTATTTTGCCTAATCAGGTGCATCTTACGCGGGCGCGTCTCGCGCTTCTGCAAATGATTCGCTATGCTTTGGCGAGTGGTTTGCATATCCTTGGCGTGAGACCCGTACACGAGATGTAAGTTTTGGTGGGGATCGATGGATCAGGACAGTACCGGTAAGTCCGGCTCGCGCAGCTGGCGCGACAGGTTGGGCATTGACGAGTCTCGCAAGGATGCGAGCGAAGCCACACCTGCGCCGAAGCCGCAGGCGCCGCAGCCTGCGGGCGGGCAGCAGGTGACGTCGAAGGTGGTAGCGCGTCCTGCGCCCATGGCTCCGCGCCCGGGAACAGCCGCGTTGGCGCCGCGTCCGGCACCCCAAGCGCCGCAGCCCCAGCCAGCGCCTTCGCGGGCATCGCAGGACGATGCCTTCGCCGAGCGGTTGCGCAAACATCGCGAGGCAGCAGAAGAAGCTGTCAAGAAGCGCACTGCCGCGAGCAGCAGCCTGGAAAAGTTCTCATTCGCAAGGAAAGAGGTCGAGACCGCTCAGGCCGAGAAGGTTGAACCGCGCGTGGTGCAACCGTCCGCTCCGCCACAGCCGCCAGCACCGCCCGCACAGTCTGCCGCACCACAGCCGGTTGCGCAGCCCTATGCGCCGGTTCCGGCCCCATATCCTTCACCCGCACCGTCTTCCCAGCAGCCGCCGGCGCCGCCGCGTCCGCCTGCACCGATGGGAAGGCCCGCGCCTCAGGCAATGCCGCCACAGGCGCCGCAATACCAGCCGCCGCGGCCGGGATATGGACAGCCTTCCTATCCGCCGCAGCAACCGCAACCGGCCTACCGCCCGCAAGGTCCGGGTTATGCGCCGCCTCCAGGCGCGCGTCCCATGCCGCCCGCGGGTTACCAGCCGCAGCAGCCGGGTGGATACCCGCAACCGCCAAGGCCGCCTGCGCCACCTGCACCGCAGGCGCGTAGCCCACGCGCACCTTATGGCGACGATGATCTGTTCGAGGACAATGGATACCGCCCGGCGCAGCCGCTTGGCCGCGCCCCGGAAGCCCGTACGCCCGCGCCGCGCAATGAACCGCTGCGGGCCGATTTTGACGATCCCTTCGACGATGATGCGCCTGGCGGCAATTATTCCGGCCGGACGGCGCGCGACTACGCCCAGGCCTACCGGGAGTACGACGACGACTTCGAGGATGAACAGCCGCGCCGCTGGGGAGGCATAGTAATGCTGATCCTGGCATTGCTGGCCATGGCTGCTCTCGCGATCGGCCTCATCTACATGTACAAGTCGCAGAAGCCGGCGACCGGGGACGCTGGAGGCGCAGTGCCAACCGTATCGGCGCCGCAGGAGCCGGTTAAGGCCGAGCCGGATGCGGCGGCGCCGCAACAGGAAGGCACCGCGCCTGCCCAGGGACGCAAGCTGATCTACGAGCGGCTGTTGAGCGGAGATGGCGCCAACCAGCCTGAGCAGATCGTCCCGCGGGAAGAAACGCCGATAGCGCCACCGGCAGGAAACAGCGACAGCGACAGCTTGCCGCTTCCCCTGCCGCCGCCACCGCAAACGCAAGGTTCGTTGCAGCCCGGCGGTGCTGCCCCGGAGCCAGCCGAGCAAGTTGCGAATGCTGACGTGCGCACAGACAACCAAGAGGGGGCCGCCGGGGTTGAACCGGCGGCTTCTGCCGTTTCAAGCGGGCCGATCACCAACCCGCCCGTGCCGCGCCTCAAGCCGCGCAACCTGGTGGCAGCCGTCGAACAGGCCCCAGCAACGGAATTCAGACCGGTTGTGCAGCCCGCACCTGCACCAGCGCCCGCACCCTTCCCGCAAGCTGAACCGCAACCTCTGCCAGGCCTCTTGCCGGCCCCGTCCGACCAATCCTCATCGCAGGCTGGCAGCCTGTTCAGCCCCGTTGAGCCGGTTCCCGGGACCGCGCAGCAGCAGCCAGCCCGGCCAACCCGTGCTGGCGCGCGTGACGATGACCCGCTTGCAGGCACCAGGACGCCGTTCAACCAGACTGTAACGGGTTCGCCGCCGGCGCAGGCCGCTCCCCAGGTGTTGCAACAGCAGCAGCAGGTTGCGCTGGCGCCCCCGCCGGCACCGGCGCCGGCAGTCCAGCAGCCCGTAACATCGGAATCGCTGCAAGCCTTCGCACCGCCTGCCCAGCCGCAGCCACAGGTCACCGCGCCGTCGGGCGAGGGATACGTCATCCAGCTTGCGGCATACCGCTCGGAACAGGAAGCCATGAGCCAGTATCAGCAATTGCGGACGCGGCATGGCAACCTGCTCGGCAACCTGCCGCCAGCCGTCCAGCAGACAAACCTGGGAGCAAGCGGCACATTCTACCGGCTGGGCATGGGGCCCGTGCAGTCAAAGCAGGCTGCCACCGAACTCTGCAACAAGCTGATTGCCGCCGGCGAACGAGACTGTCTTGTCCGCAGGCGATAGCAATCTGTCCGGCATCTGCTGCCGTTCAGTTTTCGCTTCCACCGGCCCTGCGGCTCAGGGCAGGAAACGCTCCGCGTAATCGATATCGACCGGATCGCTTGGATTGTTTTTTGGCTTGTCAACCTTCAGTGCAGTTGGCGTAAAGCGGCGAGCCTCGCTGGCCGTTGCTGCAACACACTGGGTGGGATTGCCTGCCGGGTTGGAACTGCTGTCGCCTGCCATGGCGATCACCTCCGGTTTAGTCCGGTGAGTGAAGGGCGGCGGCCCGTTTGAAACGGGACACGGCGCCCGCGAAACGATCTCGCAAGACCGCGTAGTCAGATTGACGCAATAACGTTGCCAAATCGTTGCAATGATCGCAACCGCGAGTTCTGTTGCGTTTTGACGCGGGCCGCAAGTGACGGTGCGCAAACAATGAGGTGGCGGAGGGGGAGGGATTCGAACCCCCGGGACCGTGAGGCCCAACGGTTTTCAAGACCGCCGCAATCGACCACTCTGCCACCCCTCCGCGATTCCTTGGTGGTGCAAGCGCCGAAGCCCGCGTTGGTTTACCTGTCAGGCAAGTTGGAGGCAAGGGCCACGCAACAACGGCGGCAGCAGTCACCCGCGCCGGCATGTGGCCGCAGCGCTTCTGCGTGATGCGGGTTGTTGTTTCATAATCCGTTCACCATGTCTGTCCTAGTGTGGCCACAGATGAATTGTAGCAGTCGGTCTGATCAAGGTACCCGTACAGGTATATGCCACTCATGAAATCCGTTTTTGCACTGTTGTCGTTTCTGGCGCTTGCGGCCTGGCCCGGGCTGGCGGGCAATGCCGCTGCCTCGACGCTCATCGAGCGCGCCCAGGGCGTCTGGGCGGATGAGGAAGGCAAGTCTAATATCGAGATCTCGCCATGCGGCCAGTATCTGTGTGGACATATTGTCTGGCTGCGCGAACCGTTTGACGAGGCTGGCAATCCCAAGACAGACACCAACAATCCCGACGCCAGCCAGCGCATGCGCCCGATCATCGGGCTGACCATCATGAAGGGTCTGGAGCCCAACTCTGATGGCGACCTGCTGAAGGGCCTTGTCTACAACGCCCAGAATGGCAAGGTCTACGATGTCTATCTCGATCCGAAAGGCGCGACGATGGAGGTGGAGGGCTGCTTTGCCAAGTTCCTGTGCGGGTCACAAACCTGGACGCGGATCCGCTAGCAGTCCAGCTGGACGGTTTCCCAAGGGTAGAGATTTGCATTGAAAGCCCGCTGATGTCATAAGCGGCAGAACCTGAAATCCCGAGAGGCCTGACAATGAACGAGTTCAGAATATCTCTGGCATCGGTAGCGGCTGCCGCGCTGTTGCTTGGCGGTGCGGCTTTCGCACCGTCCGCACTGGCTCAGACGGGCGGCAACGAACAGGCACCGGCACAGCAGCAGCAGGCGCCAGACCTGTCGACGCTGCCGTTCAAGGAGAAGAACGAGCTTGCCAGCAAGGGTGACGTTGCTGCCCAGGTTTCATTGGCGAAGGACCATCTCGAAGGCGCCAACGGCGCCCGCAAGAGCATTACGCGCGCTGCGCGTTGGCTGACCGCAGCTGCCGAAAAAGGCGACGCCGATGCCCAGTTCCTGCTGGCCGGCCTGCTGCTGGAAGGCAGCAAGGATCTGAAGGCCAATCCCGCCAACGCCTTGACGCTGTTTGCCAGCGCGGCAGACAAGGGCAATATCGAAGCCGCCTACAAGGCAGCCCATGGTTATCACTATGGCACCGGCGTCAAACCGGACCTGACGAAGGCGGTCACTTACTACACCAAGGCCGCCGACGGCGGTCACGTTGCTGCCAAGAACAATCTTGGCCTGATGTATCTGCAGGGCATGGGCACCGAGCGCGATCTTTCCGTGGCGTTCCGGCTGTTTGAAGATACCGCAAATGCCGGCAACGCATGGGGCCAGAACAATCTCGGCGGCATGTACGAAATGGGCTGGGGCACCGCCAAGGACGCCGGGAAAGCGATCGAGCTCTATGAAAAGTCTGCCGCCCAGGGCAATCCGCACGGCCAGCAGAACCATGCCCGCCTGAAGGCAGTTCTCGCGGCTGCTCAACCTGCTGGCGGCGGCAATGCGGCTGAAACCGCACCACCTGCTGCTACCGGAGAAAACACCTCCGTGGACAGCGCCTCAGGACAGCAGGCAGGCCAGTCCGGCACCAACTGATCGTTGCGGCACCTTTACATGTTCAGCAGCGGCGCAAGGTCTGGCGCCGGCGCACCGTCAGCCATGGCGAGAATGCCCTGTATCAGCGAGTCCGGCTCCGGGTGGCCGCCATGCACCATGAGTCCGCGTGCCTTGCTGACCATGTCGTCGAAGCCGAGCGGCAGTTCAGGGTCTCCGCGCGCGTCTGACACGGCCTGCTCCAGCACGGTTCCATCCTTCAGGCTGACCCGCACCCGGCTGCCCCAGTGAACAGGGTAGGCGCTGGAAAACTCTTCAACCGGCTCAACGGCGATACGCGAGCGCAAGTCCGCCAGCCGGGCCCGCGCCTCCGGTTCGAAACTGTCGAAAATTACCTGCCCGTCGGTTAGCGCGGCCGCCACGCAGTGCTGCAGCGAGAACTTGCCTTCGTAAGCGCTGTTCACCTGTACCCGGTCGCACAAGTCAAGCGCCGCAGGGTAGGCGGACACCTCAACCCGCTCCACCCGCGCCGCGCCTCCAATGCGCTGATAGAGGGTCAGGGCGCAATCGATCGCCGGATGGGTGTGGCGGCACGATGGCCATGGCTTGATCGATGTCAGATGAAGTTGCCATGGATCAGTGTCTGGCGGAACCAGCCGGGACGGATCAGCATCTGAACAGGTTGCTATGAAGAACCCGCGCCGTCCTTCAAGGATGGTTGGAGCGCCGGTAAACCCCTGCGCTGCTAGCGTCGCCGCCACCAGCCCCGCCTCGGCGCCGCGTCCGGCATGCAGGTGCTTGGTTTCAGCCCCGGTGTCGAGAAATTCCCAAAGCCCCGCCGACTGCGAACCCGCATTGCCCAGCGCATGAACTGTCTGTTCCGCGGACAACTGCAGCAACGAGGCCGCCGCCATTGCCGAGCCGTAAGGTCCGCAGGTGGCGGTGTTGTGCCAGGTGCGGTAGTGCGCTGGCCCCACGCTCATGCCGACCCGCGTGCAGGCCTCGAAGCCCCGCAACACGGCAGTCAGCGCCTCGTTGCCGGGCCGTCCCGCGGCCATCGCCATGACTGCCGGCACGACCACGCAGCCCGGATGGACGACTGAGGCGCGGTGCAGGTCGTCAACCTCAAGAATGTGGCACAGGGCGCCATAGAGAAACGACAGCCGCGCCTGGTCGATTTGCCCGGCGCTGCCGCTTGCAGCCTGCATGGCCCGTTGCCAGGCCAGCAGCTTGGCGCCCGGCACCGAGTTGCGGCCTGCAACCGTGTTGGCAATGGCATCGAGCGTGAACAGGGCTGCAGCCTCCAGGTCGTCGCGGGTGACGGGGCGCTCGCGGATCGCTTGCGTCAGTTGCGCCGACAGTGAGGTTGAGAAGCGGGCAGGGGTGTCAGGCTTGTTCATGGTGTGCGGTCATTCCTGGCAGGGTCGAAGGCTAGAAACGTGTCATGGCGGGAAGTGTAAACCAAGCGTTAACCGCTTTTGGGAACCGGAACTTTACCGGATTCAGGCAAGCATCGATCAAGTTTTAAACGTTTCGTTAGAGCCGCATTTGCCAATCCGCATGCCGGTTTAGGCACGTGGTGAAAAAAACCGGCCGAACCCTTTCGTCCTGTCCGGACAAGATATCGAGAGCAAGTCATGACCTCCAGACCAGTGAAACTGCCGAACCGGAGCCGCAAGGGATACTTCTTCGTCAGCGCCGGGCTGCTGTGCGCCATTGCGGTGACCATTGCCGGGTGTTCAGGCGGAGGCAAGCAGGATCCGTTCGCCGGCGTCGGCTCGCCGCTGTGGGACGAGGCGAAGGGCCCGATCCCCAAGGGCGGCGGCCGCCGTCATGTCGGCAAACCCTATGAAGTGGCAGGCCAGAAGTTCTATCCGCGCCATGAGCCCAACTACGACCGCAAGGGCGTTGCCTCGTGGTATGGACCGAAGTTCCACAAGCGGATGACGTCGAACGGCGAGTGGTTCGACATGGAGCAGATGACGGCGGCCCACACCACCATGGAGCTGCCAAGCTATGCCAAGGTCACCAACCTTAACAACGGCCGTACGGTGATCGTGCGCGTGAACGATCGCGGCCCCTTCGTCAACGACCGCATCATCGACATGTCTAGACGGTCTGCCGATGCGCTGGGCTTCCGGGCGCAAGGCAAGGCGCCGGTGCGGGTGCAGTATATCGGCCCGGCGCCCTTGAAGGACGGAGACTACGGCCACCTTGCTGCCATGAACCAGGAACTTGAACGCGGAACGCCGCTAAACCAGATGATCGCCAGCGCCGACCTTCGAAACGGCCGCTACGGCTCTGAACAGCCAACCTACGCCGCCGCCAGCATTGCCGGAAGCACTGCAAGTGTTGCGCCGGCTGCGGGGGCAGGCGAGGCGTATTTTGTCCAGGTTGCCGCTTTCTCCGATCCATCCAATGCCGAACGCGCCCGGGCGGATCTTGCCGACATCGGCAACGTGATGGTCGAGGCAGCCTCTGGTGGCTATGGCCAGGTTTACCGGGTTCGGGTCGGACCAATGAGCAATCAGGCCGATGCACAGCAGGCTCTCAGTGCCGTTCGGTCGCGTGGTCATGCCGACGCACTTCTGAAAGTGGCCAGTCATTGACCGGTTGAAGCTCCGGTCACAACACCATTCTGTGACCCATAGCCTGGCCACAGGTGTTGCCCTGGTCGCGGGTGCTGCGTAAGCTGACGATCATTGATTGATCGAAATGCACTGGACGCCATGAAACACCCGTGCCGGCCGCCCAGAAACTCACCCTTGTTCATGTTGTCCGTCATGATGGCCCTTATGGCCGCCATGATGTGGCAACCGGGCAGCGCACTTGCCCAGGCCGAAGGCTTCGACACGCGGGCAACGCACGCCATCATCATGGACAGCCGCTCCGGCGCCGTGTTGCTGGAGAAGAACCCGGACGAGCCGTTTCCGCCAGCCAGCATGACCAAGATCATGACCATGCTGCTCGTCTACGAGAAGCTCAAGGAGGGCAGCCTCAAGCTCACCGACACCTTCACCATTTCGGAACATGCCTGGCGTACCGGCGGCGCGCCGTCGGGCAGTTCCACGATGTATGCAGAACTCGGGTCATCCGTGGCGCTGGCCGACCTCATTCCCGGCGCCGTGGTGCAGTCTGGCAACGATGCAGTCATCGCCATTGCCGAGGGAGTTGCAGGATCCGAGGAACGCTACGCCGCGTTGATGACGGCGAGGGCTCGCGAGCTCGGCCTCACCAGGTCGGAGTTCAGGAACGTCACCGGCCTGCCTGCCGAGGGGCACGTCTCAACGGTTCGGGAACTGGCCAGCCTGGCGCGCTACCTGATCGAGGTGTTCCCGGACCAATACAAGTATTACTCGCAGCCCGAATTTACCTGGAACAACATCCGCCAGCGCAACCGAAATCCGCTGCTTGGCAACTACCCGGGGGCGGATGGTGTGAAGACCGGATTTATCAGCGAATCCGGCTACAGCATGATCGGATCGGCTGAACGCGAAGGCCGCCGCCTTGTTGTTGTGGTTGCCGGCCTGAAATCGGCCCGCGAACGTGAGGAAGAGGTTACCCGCCTGCTCGACTACGGCTTCCGGCAGTTCCGCCGAGTGCAACTGTTCGTCACTGGCGACACCGTGGGGCAGGCAAGGGTATGGGGTGGCGAGCAATCCACGGTGCGGCTCGTCGCGGGTGCGGACATCGTTACATCGATGTCAGATCAGGAACTGGCCGCCGCCGAGGCAAGGCTGGTTTACAAGGGGCCGCTGGTTGCGCCGGTGAAGGCCGGCACGGAAATCGGCAAGGTGATGATCTATGCCAGCGGCAAGTTGGTCTCGTCCGGTCCGGTCATTGTCCGCGACAGCGTAGAACCAACCGGCAGCATATGGAGCAGGGCGCTCGATTCAGCGCTTTTCATGACCTTTGGCGGTTGATAGGTTCCGCC
>JAZBOA010000317.1:0-16994 GCA_036350935.1 Anderseniella sp. | reverse complement strand
GGCCTGACCGTCGGCCATTCGCCCCGCTTCATGATGGGCGGCGTGGACGAGCACCCGGAGGTGACGCTCGACAATGTGCGCGTCGGCGATGACCGGCTGCTCGGCAAGGTTGGCGACGGGCTGGACATCACCAGGGAATGGTTTGTCGAAGCCCGCCTCGCCATCGCAGCGCGCTGCTGCGGCATGGGCGTTCGCGCGGCTGAGGAAGCGACGCACTTCGTCATGAACCGCAAGCAGTTCGGGCAGCGGCTGGCGGATTTCCAGGGCGTCGAGTTCATGCTGGCGGACATGGCCACCCGTATCCTCGCGGCCAAGTCGCTGCTCTACCGGGTGGCGGCGGAGATCGACGCCGGGCTGGACAGGAAGCTGGTGCACGCCAAGGCGTCCGCCGCAAAGCTTTACTGCTCGGAGGAGATGGGCCGCGTGGTCGACACCGCACTGCAGCTGCACGGCGGGCGCGGCCTCATTCGCGACTATGCGGTGGAGAGGCTTTACCGCGACATCCGCGTCGAGCGCATCTGGGAAGGCACCTCGGAAATCCAGAAACTGATCATCGCCGGCCAGATCAAGAAGCGCGGTCTCGGCGTCTATGCGGAGCTGTCATGACCACCTCTCCCCTCGCCCGGCTGCTGGCGCCGAAGTCCATAGCCTTCATCGGCGGCTGGGAGGCCGAGACTGCGCTGCGCGTGACGCAGGAACTGGGCTTCGACGGCGCCATCCATGCCATCCACCCCAAGCGCGATCATCTCAACGGCGTGCCCTGCCTGCGCACCATCGCCGAGCTGCCGCAAGCGCCCGACTGCGCCTTCATCGCGGTGAAGCGCGAACTGGCGGTGCAGATGATCGGCGAGCTTTCGGCCATGGGCTGCGGCGGTGTGGTGCTATACTCGTCAGGCTTTGCCGAACTCGACGACACCGGCAAGGCGCTGGAAGCAGATATGCTGAAAGCCGCCAACGGCATGCCGGTGATGGGGCCCAATTGCTATGGCTATGTGAACGCACTCGACAAGTGTTCGCCCTGGCCCGACGAGCACGGCATGAGGCCGGTCGAGCGCGGCGTGGTGTTCATCACCCAGTCGGGCAACATCGCCTGCAACTTCGCCATGATGAAGCGGCACGTGCCGGTGGCCGGGCTGTTCACCCTCGGCAACCAGGCAGACGTGGGCATGTCCGCCATGATCGCGCACCTGGCGGGGGACTCGCGCGTCACCGCAATCGGCCTGCACATCGAGGGGCTGAAGGACGTGGCTGCCTTCTCGCGTGCCGCCCTTGCCGCGCGGGCCGCAGCAAAGCCCATCGTCGTGCTCAAGACCGGCCGCTCCGAACAGGGCGCGAAAGTGACCATGAGCCACACCAACTCGCTGTCCGGCGCGGATGACCTCTATGACGCGATGTTCGCCCGCTACGGCATTGCCCGGGTGAACTCGGTCAGCGCCCTGTGCGAGACGCTGAAGTTCCTGCACTATGGCGGCCCCATCAACGATACGCGGCTAGTGTCGATGTCGTGCTCGGGCGGCGAGGCCGCGCTTGTGTCGGACATGGGCGAGGCCTTTCCCGTGTCGTTTCCGGCCTTCGACCCCGCCACGCACGAGAAGGTCGCCGCCACGCTGAGCGAGTATGTCGTGGTCGACAACCCGCTCGACTATCACACCTTCATCTGGAACCAGCGCGACAAGCTTGCCGCAACTTTCTCCGCCGTGCTGTCCGGCGGTTTTGACGTGGGGCTGCTGGTCATCGACATACCCGACAAGCCGCCGATGAACCCCGCCACCTGGATCGTCACGGTGGAGGGCTATATCGACGCCCACAAGGCCACAGGCGCTCGGGCTGTCACTGTCACCAGCTTGCATGAATCGATGCCGGCCGGCGTCGCCAGGCGGCTCACCGGCGCAGGTATCGCACCGATGCTGGGGCTGGACGACGCCTTCACCGCCTTTGCCGCCGCCGCCATGATCGGGCGCAACTGGGCGCAAGCCGAAACCCCCGCCCCGCTTTCGCCTGCGCATGCATCAGAAGACGAGATCGGCAGCCTCACAGAGCGCGAGGCCAAGGCGCTGCTGGCGGAACACGGGCTTCGCGTGCCCGCCGCCATGACCTGCCCCATCGCAGATGCGGGCCGCACCGCACAAGCCATCGGCTTTCCGGTGGTGGTGAAGGCATCCTCCGTCAGCCTGGCCCACAAGACCGAGGCCGGCGGCGTGGCGCTGAACCTCTCCAGCCCTGAGGGCGCACAGGCTGCCGCTGACGCCATGGCCGGCATCTGCAGCGAGGTGCTGGTCGAGCAGATGATCACCGGCACGGTCGCGGAGCTGATCGTCGGCGTGAAACGCGACCCGCAGTTCGGCCTGGCGCTGGTGATCGGCGCAGGCGGCATTCTCACCGAGCTTCTGGCCGACAGCGCCACCTTGCTGCTGCCCGCCACGCGCGGCGAAATCGGCGATGCGCTGCGATCGCTGCGAGTGTTCCGGCTGATCGAGGGATATCGCGGCAAGGCCGGCGATCCCGACGCGGTGCTGGACGCCATTGAGGCGGTGGCAAGCTTCGCCGTTACGCATGATTCAACACTTGAAGAACTGGACGTCAACCCGTTGATGGTGCTGGAAAACGGCAAGGGCGCCATCGCCGCCGATGCGCTCATTCGCATTCGCAAGGACTGAAGGAGACCAGCCCATGACACTGCTCAACATCACCGATGGCCCGATCAGAACCGAAGTGCGCGGGCGCGTGCTGGAGGTAACCATCGACCGGCCCAAGGCAAACGCCATCGACGCTGCCACCAGCCGCGTCATGGGCGAGGTGTTCTCCGCCTTCCGCGATGACGATACCTTGCGCGCCGCCATCCTGACCGCCACCGGCGAGCGGTTCTTCTGCCCCGGCTGGGACCTGAAAGCGGCAGCCGAGGGCGAAAGTGCGGATGCCGACTATGGCCTGGGCGGCTTCGGCGGCCTGCAGGAATTGCCGGGCCTCAACAAGCCGGTGGTGTGCGCGGTCAACGGACTGGCCTTCGGCGGCGGCTTCGAGATCATGATTTCCTGCGACATCATCATCGCCGCCGAGCACGCAACTTTCGCCCTGCCGGAAATCCGCTCCGGCGTCATTGCCGATGCCGCCACCATCAAGCTGCCACGCCGCATCCCCTACCACGTCGCCATGGAAATGCTGCTGACCGGCCGCGTGGTGGACTGCACCGAGGCCAGGCACTGGGGCTTCGTCAATGAAGTGGTGCCGGCGGACCAGCTCATGGCGCGCGCCCGCGAGGTGGCGGACAAGCTCGCCGGCGGCCCGCCGCTGGTCTACGCCGCCATCAAGGAAGTGCTAGAACGCACCCACCACCTGAACGACAAGGAGGCGCTGGCGCTGCTAAACCGGCGCGGCCTGCCCAGCATCTCGAAGCTTTATGCCTCGGAAGACCAGCTGGAAGGCGCAAAGGCCTTCGCCGAGAAGCGCGACCCGGTCTGGAAGGGGCGCTGATTACCTTGACCGGACGCGTTTGCGCTGTGTGGCGGTCAGTTTCAGCCCAGCCGCTTCGCTCTCCGCCACCAGCAGCGCCCGGTCGTCCGCGCTATCCATTGCCTGAACAGCCCGGTTGAACAGCAGCGCCATGTGGCGCTTTGCCGGCCCGGAGAACTCCTCCGGGCTGCTGTCCACCAGTGCGGCAAGCGACTTCATCATCCGGATCACCACCTCGATATGGCCTGCCCCGTCACGTCCCAGCGCCAGAAAGGCATCGTCGAACATGTCGTCCACGGTGACCGGCGAGATGCGGACATTACGGTGCAGCGGTTCATCCGCAGCGCCCGTATCGAGCCAACTGGTGAAGACGCGAACGTGCCGCGCCAGCACCTCGATCGCGGTACCCGGATCGTTGACAGCCGGCGACAGGGCCCGCGAGGCAACCTCTGACATGGTGATCAGCGCCAGCCGTGGGTCCTGGTCGAAGGTGCGCCTGGCGGCGATGACGAAGGCACCGCGCACCTTGCCTGCCGCATCATCGTCTGGTTCGCCCTTGCAGTAGGCCAGCCGGCCGCCGCGATGTACGAACGTCCCGGGATGCGCAGCCACGGTGACCTCGCCATCCTCGCCGGCCACCTCTGACAGGGCTTCCATGTCGACAAACTGCACGTAACCGGTGTCCTCCGACAGGACTTCGGTGCTGCCGGGCGGTTTGCGCGACGGGTCTCCGTCATAAGCCACCCCTCCCAGGCAAGGCTGCTTGCGCATGCTCACCAGGTTGCGCCGGGCCGCCGTCTCGATACGGTCAAGCACGTTGCCCAGCCGGCCGAAGTGCATCAGGAAGTCGATCCAGCGCACCAGCATCGTCACGACCAGACCAATCACGAAGATGGTCACCCCGAACAGCACCAGCCGTCCCGACGGGCCATAGACTCCGGCCTTCAGTAGCACGATGCCGACGATGGAGAAAATGAACGCGCCGATGAACGTCGCCAGCATGTTCTGCGTAACGGTATCGTCCAGCAGCAGGTTGGTGGCCCGCGGTGTGGCCGTGGATGTGGCCGAGCCGTACGCGGCCACCACCGTAGACAGCGAAAACGTCGTCACCGCCAGCATGCTGGAGGCGATGATGGCGAGAATGCTGTCCACCGCCTCGGCACCGACGCTGATTGCCACCTGCTGCGGCACCAGGTGATCAGTCATCAGGCCGAGCAGCGCCGCTACAACGGCAAGCAAACCGATGATGATGGCCCGGTAGATAAGCTGGCGCCGGACTTTTGCCCAAAGCCATTCGAGTCTGGTGAAGTACACTGGGGCTTACCTGCTCCTTTGTGGTCGCAACTGCGCAACGATAACACGGGTTGCCAGTGCGTTGGCAGGGTCCCAGGGTTTTCGCCCCGGGCTTGTTCCCGGACCCAGACTCGCACGACAATGTGGCCCGGCATGGCGGCCGGGACACCAGCAGGAGCAAGCACAGATTGACCAGGCGCGGTTTTCTCAGGTGGTTCGGCGGACTGCTGGTGGCGGGCGCGGCGCTCAGCGGCTATGCCTTCGCCATCGAGCCAGGCTTCAGGTTGCGCATCAAGCGCCATGCCTTCACCCCGCCCAACTGGACTCCCGGGTTGAAGCTGAAGATCGTTTGTCTCGCCGACCCGCACCTCGGTGAGCCGTACATGCCGTTGTCGCGATGGCGCAAGATCATCGAAACGGCCAACGCCCTGAAACCGGACCTGGTACTGCTGCTGGGTGATTACACCGCCAGCCACAGGTTCGTGACACGGCACATTCCCGTCACCGATGTGGCAGCCGCGTGCACGGCGCTGTCGGCCCCGCTCGGCGTCTACACCATCAATGGCAACCACGACTGGTGGTCTGACGAGGAAGCCCAGCGGCGAGGTTCAGGTCCGATCGCCGCACAGGAGGCCTTTGAGCAACATGGCATCCGGGCGCTGGTGAACGAGGCAGACAGACTGGAGAAGGACGGAAAGCCGTTCTGGCTCTCCGGCACGGACTCGCTTGTCGCCATCAAGACCAGGCGTCCAGGCGTCTATTTTGGACGTGATGAACTGTCGGTCGCGCTCTCCGGGATCACGGACGACGCCCCCATCATTCACATGGCGCACGAACCCGACCTGTTCGTGAACATCCCGAAGCGCGTATCGCTGACCGTGTCAGGCCACACGCACGGCGGACAGGTCCGGCTGTTCGGCTACTCGCCAATGGTGCCGTCATCTTATGGCAACCGGTTTGCCTACGGCCACATCATCGAGGATGGCCGTCATCTTGTGGTGTCGGGCGGACTGGGTTGCTCCATCATGCCGGTCCGCTTTGGCATGCCGCCCGAAATCACCCTGCTGGAGCTTGGCTGACCTCAGCCGGCAAGCCGCGACACGTGCAACGGCGGCACCCGCCCGGCCCACGGCATTTCCTGCTCGATCAGCGCCCCGAGCGCGATCAGCAGGTGCTCCTGCGCCGGCCCTGCCCCAAGCTGCACCCCGATCGGCAAGCCGTTCGAATGCAACGCCACCGGCAGCGACATGGCCGGCGTGCCCGCCACGTTGTAGGGGAAGCAGAACTGCACCGGTTTGTCCGCCAGCACCATGTATTCTTCCGGCGACAGCCCCGGCAGGTTGAGTCCGTAAAGCCCGTGCGGCTGCGAAACCTGCGCCGTGGTGGGCGACACCAGCACATCGTACTTGGCAAAGAACCTGCCGATCTCGCGCCGCGCCTGGTTCATCCACGCCAGCCCGTCGAGAAACTCGTACGGGTCCATGTCGCGGGAGCGCTTGTAGATCTCCCAGGTCACCGGCTCCAGCGTGTCCGGCCCGGCCTTGCGGCCGGTCTTCTGGCCAATCCTGTCCAGCATCTTCTGGAAGCCGAAGAACCACACCGAGCACATGACCTCCGACGCCTGCTGCTGGTCGAACACCATGTCAGCCTGTTCGACCGTGTGGCCTGCCCCTTCGAGCAGCTTCGCCGTAGCCTCGACCGCCGCTGCGACTTCCGGGTCCACCGGCGCATCCATGGTCGGTGCAACAGTCCACGCGATGCGCAAGCTTCCGGGGCTCTTGTTCAGCCACGGCGCAAAGCCGCCATCGGGCGTGGGAATGATGAACGGGTCCCCCGGCTGCGGCGGGCAAAGACAGTCGAGGACGGCAGCGGTGTCGCGCAGGGTACGCGTCTGCACGAAGTTCATGCTCAGGCCAAAACCGCCTTCATCCACCTGCGGCCCGGACGACACGCGCCCGCGCGACGGCTTCAGCCCTACCCCGCCGCACCAGCTTGCCGGAATACGGATAGAGCCGCCGATGTCCGAGCCATGCGCCACCGGCACGATGCCGGCCGCCACGGCAGATGCGCCGCCCCCGGTCGATCCGCCCGCCGAATAGCCCTTGCGCCAGGGCGTCGAGGTATTGCCGTAGAGAAGGTTCTCGGTCGAGGTGGCGATTGAATACTCCGGCGCGTTGGACCGGCCGATGATGTTGAACCCGGACTTCTTGATCAGTTCGCCATAGTGGCTGTCAGCTTCTGCCACGTAACCTTCGGCCAGCCGTGAACCATACTCCGCCTTGCGGCCGCCCAGGTGCCCGCGCACGTCCTTGATCAGGAACGGCACCCCGGCGAATGGCCCATCGGCCACGTCCGCCGCAGCAATGTTGTCATCGTAGGTCTCGACGACCGCATTGACTTCAGGGTTGACCAGGGCGATGGCCTCGGCCGCCAGCCCGGCCACCTCCTTCGCACTCACTTCACCCTTGCGGATCAGCCCCGCCAGCGCCGTCGCATCCAGCGCGGCATACTCGTCAATCTTCATCGTTCCTCCACTGTCCGTTTGAGCCTTGCAAGACCGGTATCAAACTGGCTGGCCACATTTATCTCCATGGTCCTGCCATACATCCGGGCCAGCGGGTTGTTGCCGAGGTCTGTTTCGAGCGACCAAGTGACCCTGGTGGCATCGCCTTCCGGCTCGAGATCGAGTCTCGCCGTCGCTGTTCCCATGCCGCCAAGATCGAGTTCGGAGACGACCAAGCGGTTCTCCTCAACGGCAACGATCTCCTTCGAACCGGAGCTATCCTCATCGCCCGGCGACGTCCAGCTCATCTTCTGGCCGGCGCCGGCATCAGGACCCGAAAACTCCACTGTCATGCCGGGGTCAATGCCGGACCACGGCGACCACTTGTGGAACGCCCGGAGGTCGGCGGCATGTGGGTAGACCTCGTCGGCCGGAGCATTGATCAGGACGCTTCGCGAAACCTCGATCACCCGCGGCATCGAAATGCCCACTAGCAGCATCACGAGAGCAACTCCCACCAGCGAGATGGCGGACCATATCAGGGGCTTTTTCATGGGCAGTGTCTCCTTCTGAGTTGGAGCTGCCCCCCATTCCCTATTGAATCTTGCGGATGAACTCAGGCGTCGGATAGCCATCCGCCGGCATGCCGAGCTTCAACTGCATGTCCCGCACCGCCGCGCGCGTCTTGGCGCCCATGGTGCCGTCGACCCCGCCAGTGTCATAACCGCGCTTCACCAGCGCCTGCTGCACGGCGAGCACTTCCTTGTAACCTATGCTGGGCGGATTGCCGTGACCCATGCCAACCTTCGGCGCGCCCGCATACCGGGTGGCGAGATAGGCCGCCGTGAGCGAATAGGTCAGCGACTCGTTCCAGGTCAGGTAGGCGTCGAAGTTGGGATACGAAAGAAATGCCGGGCCGTCCTTGCCCATCGGCAGGATCAGCGAGGCGGGCTTGTCATCGGCCGGCAGCTTGCCGCCACCGCGCAACGTCACGCCCCACTTGGCCCACTGGGCGCGTGGATGCTTGATGGTCACGTCCGCCTGCTCCCACGGCATCACCTGAGGCACCTCGACCTCCACGAGCCAAGGCTGGCCCTGCGTCCAGCCCAGGTACTTCATGTAGGCGGCGGCGGACGCCAGAGCATCTGACGACGACTTGATCATGTTGCGGTGTCCGTCGCCGTCAAAGTCGACCGCGTGCTGGTCATAGTAGGACGGCAGGAACTGCAGCTGACCCAGCTCGCCCGCCCACGCTCCGCGCATCTCGGCCAGTTCAAGGTCGCCCTTCTGCACCAGCGACAGCGCGGCCAGCAGTTCCTTCTCGAACTTCTCCGGGCGGCGGCAGTCATAGGCCAGCGTGGCCAGCGATGCGATGGTGGAGTCATTGCCCATGAACCCGCCAAAGTCGGTCTCGAGTGCCCAGAACGCCGCGATGACCGGCCCCGGCACGCCGTACTTTTTCTCGATATCGCTGAACAGTTTGGCGTTTTCCTTGAGCTTTGCTGCGCCAGTCTTCAGGCGGTTGGCGGAAACCAGCTTGCCGGCGAAAGTCACCCAGTCATCGGAGAAGATGACCTGGGTGCGGTCCTTCTTGACGATGGACGGATTGAACTGGACGCCATCGAGCGCGGCGCTCACCACGCGCTGGTCGATGCCTGCAGCCACGGCCTTCTGTTTGAAGCCCTGCAGCCAGCGGTCGAAGCTGCCAGTGTTCTGGCAGGTCGACTTGGCCACGGCCGGCGTGGCCAGCGACATGGCGACGGCTGCCACCGCAAGGGCCGCTGCAATCCGCAATTTCATGAGTTCCTCCCGGATGGATTCGACGAGCAAAGTCCGTGTCCGGCAGCATGTCCGCTGACGTGCGTGAAATCAAGCCACGCGCGGGCCTACACGCACCTTACCCGCATGTCCCAGCCCGCATTGACGGCAGGTTGCTCGGAGCCGGGCTCGACCTGGGCGCGCTGCCCGTCCGGACAGGCAAAGTGGTTGACCGCGTTGCGCCCCACCTCCGACACGATGCGCTGGTCGCCGGAGGTGTTTCCGAGCCTGCGCCCGGGCGCCGACACGTTGACGTTGAACACCTGCTCGGCCACCACGTGCTGCATGCGCACCTGGTAGGTGCGGCCATTGTAGAACAGCGGTTCGGTGTGGATCTTGCCCGAGGCATAAGGCGACGGGTTGGTGTTGACCGGCACGGCAAGGCGCGGCTTCTCCGCGGCGCATGCGCCGGCCAGCAGGCAGGCGGCCAGCAGCGCGGCCGTCAGCCCGCGCGAATTCCCTTCACGCAGCGGCGCCATGTATGGCATAGCAGGCCGCTTCATCCTCGTATCTGCTGACACTGCAACCATGACCAAGTTCGATCCCGCCAAGTCTCTCTCCACCCGCACCTCGGCGATTGCCGAAGGCGCCATACTTGCCATGGCCCAGAAGGCCCGCGACCTGAAGGCGTCAGGCGCCGACGTCATTTCCCTGACCATCGGTGAACCTGATTTTGACACGCCGGAGGCGATTCGGCAGGCGGCAGCTGATGCCATGAATGCCGGCCACACCCATTACGTCCCCATCGCCGGAATCGCCGAACTTCGCGAGGCCATCGCCGCCAAGTTGCGCGACGAAAACGGCATTCCCGCGGCGGCGGCGGACGTGGTGCTGGCCAATGGCGCCAAGCAGGCGATCACAAATGCCTGCTTCGCCACGCTGGATGCGGGTGACGAGGTGATCCTGCCCGCCCCCTTCTGGAACGCCTACCAGGGCATCGTCGAGATGGCCGGCGGCGTGCCGGTGGTCATCCCCTCCACTCCGGCCGAAGCCTTCAAGCCGCCGCTTTCGCGCATCGCTGAAGCGATGAACGAACGCACCAAGCTCATCTTCATCAATTCACCCTCCAATCCGTCGGGCGCCGTGTGGACGGCGGAGGAACTCGAGGAACTGGCGAGGCTGGTGCAGGCGCATCCGCGGTGCCTCGTCGTGGCGGACGAAATCTACGAGTACATCTGGTTCGACGCCCCGCCCCGCTCCATCGCCTCGCTGCCGGGCATGTACGAGCGCACCATCACCATCAACGGCCTGTCAAAGGGGTTCGCCATGACCGGCTGGCGGGTGGGCTATGCCGCCGCGCCCGCGCCACTGGCCAGGGCAATCACCAAGATACAGGGCACCTTCACCGCAGGCGGCAATGCCTTTGCCCAGCATGGCGCGTTGGCCGCCATCACCGGTCCTCGCGACGAGGTTGAGAAGATGCGGGTCAGTTACAAGCGCCGCCGCGACCTCGCAGTGGCGATGCTCAAGGGCATCGAAGGCGTGAACATCACCGCGCCGCCCGCCACGTTCTACATCCTTGCAGACATTGCCGGCCTGCTCGGCAAGACTGCCGGAAACACCCGCATCGAAACCGATACGGACTTCTGCAACTGGCTGCTGGAGGAGTATCATGTCGCCACGGTGCCCGGCTCGGCTTTTGGCGCACCGGGCTGCATCCGCTTCTCCGTCGCAACCCGCGACAGCGACATCACCAAGGGGCTGGAGCGGCTCGCAAGGGCCGCAAACGCACTGTCCTGAAGGCTCAGGCCTGCGGCTTGCGCCCTGCCGGCACCGGCTGGGTGACGCCGGCCTTGCTGCGGCGCGGCCGGAGCTGGGCAATCACTGCCCCCGCTATCACCAGCAGGGCGCCCACCAGATGCTGCCCGGTCACCACCGCCCCGCCTGCCGACGCCAGCAGGATGACGTAGAACGGAACGAGGTTGTGGTGCATCGCCGCCACCGTGACCCCGACCATGCGGCCGGTCCACAACCACAATACCGCCGACAGCCCCACCGTCACGCACGCCAGCAGTACAATTTTCGCCAAGGTAGCGCCGGAAAGGTCATAACGCGGCACGTCGCCGGTAACCGCCACCACCGCCACGGCGATGACGAGACAGGTCAACCCCGCGACAAGCATGCTGGCCGAGGTCTTGGCAAGGTCCGGCGCATCGCCGAACCGCAGCACCAGTTCGCGGCTGTACCAGACATAGGTGATGACCGCGCCCAGCATGGCCGCCACGCCGGCAAGCGAGCCCTCGCTGCCCGAGCCTTGAGCCGACACGAGGCTGGTCAGCACACCGCCCGCCACGGTAAGCGCAATGGCGGCCGCCAGCTTCAACCCCGGCTTCTCCACCCCTTCGGCCCAGCCCATGAGCGCCGAAAACAGCGGCATGGAGCAAACAATGACCGCGCCGGCGACCGCATCGATGCGCGACTGGGCAACCACGAACAGCAGCGCCGACACGCCGAAAACGACGGAACAGACGAGGAAGCGCGCAGAGCGCAGCAACCCGGCGAAACTGGTCATCTGCCGCATCACCAGCGTGGCGAGAAACACCGTTGCACCGGCCAGCAGCATCCGCACCGGCGCCAGCCCCAGCGCATCCCAGCTTTTCAGCACGGATACCGCCAGCGGGAAGTTGGCTGCCCACACCAGCATGCAAACGATACCCGCGGCATTGCCCAAGACTGTTTTGCGATCCAGCATCCGGTTGCCACGCCATGTAGATGATTGCCCCGTGATTCAGCCTATAGCTGAAATCGCACAGGTCCGGCAGCGGATTCGTTGCATGGCGATGATGCGGGGCTACAGGACCGGGCCGGGGTGGCCGGCCGGCCTTCGACGGGGACGAAGACAGGCCGGACCCGGCAGTTCCCTGCCATGGGGTGACAGGTGGCTCGAATTTAGCGCCAATTCATGCAGGATTTTTCAAGTGTTTGTGCTGAATTTGAGTCAAACTGCAACTGTCGCACCGGCCGCCACACAGGGGTTGACCGGCCACCCTGGCTTCGGACACTAATGACCGGAACCAGCTTACTCATACAGCGAGGCCTGCCGCCCCATGAAACCGTTCTTCGTCCAGATCAAGTGTGAGCTCGGCAAGGCATACGAGGTCGCCACCCAGCTGGCCGATGCGGAAATCGCCTCGGAGATCTACTCGACGGCCGGCGGCTGGGATCTGCTGGTGAAGTTCTACCTCGAGGACGGCGAGGACGTTGGGCACTTCATCAACGAAAAGCTCCACTCCATTCCCGGCGTCAAGGACACCTACACCATCGTCACCTACAGGGCTTTCTGAAGCCGCAAACAGGAGCAAGGCCCGGTGCGCGCCCCCTTCGAATGGATCGGCCGCCATGGAACGCTGCTGTTGCCGCTGGGCATCATTGCCGGCGTTGCCGTTCAGCCGCTGGCGCACCTGCTGTTTCCCCTGTTGCCACTCACCGTTTACGCCATGCTGACCATCGTGCTGACGAGGCTGGACGTCGAGCGCGCCATTGCCCACATCCGCAAGCCCAAAGTGTTCATCATCTCGCTGCTGTACGGCTTTGTGCTGCTGCCGCTGGTCTTGTCACTGATCGCCACTGCGCTGCCCCTGTCGCCCGGCCTCACGGCAGCGCTGGTGATCTATGGCACCGCGCCACCGAATTATGCCGCCGCTGCACTTGCCTTCGTGATGGGGCTGGACGGCGCCCTGACCGTCGCCACCATCTTCGCCTCCACCGCCCTGCATCCGCTGATAACGCCCGTCTTCACCGGATTTTTCGTGGGCGAGCACATCCACCTGTCCGCCACCGAACTGGGCCTGAGGCTGGCCGGTCTCATCGGCGTGGCCGTCGTCTCTGCCTGGGCGCTTGCCGCCTGGCTGGGACCGGCCCGGCGCAAGGCTGCCACCGGCATCTTCGACGGCATCAACGTGCTGATCATGGTGGTGTTCGCAATCGCGCTGATGGCGGGCATTCCCGAACGGGTCATCGCCCAACCCCTCTATGCCCTGGCGATGATCGCGCTCGCCACCGGGCTGCATCTTGGGCTGAACCTGCTCACCGTGGTGCTGTTCCATGTGGCAGGGCGCGAGCGGGCGATGACGTTCGGCTATGCCCACGCGGGCCGCAACATCGCCGTGGTGATGGGGGTGCTGGGCTCGGCTGCCCCGCCCGATGCATGGCTGTTCTTTGCCATGCTGCAGTTCCCGATCTACTGCCTGCCAATGCTGCTGAAACCGTTCTATGCGCGCCTGCAGCGAAATCGCGGTTAACAATGTTCTATCTTCCTATCGCTAAAGCCCTGTGATTGCTGCATACTTGTCCGTATGCGACGCTTTGCCGTTATCATTCTCGCTCTTTTCATGACCGCGATCAGCGCCGGTCATGTGATCGCTGCGGACGCCGCCGACCGGGCGATCATCGGTTTTTCAGCCGACGGGCGCTATTTCGCCTTCGAGGAATTCGGCATCCAGGATGGCTCCGGCTTTGCCTATGCCAACATCTTCGTGCTCGACCTTGCAGAGGACAAATGGGTCGAAGGCTCACCAGTGCGCGTGCAAAAGCGCGAGGAAATCGCCAGCAACCTGTATGAAGCCCGCCGCCAGGCGCTGACCGAGGCCGCGCCCCTGATCGACAGGTTCGGCACCATTCAGCCCGCCAGGCTGCTCGCCAGCAATGCCGTGGGCGAGGAGGTGGCGGACCCACACACCATGGTGTTCAAGCGCTATCACAACCTCACCACACTCTGGACGGTGAAGCTGACCCATGTCGACCTGCCGCTGCCGCCGCACTGCCAGTCGCTGCCGTCGGTGAAGGGATTTGCGCTGTCGGTGGCGGTGGACGGCAAGGAACCGGTGGAGTTTTACCGCGACAAGTCACTGCCGGAGTCCCGCGGTTGCCCGGAAAGCTACCGGCTGGCGGACGTCATCTCGTTCGGCGAGGCTGAGAAGGGCAAGGCGGTCGTGCTGGTCCACCGCCTCACCTTCGGCTTCGAGGGCCGCGATGCACGCTTCATGGCGGTGCCGGTGGCGCTGCCTGACTGGCGATAAGCCGGATTGCCATGTTGTAGGCTTGGGCGGTTGCTGCTAACCAGACGGCCATCCTGCCTGCAACCCGACAGTCCGAGAGCCCGCCCATGATCCCCCGCTATACCCGCCCTGAAATGGCCGCCATCTGGTCTCCCGAACAGAAATTCCGCATCTGGTTCGAGATCGAGGCCCACGCGGCGGATGCCCAGGCCGAACTTGGCGTGATCCCCAAGGCGGCCGCGAAGACCGTATGGGACAAGGCCCGGGACGCCGAGTTCGACGTCGCCCGCATCGACGCCATCGAGGCGGAAGTGAAGCACGACGTCATCGCCTTCCTGACCCATCTGGCAGAAATCGTCGGCCCGGAAGCCCGCTTCGTGCACCAGGGCATGACCTCGTCAGACGTGCTCGACACCTGCCTCAACGTGCAGCTGGTGCGCGCGGCCGACCTGCTGCTGGAAGATCTCGACCTGCTGCTCGCCGCCCTGAAGAAGCGCGCCTTCGAGCACAAGGACACCCTCACCATCGGCCGCAGCCACGGCATCCATGCCGAGCCGACCACCTTCGGCCTCAAGCTCGCCCAGGCATATGCCGAGTTCGACCGCTGCCGCGAGCGGCTCGAATTCGCCCGCAAGGAAGTGGCCACCTGCGCCATTTCCGGCGCCGTCGGCACATTCGCCAACATCGACCCGCGCGTCGAAGAGCACGTGGCGAAGATGATGGGACTGGAGGCCGAGCCCGTCTCCACACAGGTCATCCCGCGCGACCGGCACGCCATGTACTTTGCCGTGCTGGGCGTCATCGCCTCGTCCATCGAGCGCCTGGCCACCGAAGTGCGCCACCTGCAGCGCACCGAGGTGCTGGAAGTGGAGGAGTATTTCTCGCCCGGCCAGAAGGGCTCATCCGCCATGCCGCACAAGCGCAACCCGGTGCTGACGGAGAACCTCACCGGCCTCGCACGCCTTGTGCGCTCGGCCACCATCCCGGCCATGGAAAACGTTGCCCTTTGGCACGAGCGCGACATCTCGCATTCATCTGTCGAGCGCGGCATCGGCCCCGACGCCACGGTGCACCTTGACTTCGCCTTGCGCCGGCTGGCCGGAGTCATCGACAAGCTGGTGGTCTACCCGCAGAACATGCAGGCCAATCTCGACAAGCTGGGCGGGCTCGTACACTCGCAGCGCGTGCTGCTGGCCCTGACCCAGAACGGCGTGTCGCGCGAGGACGCCTACCGGCTGGTGCAGCGCAACGCCATGCCGGTATGGCGCGGCGAAGGCAACTTCCTCGACCTGCTCAAGGCCGACGCCGAGGTGAAGCAGGCGCTCACCGACGCTGACCTCGAAGCCCTGTTCGACATGGGCTATCACACCAAGCACGTCGGCACGATCTTCAGGCGGGTGTTCGGGGAGTAAGCCGATTGGCTCAAAAGCGCGCGGAATGAACTTAGATAAGGCTGCCCTGTCGAACGTCGTCCAAACGCACTACCCCATTAATCAGCCATGTTTCCGGGTAGAGCGAGTGGGTACCCATCGCCAGTAACATGCCTTTTCTGGGGTAAGTCTCGCCGAAGGTTTGCTTCATCAGATCGAGGGCCTCGTGCTCCCCGTATTCTTTTGACCACTTGAAGTAGGTCGCTTCAATTTCCCAATCTTGGCAGCTTCCCAAGCGCTCGCCATCGTCGGTCAGGTACTGGTACTTGAAAATGTATGGGCAAGGTTTGTATGGAATAGCCTGTTTGGCAAAAAGGTCACCTTGAGACCGTATCTGGTCAAATCTCCTGATCTCTTCACCGATCTTGGCTTCTGTTTTCTTTTCAGCGACAAAATCCTTGATGATTGGTTTGAGGAGCGCCAGTGAACGCCCCTGTTGCCGCTGCTGTTGCAGACTCGTAACTATACTGCTCGCCAGGAACTTTTCGCGATCGGCTCGTTTCAGTTGCCCAACGATGTCAATGGTATGTTGATCGACGCGCCGGCTTTCAGGCCGGGGGTCGTCGGTGGGTCGGCGCCACTTGAACTTAATTCTGTCCCAGCGACCAAATTTCTGCCGGTCATCCAAATGACGAAACGAAACGGGATAAAGCCGGAGCCAATTACCGTAGACATCGATCCCGGCGCAGCAAACAGTTTCCCCGTGCCGTTCGCCGACTTGGGGCGCGGCCTTGATAATCACAACAGCTTCCGTAACGCCTGAATCTGTCAACAGACCCGCTCTCGACTATGTCTCAATGAGCGAGTTATCACCCGGACAGTTATAAGTGCACAAGCTGAAAATTACCCAACGTCGCCATTTCGTCGGCGACAATGCAACGGTGACAGTTTCGATGGTCTTTCTCGAAACAAAGAAGCACAGCGGTCCTCTTGACCGCCACATCTATCGCTTCAGAAAGGTCCTCTCTGGCCGCGGAAGACCTCAAATGATTAGAGAAAATTCTTCGGAAATCGGCATAGCGGCCTTCTCTGGCAGCAATTCTGCCGGACTTCGGATCACCCAATCCCCTCAAATGAAGATACTCAATCCCTTGATCATCCAAGGCTGAACGCAGAGAGTTTTTTGAGAAACCCCGTTTCCTCGACAACGGCAGTTCACGAACGTCAATCAAAACGTCAATTGGATAAGAGGACAGATTGGCGACAAATTCGTCAATCGACGCCCCCTCATAGCCAATAGTGAAAAGCTGCTTAGTCACAACTGAGCCCGAATCCAATTTGCGATGATGCAGGATTCCAAACGCCGAAGGTTAATGAAAGGTTTACGTTGCCTCACCCCCGCCCGTCCCACGCGCCGAGGGTGTGGATTTCGTTGAGGTCGAGAGCCCCCTTGCGCGTCTCGATGGTCTTCAGATCGCCGGCCAGGTCCGGAATCACTTTCTCAACCGCCTCGCGCAACTCGCTGTTTTTCAGCGCCTTCTTCAACCCGCCAGGATCCACCGC
>JAZBOA010000316.1:0-2845 GCA_036350935.1 Anderseniella sp. | reverse complement strand
GGTAAGGTGGCAAGCATTTCTGGAACAAGTTTGGCCCAGCAGCCGAATCCGCAATTACCCGCAAATAACCAACCTGCCCTGTCAGAAGTTAGATGAGCGCGCCATTCCTCTGTGCTCAGCAAAAAATCATAGGGAAACAAGCTCAGAAACAAGTAAGCCAGGACGTATACCACCAAGGCTGCTCTCGCCGCCCTTGGGCCTCCCTCCGCGAAACGACGCAAGACACACGAAAGCTGACGTCCAGCCATGGCCCATAGCAGCACTCCCAGCACACCACCCATGATCTCTGCAGATAAATCGTTGAGCGAGACCGTCCGTGGTGGGAAGTACTGCTGGACAAATTCGATCGACACCGCCATTGCCGAAATTAACAGGATTGAGAAGAGGGTGCCCGTCCCCCACACACCAGGCGACTCACTCTGCCCGGCAAAAGCACCCATCAGCAGATATCCCAAGGGAATGTAAAGAATCAGGTTGGCAACCCAGTCGGCTCTTGAACCAACACCAAGCTTCAGCCAAGGTATCGCGCTGAATCGCTCCACCGCCTCATCCCACGGAATGGCCCGGAATTCCAGTGGCACCAGGCTGCCGTAGATGACGAACGCGGTGTAAACCAACGCGGCCAGCCACATCAGGCGGCTTGGATTATCTGAGCTCCCCAGGTTACGGCTCATGGGCGGGATGCGTCCATCGTACGAAGCAAGGCCGGGGCAATACTTGCCCCGGGACGGGATGCCCCCCGCCAATCCGGATAGCTTGCCAGTTCTCGCAGCAGTGATTCAGGAAGGCCATGAGATGCCCGGCTTCCGGCAAGCAGGTGCGGCGAGATTTCAGTTACAGCGGTGTCGAGCAGATCGGACCGATAATTCATGGCGAGATTGTGTTCGGCCTCGCCTCCGATTATAGGATTGCCGGCCGACACGACATTGGCAATCACCCGCTGGCGATACGCAGCGCCTTCAGCCTGCCGCACCTGGATGCCGACACCTGAAGCCAGCACGGTGTTGGAGAAAATCACCATGTCGCGCGGCACATCGTTGTGGGGCTGAATGCGGATCGCGTCACCGCTGCCGTTGATGAACACATTGTCGTAGAGGGCCACGCGGCCTTCCGCCTGGAACAATGCCTCGCTCGGGTTGTGCAAAAAGAGATTGCCATCGACCAGATAGCGGTCCTCGCTCCCCGCCTCGGTGAGAGGGAAATGGCCGAGCAGGACATTGGGGCGTGCTTGCGGGCCAGGCTGCGCACCCGCCTTGGAAAAGACGTTGTAGCGAATCACCGTATCGTGACGTCCGGCATATTCGGCCGGACGTATTTTCTGATGCTTGATCTGCAGGTTATATCCGAGCGTGTCGCTGACCCGGTTCTCCTCGATCAGGCCCGCGACAAAGGGATCCGAACCGTCCGAATCGCCGAAGTACATGCCAGTGCCCACACGCTCGATACGGTTGCCCCGGACCACCCAGCCAAAAGCCGGGCACTTGGTCGAAATGCCGACGTTCTGCTGCGACGCGGCATGGTCATGGATATGCAGGTTTTCAAGGGTGACGAAATCGGCGTAGCGGCTATGCCCTTCCGCCTTGATCGCGTCGACTGGGACATTGCCGCCATCGAGTTGCAGATGGCGCAAGCTTATATGCCGCACGTTGACGAGGCTGACGGTATTGGCGCCGGCACGGGCAACAAAACGCGGAGGCGCAGCCGGGTTGGACGCTTCGATGACGATGGGCTTGCCCGGGAGTCCGGACAGATCATGCACGGGCAGGCCGCGGCGATAATCGCCCGGTTCGAGCAGGAGTCGGTCGCCTGCCTGCAGCCGATTCAGATAGGCACGGTAATCATTTGGGCCCGCCCGGTAATCCGCTGCACCGGCCGCACCTGCCAGCAGGCAGAACAGCCATGCGCAAGCGGCTCGCAACATCAGCCCGCAGTGTCGGACTGCGGCAGTCCGCTCATCAGCAGATCCAGCTTGCCGCACAGCACCCGCGTCATCGAACCCACGCTTTGCCGTCCGGTGTCGACCACGATGTCGGCCACTTCGCGATAAAGGGGATCGCGCTGCTTGTAGAGCTCACGCAACCGCTCCAGAGGATCGGCGGTTTGCAGCAGGGGGCGGTTGCGATCGTGGCGGGTGCGTTCGAACAGCTGCTCGGGGGTGCCGCGCAGATAGATCACCCCCCCATTCTGCTTGAGTTTTTCGCGGTTGGCTTGCGACAGGACCGCACCGCCGCCGGTCGCCAGCACCACATTCGACAGGGACGTCAGCTGGGCGATTGCAGCCTCTTCGCGCTTGCGGAATCCGCTTTCGCCCTCGATCTCGAAGATCACCGGAATCTTGACCCCGCAGCGTGCCTCGATCTCATGATCCGAGTCATGAAAGGTCTTGCCGTATTGCCTGGCCAGGAGCCTTCCGACGGTGGTCTTGCCTGCACCCATCAACCCGACGAGATAAAGATTGTCACGCTTGCTCATGGGCGGATTGTAAGACAGGCATTAATCGGGAGCAGGAAGCACGGGCGAAAAAAAGCGCGGGACCAGGCCCGCGCTTCTTGATCAGACACCGCTTAGCGCAAGGAAATGCGCTCGTCGATAATCCGCGGCGTGAGGAAAATCAGCAGTTCGATCTTTTCTTCCGCCTTGCCGGAGACCTTGAACAGGTAGCCGAGGAAGGGCAGGTCGCCGAGGAAGGGCACCTTCTCGACGTCGTTGCGGCTGATTTCTTCAAAGATGCCGCCCAGCACGGCGGTCTCGCCATTGTTCACCCGCACCTGGGTCTTGGCGCGCTTGGTTTCGATCGTCGGGGCACTCAGGCCCGCCGCGGTAACCACCGGGCCACGCGCATCCT
>JAZBOA010000315.1:0-5110 GCA_036350935.1 Anderseniella sp. | reverse complement strand
ACCGATCGGCTTGCAGATCGTCGGGAGACGGTTTCAGGATGCCGATGTGCTGGCCATCGGCGCGGCCTGGGAGACACTCCGGCCCTGGTCGGACATGCGTCCACCCCTCACCCAGACGATGGTGTAACCCACACAGGAAAACCGGCTACCACGCGCGATCAGGTATGGACCTTTCTCAGCGTCCTCAGGCATTCGCCAGGCAAACAGACGCGTAACCGGACAGTTGTCCCTTCAAACACGAAGACGGGGGTACGATGTCAAAACTGGAAAACAACCCCGTGCACCGTAGCATGCCTTTCTGCAGCACTGGCGCATCCGGAGGACAGAGCTTGAGTGGGACACGGTGAGCGGTGGTGGCAGATATATGCTTGCCGGCACGACCAATCTTCATGACCAGCCCCGGCACGAGAATCCGGGCGACGGCTGGGCAGACGACAGCAGCAGAGCCTGAACCTCCGTGCGACGGGGATTCAGGTCCGCGCTCTTCCAGAAAGGAACCCCGGGCTTGTGACCCGGGGCAAATGGGAGAGGAGGATATGGAAGTCTCTCGCTTCCTTTAGGAAGAACCTTTGATGCTCAGTGAAGGCCAACCAGGTTGACGCCGATATCGCGTGCGGTGCGGGCATCGATATGTGCCGGGGCCAGCAGACCATGATCCTTGTTAGACCGGAACAGACGCTGGGCTGATCCCAAAATACTCTGTGCGAAGCTGGTGTGGTGCTGTTTGGTCATGGCCTCGGTCCTTGCTGTGAAGGCAACTCCTGTTTGATGACCACTACGATGAACCATCCGCACCCGGACGGATGTGCAATTTATCACATTGCGGGGGCAACGAACTGTTATCTGTATTTGCAGCCTTGGACTTCCCGGTACGTGCATGATGGTCATATGATTTGCCGTCATGAGTAACCGCCGGAATCCTCACCCGCGCTATCAGATGAGCCACCAGGCAAGCTTGCTGGTCGGTGACCAGGGCTGTCGCGTATTTTGCACCCTTAACGACATGAGCCTGACGGGAGCACGACTTGGTTCTGTTCCACTCAAGGCAATTCCTGAGCAGATCAGGATATCAATCCCGCATGAGGATGTTCTGCTACCGTGCCGCGTGCGCTGGGTGGATGGCACGGAAGTGGGCGTAGAGTTTACCGGGAATCCCCAGTTTCTGACCAACCGCTTTGCCCGGGATGCAGAAACGACCTGGACCGAGATTGACCTAAATGTCCCCGCATCCCGGAAGCGATGATCAGGTATGGCGCTGAGCCGTCGCGCACTTGCATTAATCGAGCATCAACCAATATGCGGCATAGTTGCGATACCTCGTGGGACGGGGGGTGAGTAAGCGTTGCGTATTATTCTGAACTCAGATTATCGGGGCGTCTCGGCCGGGTCTGCCTGGCCTAGCTGATAAAAGAGAGCCATTAGGGCGAGCCTTCTAATCTTCTGACCAGCGCGCACCAGGATAGAGAACTCCCATCTGCGGGCTTGAGAGGTTTCATATCTCGTACGGTTCAAACCGACCGGCCCCCAAATGCACTTTGCGGACAATTCACGATCAGGACACCAGCTTCAACTTGGGTACGGTTACCGGCATGCTCTGCAGTCGGCTTATCATGTTGCGATAGGCAACGACGGTTTCATCGATTTCCGCCCGCAGCAGCAAGCGCCAGTCGACAGCGTTGCGCGAGCCCTGTCTCAAGCTCTGCTCCATCGTGCGCGCGATCTCAGCCAGCCGGTTGGCTCCATACTCGGATGCCGTGCCCCGCAGTTTGACAGCCAGAAACCGTACAGCTTCAGTGCACTCCTGGGGGATGTCGTCGAGGTCGTTTCGCATCGACTGCAGAGACCTTACAAACTCCCCAAGCAAGCCGACGAGGATCACGTCGTCAAATACGATACGCATGCGCTCGAGGAGTTCGATGTCGATATGAGGGGAATATATGTTCATAGACGGTAATCAAACTGGTTGAGGGTTAGTGATGTAAACCATAGCCATCAACCATTTCGGTAAACCAAATCTGCGCCAGCAAGTTTTCAGCTTTCAAACTAACTGGCGTTAACCACAGCTGCCCACTCAGGATAAATAGTGGATTGCCTGCGTGAGTTCGGCCTGGTCTGTGTCTTTCGTACACATCACATGAAGCATAAACAGGCACAGGCGACTTGCCCTTAAAGGTGCCTGCTACCTGTCAGGGCAATGACGGTATAGAGTACGGATCGGCGGATGGGCCTGAAATTCGCCCCACAGCCTAGGTATTTGCCCATGGCTGCTGTTCATCTAATCTGCTTAGTGCCGCGGGTTACGTCTCGGGGGTACTACGGCAAGTGGGCCGGGCGATTTCCTTCGCACATCCCCATCGATGCCCGGCCCACGCTTAATTGGCAAGTCACGACACCAGCCGTTGTGTCGAGTGGCGCTGGGGTGTGATATGGCTACTCTGGAGATATGAAGATGAAGAACCGAGCTCTCAAACTGATCTTCAAGGTAGCGGCTTTCGCAGCGATCCTCACAGCGCCTGGCATTCCGTTAGCCAACGCATTTGACAACGAGATGCAGCTCCGTTGCCAGTGGTTCCAACAGCAGTCTTGGAAAGCTGCTCGTCAAGCAAACGAGGAATCTCCCGGGTCCAGGGCCGAGAAGCGATTGAGACAAAAGGCGCAATGCTGGCGTCAGACCTACAACCGGTGCCTGCGAGGCGATATCTTTCCGCAAGAGCGGCCGTGCTAGCCCCGATCTGGTAGCTTGACCCGAAAGCCCGTCCGCGATGGCCATAGCCGGGCAGCAGAGCAATCTGCGCAACGAGCAGCTTCTCATCGAGTAGACGGCATTCTTTGTTGCGATAAAGAAACCAAGTCTCAACGGCAACTGCGTTATTGTTCCAGCGTTGATGGAACAACGTGGTCTCCAAGAAGGTTATCTGAATGAGTTTCCGGCGAATTTTAGGTCCGTTTGCAGCAGCTTGCATACTCAGCATGACGCCTTACACAACGGCTGCGCATGCAGACGTGGCTAACAAGACTGACTCTCTCCGATCGACTGTCCAATATGAGATCGAGCTCGGCGCGGGCGCGATTGTCAAACCGAAGTACCCAGGCGCAGACAGTTACCTGGTTTCGCCATTTCCAATTTTTGGTGTCGGTCGCTTCTATGTGCCTGGGCTAGGCCAGGTGGTGGAAGGCGAAGAAATGAAGCGAGGCTTGTTCTTCTATCCATCTTTTGACGTAAACGGAGAGCGAAAGGCCTCTGACTCTGCCGATCTGACTGGCACTGACAAGGTTGATTGGGCGGTTGAGGTCGGTGTTGGTGGCGGGTATCGCCACGACTGGCTGCGCGGATTTGTCGAACTTCGGCAAGGCTTCAATGGACATGAGGGTCAAGTTGCCGAGTTCGGCCTCGATTTCATAGCAACGCCCATGGAACGGGTGGAGTTGTTTTTCGGTCCACGCGCCTCTTGGGCGTCGAACGATTACATGGACACGTATTTCGGCGTAACCCCTGACGAAGCTTCAGCGGATGGCTCAATGCTGTCGGCTTTCAATGCGGACGCCGGTTTCAAAACGGTCGGTTTGGCGGGACGTGTGCGGTACGACTGGACTGAGCAGATCGCCCTTCATCTGCGCGGCGAATGGGATCACTTCATTGGTGATGCGGCCGACAGTCCGATCGTCAAGGCGGGCAGCATCAACCAGTTTTCGATTGGGGTTGGCATGAGCTACAAGTTCGCATTCGATCTGTTCGACTAATGCAGGCATGCCCATTGATTCACTTTGGGGGTTGTGACTTGGTCGGGCATAATTGGGCTTTTTGACAAATCGCTTGGAGTAAGCGCACTAGCTCCAAGAGCCTTTTACCCCAAATTTTCACGAACCCAAGAACGACAAAGGCGCGGCAATCACCGGGGGAGATAATTGCCGCGCCTCTTATTGGGGCAGCCGCACTGAAAGCCGCCCTGCCCCCTCTATGTCCCAACCGTGATTGACTCGCAATCTACAATTCTGATCGCCGGAAACAGAATGTTAAAGCCATCCGCCTGTTTCGCACTGCTGTCATAAAGAAAACCCCGGGCTTGAGACCCGGGGCATATGGCTGAGGAAGATATGGAAGTCTCTTGCTTCCTTCAGAGAGAACCTTTGATGTTTAGCGCAGGCCAACCAGGTTGACGCCGATATCGCGAGCCGTGCGGGCGTCGAGGTGTGCCGGCGCCAGCAGACCGTGCTGATTGTTGGAGCGGAACAGGCGCTGCGCTGATCCGAAGATGCTCTGTGCGAAGCTGGTGTGGTACCGTCTGGTCATGGCCTCGATCCTTGCTGTGAAGGCAATTCCTATCTGATGGCCACAACCTTGAACCATCTGTATCCGGACTGATGTGTAATTTATCACATTGCGTCGATGGCTAAACCGAATGTTCCCTATAGGCGCTCAGGCAGACCGGTGAAACCCTTCCAGGTAATCAATGCTGACCGGCGCGTCAGAGTGATCTGTTTCGGGTTCCGCCAGGTTGTGCCTGACTACCTTCACGGGTCGCACACCCGAACTTGTCCGGGCCAGTTGCATGGTGGAGTTTGATGCCGGTTTGGCGACAGCGGAGTGGTTCATCTCGATGGTCCCTTCATAGTCAGTGTCGTTGCCGTGTCCTGACAGCCACCTGATCTACTTTGCCAACTGACATAAAGAAATTTGCCGCGCCTGTTGCCGATTGCAGGTTTGGACCGCCGACGCCAGGCTGGCATCATTGTCGGATAGTAAGCGACAAGCTCCACTTAGTGCAAATCGGTGCGGTTGAACCTGCTACAAACGCCGGCTGCAAACCGAAAACGGTGGACATCCTGTGGGAAACTGGTTTGGTTTCTCGAAAAGCTGAAGAGCCGTGATATCCTTATTACGGTTCAGATGAGCACTGAAGACCTTCGGGGCTTCGGAAAGCTGGTCCAGAACCAACAGGGAGGCGGGAAGTTGCTTCGGCAGTTTCTCGCCTTTCCTTTTTGATCGGGTTGAAACTGCGGTGTGGCGCCCCGAAGGACCACCATTGCCTCCAGCAATGCCAAATCGCGCGGCCCAAAGCGACTTCTCCGTGAGTGGCCTGTTGAAGATGGATTGACCGCAGTACTTTTT
>JAZBOA010000314.1:0-24777 GCA_036350935.1 Anderseniella sp. | reverse complement strand
TGGTGGAGGTTTCCTTGCCCTGCTGGTGCAGGCGGTAGTGGCGGGTGACGGTGCCGTGGGCGGCCTCGGCCTCGACGGTCTTGCCATCGGGCGTCATCAGAACGGAGGTCATCAGGCCGAGCGAGCCGAAGCCCTGGGCCACGGTGTCGGACTGGACGTCGCCGTCATAGTTCTTGCACGCCCACACGTAGCCGCCGTTCCACTTCAGCGCGGCGGCGACCATGTCGTCGATGAGACGGTGTTCGTAGGTGAGGCCGGCGGCCTTGAACTTATCCGCGAACTCGGCGTCGAACACCTCCTGGAAGATGTCCTTGAAGCGGCCGTCATAGGCCTTGAGGATGGTGTTCTTGGTGGACAGGTACACCGGGTAGCCCAGCGACAGGCCATAGTTCATCGAGGCGCGGGCGAAGTCGCGGATCGACTCGTCGAGATTGTACATGGCCATGGCGACGCCGGAGCCGGGTGCCTTGAACACCTCGTGCTCGATGACTTCGCCATTGTCGCCCTCGAACTTCACGGTCAGCTTGCCGGGGCCGGGGAAGCGGAAGTCGGTGGCGCGGTACTGGTCGCCGAAGGCGTGGCGGCCGACGACGATCGGCTGGGTCCAGCCCGGCACCAGGCGCGGCACGTTCTTGCAGATGATGGGGGCGCGGAAGATGACGCCGCCGAGGATGTTGCGGATGGTGCCGTTGGGCGAGCGCCACATCTTCTTCAGGCCGAACTCCTCGACGCGGGCTTCATCGGGCGTGATGGTGGCGCACTTGACGCCGACGCCGTACTTCTTGATGGCCTCGGCGGCATCGATGGTCACCTGGTCTTCGGTGGCGTCGCGGTGCTCGATGCCCAGGTCATAGTACTTCAGGTCGATGTCCAGGTACGGGTGGATCAGCTTGTCCTTGATGAGCTGCCAGATGATGCGGGTCATCTCGTCGCCGTCGAGTTCGACGACCGGGTTTGCCACCTTGATCTTGGACATGGGTATTGCCTCGCTTTGTCAGGATTAGTGCAGTGCACAACGTCAGGTCGCCCGCGTCATAGCAAAGCGCGCGGACAAGAGCAAACCGGACAAAGGGAGTATGCGCTGCGCGCCAGCGGAATTTTCGGCTGCGAACGGGAAAGATTGCCCGCTGCCGGCCAGTGTAGCGTTCAGTCTTCCATGAAGCGCACGCCGAGCATCAGCTCATCGCGCCAGCAGACCTGCACCTGCTTGGTGATCTTTTCCGGCAGGATGAGCAGCTTGAAGCAGGACGGTACGGTCACGTCACCGGCAAGGCGCAGCCTGGCGCCGGTGGAACTGAGGTCGCGCACCTGGCATTCAATCTCGTAATTCTGGTAGGTGATCTTGCCGCGCCGCAGGACTTTCTGGCGGACCTCGCCACGTGCGTTGATGTCATCCAGCGGCCCGGTGTCCGGCTCGCCGGGCTGAACCTGCAGGCTCAGGCCGGGGATGTGGATGCTTTCCTCGACGGCTGTTCCGGCAGCGGGCACGCCATAGTCCACCGGCGGCTCGATCGGCACGGGGCCGGTCATCTGGCTGCGTGGCGGTGATGGCGGTACCGGAGAACATGCCGCGGCGGCGGCCGGCCGCATGGGCGGACGCGATGCCTCCGACATGGCTTTCGCCTTGTCCAACAGATGCAGCATCCGCTGATGCAGATCAGTTGCGGTCATTTCAAAGGTCTTTCTTCCCCATACAAGACGCCGTAGTTCGATTGTGCTGCCAAAATCGTGAACAGGCCGTAAATTCACCGGCAGAAACTGTCTGTGTCCGGCGGGCCGGGCGGTCTTGTTTTTTTGCGCGCCTGGTGTATCCCCTCAACCCCGTCATGGACACGATCAAGCACACTGAAACCGGCGCGCCGGCGGTCATACTGGTCAACCCGCAACTGGGCGAAAACATCGGCACGGCAGCGCGCGCCATGGCGAACTTCGCGCTTTCCGAGATGCACATCGTCGATCCGCGTGACGGCTGGCCCAGCGAGCGCGCCGTCAAGACGGCTTCGGGGGCTGACCACATCATCGAGGCGGCGCGCCTGCACGGCACCTGCGAGGAGGCAGTGGCGCCTTTCAACCGGGTTTACGCCACCACGGCGCGGCCACGCGGCATGACCAAGCAGGTGATGACGCCGGAACAGGCGGCTGCCGACATGCACGAGCGGGCAGGCCGCGGAGAGCGGCTGGCCATCCTGTTCGGGCGGGAACGCTGGGGTCTCAACAATGACGAGGTGGCGCTGGCCGACGTCATCATCACCGCGCCTGTGGACCCGCAGTTTGCCTCGCTCAACATCGCACAGGCGGTGCTGCTGGTCGGTTATGAATGGTACAAGCCGGTGGCGAAGACGCTCGGCATGGGCACTGGCGAGCTCCCCGCCCTTGACGGTCCGGGGCTCAAGGTGCGCGGCGATGAAAGCCTGGCCACCAAGCAGGAACTGCTCGGGCTTTTCGAACACCTGGAAGACGAGCTCGGCAAGGCGGGTTTCTTCAAGTCTCCGGCCATGAAACCGGTGATAGTGCGCAACCTGCGCAACATGCTGCAGCGGACCGAGTTCAGCCAGCAGGAAGTTCGCACCTTCCGCGGCATCATTGCGTCGCTGACGCGGGCGCACCTGCGCCGGCGCGGCCAGCAGGCCGAGGCTGAGGACGCCAGCGAATGAGCATCCGGCGGCAACGGGTGTTGATGTTCGACTCGGGCGCAGGCGGCCTGAGCGTGGCGCGCTCGGTGCGCGTGCAGCTGGGCGAGGTTGCGGACCTCATCTATGCCGCCGACACGGCCGGCTTTCCCTACGGGCGTTGGTCGGAAGTGATGCTGGTCCGGCGCATCCTCAAGGTGATGCGCGAACTGGTGAGCGCGGTGCAGCCGGATTGCGTGGTCATCGCCTGCAACACCGCCAGCACGCTGGCGCTGGACGTGCTGCGCGAGGAGTTCCGGGTGCCGTTCGTCGGCACGGTGCCGGCGATCAAGCCGGCTGCGGCGCAAACGCAAACGGGCGTCATCGGCGTGCTGGCGACGCCCGGCACGGTGAAGCGGGAGTATACCCGCACGCTCATTCACACCTACGCGTTTCACTGCAAGGTGCTGCTGCACGGCGCGCCGAACCTGGCCGAGATCGCGGAACGGAAGCTGGGCGGAGAACCGGTGAACCCGGACCAGCTGCTTGCCGAGATCAAGCCGGTGTTCCGCACCCGGGGCGGCAACCGGACCGACGTGGTGGTGCTCGGTTGTACGCATTATCCGCTGGTGCTGGACGAGCTGAAGCAGGTGGCGCCGTGGCCGGTGGAGTGGATTGACCCGGCGCCTGCCATTGCCCGGCGCACCGCCTTCATCTTGGCCGATCGGGGAGCCCATCAGCAGCCGGGCGAGGGCAGCGACATCGCGCCTGACACGGTGATCTTCACCTCTGCCCCGGCAGGCGGACAGGCCCCTGCGGGCTTCAGGGCCATGGGGTTCAACACACTTAAGGTTCTGGACATTCCAGTTTGACGGAGCGGGTAACAAGCATGGCAGCAATCACCTCCGCAGCACAACTTGCCGAGATCTACGGCGCACCCAGCGCCCGAGCGGCCGGCAAGGTGATCGACCGACTGGACGCACACTGCCGGCAATTCATTGCAAGCAGCCCGTTCCTGGTGCTGGCGACATCCGGCGGAAGCGCGCTTGATGTATCGCCAAAGGGCGACCCGGCGGGGTTCGTGCAGGTAGAAGACGACCATCACCTGATCGTGCCTGACCGGCCGGGCAACAACCGCATTGACGGCCTGCTGAACCTGCTGGAAAACCCGGCGGTGGCGCTGATCTTTTTCATTCCCTCGGTGGACGAGACCTTGCGGGTCAATGGCACCGCCGAGATACGGGATGACGATGAGCTCAGGCACAGGTGCGGCCTGAACGGCAAGCTGCCCAGGACAGTGTTGCGGGTGCGGGTTCAGGAAGTGTTCAGCCACTGCGGCAAGGCGCCACTGAGGGCAGGTTTGTGGAAGCCCGAGACCTGGCCAGCAAAGCGCCCGGTGGCGACGCTCAACGAGATCATCCGAGACCACTCGGGGCAGGCTGTGGAGTCGATCGAGCAAGCGGCGGTCGACGAACTCTACCGCAGGACGCTGTATTAAGGGGCATGGCGAAAGCGGGGCCTGTGGCCTTGGTTCTCCCAAAGCTGGAGCGTAATGTGGGAGCCATGCCGGCAAGATTCCGGCATCTGTGACCACCTCTCGGAATGAGAGACAAGAAATACACATGAAAATCAATAGCTTGATCTCTTTTCGCTGATTGGCATCGGCCTTGCCTTGGCATGCCCTGACGATTCAATCCAACACCGTCAGGAGGCACGGAACATGTCGGCAACAACCGGGATCACACTCACAGGCAGCGCAGGAGACGAGACGCTGCTGGGCACCAGCGGCGACGATACTTTCTACAGCAGCAGCGGCAACGACAGGATATGGGGCGGCACCGGCGGCTTCGACCGGCTGGTGTTGTCCGGCGCGTTGTCTGACTATGCGGTCAAGGACAACGGAGACGGGTCCTACACCCTGACTGACTTGCGGCCTGGCGGCGATGGCCAGGACGTTGTGCGCGCCGTCGACAGCTTCCAGTTCGCCGATGCCACGGTGAGCCTGTCAGACCTGCTGGCCCGGACGGTCAACCTGATGACCGGCACAGCCGGCGCCGACACGCTGCTGGGCACAGGCCGCAATGACCGGTTCGAGGGCGGTGCGGGCGACGACCGCATCTGGGGCGGCAGCGATGGCGAGGACATGGCCGTCTATTCGGGGCGCGCCAGCGACTACACCATCCGTGACAACGGCAATGGCAGCTTCACCATCACCGACCTGCGAGGCAATGACGGCGTGGACGTCATTCGCGACATCGAACAGCTGAAGTTTTCAGACAAGACCATGTCGACCGCCGACTTCATGGCCAGCATGCCCAACCTTGTGACCGGGACCTCCGGCAATGACGAGCAACTGGGCACGGCAGGCAATGACCAGTTCCAGGCCAGCGGCGGCGACGACCGCATCTGGGGCGGCACGGGCGGCGATGACCTGCTGGTGCTGACGGGCCGGTTCGAGGACTATGTGATCATCGACCGGCTCAACGGCAGTTACCTGGTCGTCGACATCCGCAACGGCTCGCCCGACGGCAAGGACATCGTGCGCGACATCGGCACGTTCCAGTTCACCGACCGGCTTGCCACGCTGGGCGAGTTCCTCGCGGCCCACCCCAACAACTTCGTTCATGACGGCAACGGCACCGCCGGCAACGACGTGCTGATCGGCACCGATGGCGATGACGTGCTGCACGGCGGCGGCGGCAAGGACCGCATCTGGGGTGGTTCGGGCGGCGACGACACGGCGGTCTTCACTGGCGCTGCAGCCGATTACGAGATCATCGACAACGACAATGGCGCCTTCACCATCATCGACCTGCGCGATGGCTCGCCAGACGGCATCGCCGTGGTCCGCGACGTGGAGCACTTCCAGTTCAATGATGCGATGGTGGATGTCGTCACTGCGGCGGACGGGTCATCGGTGCTGGTGACGACGTTGCGCGGCACCGCGGCGGACGACCTGGTCAGCGGCGCACATACCTACGGCCTGTTCGACGCCCATTCGAACGACCTGATTATCGGCAATGCCGGAACGGACGAACTGCGCGGCGGGCCGGGCGATGACACCTTGCTGGGTGACAGCGAGGAGGTCACCTATACCCACGAGTTCACGTCGTTCCCCGAGACGGACCTGCCTCGCTTCGAGTACGAGCCGGGACTGTACCAGGCGATCAATGGCCAGCTGGTGAAGCTCGATCCGCTGACCGGTCAGTATGCCCCGATCGGGCCGGACAACCCGAACTACAATGCGGCCGGACTGAACCCCGAGGACGGCTATGCCTACGGCGTCGGCACCGGTGGAGACATCAAGGGGCACCTGCTGCGCATCGGCTCCGATGGCAATTATGAATCCCTCGGCAGCGGCTATCCGGCTGTGGCCGCCGGCGGCATGAGCGAGGACGGCAAGCTCTATCTGATGACTTCGGCATTGCAGATGACGGTGATCGACATCGATACGCTGGAAATGTCGGTCGTGCCGTTCGGTGGAGCAAAGCCGCCTACGGTGCACGACATCGTGTTCGTGCCCAATGATGACGCGGGCACGTTCTACGGGGTGTCCGTCAACGGTGTGCTGGTTGCCTATGACATGACGACGATGACGGTGTCCACGGCATCCGTTGACGGGTTGCTGGTGGGGCAGGGCGCCTATGGAGCGGGCTGGACGTCTGCCGATGGCGGGCTCTATTTCAGCCACAACCAGACCGGCAACATCTACGGTATCTCGGGCGTGGAGAACATGGAGCCGTCGGCGGCGCTGCTTTCGGTTGGCGGAACGTCGTCGACTAATGACGGGTTCTCGTTCGGCACCGCGGCGTTGCCGCAGGAGCTGCTGGGCGATGGCGGCGACCACCTGCTGGGCGGGGCAGGCAATGACACCTTGCGCGGACAGGGCGGCAATGACCTGCTGAATGGCGGCGAGGGGGCGGACGTGCTGGATGGCGGCGCCGGCTTCGACACAGCCGATTACAGCCATGCCACACGTGCAATCGAGCTCAACCTGGCGACCGGCGTTCATACCGGCGAGGCGGCGGGTGACGTGTTCCTGTCGGTCGAGCAGTATGTTGGCACCGCATTCGACGACATCATGACCGCAGGCGGCGGCAACGTCCATTTCGACGGGCGGGGCGGCAACGACCTGCTGTTGGGCGGGGCGGGCGCCGATCACCTGTGGGGCAACGACGGCGACGACGTGCTGGCGGGCGGTGCGGGCAACGATGTGCTGCGCGGCGGCCTTGGCGCGGACACCTTCGTGTTCGAGGCAGGCGGCGGCTCGGACATCGTGCGCGACTTCGAGGCGGGGATCGATCTGCTCGACTTCACCGGGTTTGGCAGCGGTTTCGGCGCCGGCAGCCTGTCGATGAGGCAGACCGAGTCGGGAGCGCTGTTGTCGTGGGAGCACGACGGGACGGCGCAACAGGTGCTGCTGGAGCAGATGCAGGTTACCAGCCTGCCGGACGATGCATTCATCTTCGCCTGAGCAAAAGCGGTCTCGTTTTGAGAGCCGAAACGGGAAACTTGATGCTGATGCCGGTAGCCTGCAAGGGGAAGGAGATAAATAATCCAGCAAAAACAGTTGTTTATGTTTTTGACTCAGGTTGGCATCGGGCTTGCGAGGTAACCGTCACAAGAGGCCCGGACAGACAGGCAGGAGGTGCACGGCAGATGACTGACACGACGTACACACTCAAGGCCGCCGGGCCGCTACAAGTCGAGCCGGGGGAGACCGCCAGGCCTGACAGTACCCATACCAACTGCAGACCCGGTGTGGTGCTGATCAGGCCTGGCAGGCCCATGCAGGAACTGACCGGCCGCCGGTGATTCCGCTACAAGGCGGCGGCACTGTGCCGCCTGGAAAGATGGTCCGGCAGACGGCTCTCCCATTCGTCTGCCGGACCATTTTCTTTGCCCCGACCGGTGGCGTCCACGCCGCGGCGGCATGGCGTTTTGCGGCGGGCGCAAATATTTGACATGCCACGTTTTCCAGCGTAAAAGCGCGCTCGTTCAGGCCTGTTACGGGCTTGTTCGCGCTTGTTCGTGGCTGTTTCACCCGCCTCGCTCTTGTGAAACGCGAGGCAGCCTTTGCGGGAGAACCAGCCTGTCGCACCGGGAGACCGGTGAGGAGGAGACCAGGCATCATATCCACCTAACGGCCGGCGGAGTTTTATCCGTTCAGGCCGTTGATTTGTTTTACATTTTGGAGTTTCAACTCGCATGTCAAAGCGTCACAGCGCAAAGTACAAGATCGATCGCCGCATGGGCGAAAACATCTGGGGCCGTCCGAAGTCCCCGGTGAACCGCCGCGAATATGGCCCCGGCCAGCACGGCCAGCGCCGCAAGGGCAAGCTGTCCGACTTCGGCACCCAGCTGCGCGCCAAGCAGAAGCTGAAGGGCTATTACGGCAACATTTCCGAAAAGCAGTTCCTCGCCGTGTATGCCGAAGCCTCGCGGATGAAGGGCAACACCTCGGAGAACCTGATCGGCCTGCTCGAGTCGCGGCTGGACGCGGTGGTATATCGCGCCAAGCTGGTGCCGACGGTGTTCGCCGCGCGCCAGTTCGTCAACCACGGACACGTGCTCGTCAACGGCAAGCGCGTCAACATCCCGAGCTACCGGGTGAAGGTTGACGACGTCATCGAGGTTCGCGAGAAGTCGCGCGAGATGGGCCTGGTGCTGGAAGCCATCCAGAGCCCGGAGCGCGATGTGCCGGACTATATCGATGCCGACCACAAGAAGCTCACCGCCAAGCTGGTGCGCGTGCCGCTGCTGGCCGACGTGCCGTACCCGGTGATGATGGAACCGAACCTGGTCATCGAATTCTACTCGAGCTGAGACTTTTTCCCGCTCACGCCAGCAACCTTGCGGTTGCGGCTCCGCGGGGGCGCAGCAGGGGCTGCGGCGGCCAGTCGGCCTTGCCTCAGCTCCAAAGGAGCTTCGGAAGTTCCATCGCAGACAGACACCGGCCCGGCAGCAGCAGTTGCCGGGCCTTTTCATTGTAACAACGGAGACACCTCATGTCCGGACTTACCCTGTTCATCGGCAACCAGAAGTACTCGTCGTGGTCGCTCAGGCCGTGGATTGCGATGAAGGTGAAGGGCGTGGCGTTCACGCAGCAACTGATGCGGTTCGACGATCACCCGGGGCGGGTGGATTTCCGCAGCTTCTCCGATACCGGCACGGTGCCGGCGCTGCATCACGGCGATTTGCGGATTTCGGAATCGCTGGCGATCCTCGAATACCTGGCCGACCTCCACCCCGAGAAGGGCTTCTGGCCCGCAGACCGCGAGGCGCGGGCGAAGGCGCGTTCGATCTCGGCGGAAATGGCTGCCGGGTTCCGGCCATTGCGCGGCGAGTGCCCGATGAATTTCGCCCGCCAGGTGCGCGCCATCGAAGTATCGGACGGGGTGCGGGCCAACGTCAGGCGGATCGAGGAAATGTGGGACCGCTGCCTTGCCGCATCGGGCGGGCCGTTCCTGTTCGGTGCGTTCTGCAATGCAGACGCCATGTATGCGCCGGTGGTCAACCGGCTGGAGATCTATGCCCTGTCAGATCATCCGGCGGTCAAGGCGTACAGCGCCGCCATGCAGGCGCTGCCGGCATGGCAGGAATGGGCGGCTGCAGGCAAGGCCGAGCCGTGGATCGTGCCGGAGGACGAGGCTTGAGTGGGGTCCGGAGATTTAACCTGACCTAATGCAGCCGCCACTCCTGACCGACCATGCGCAGTTCCGCCGCGCCGACGATGGCGTTGTGCGCAACGCGGACCTCGGCCAGCGGACCGTCGAGATTGTGGGCCCAGAAGTCGAGAAACTTGATCAGGCGGGGGAATTTCGGGGCGAGGTCGTATTCCTGCCAGATGTAGCTTTGCAGCAGGTGGCGGTGGTCCGGCAGGCGATAGAGGATCTCTGCCGTGGTCAGGCTCCAGCCCTTCAGTTGCAGTTCCAGTGCGCTCGGTGTTGTCATGCATGTGCTCCGTGACAATGGGTCCAAACACCCCGATGGTGCCAGATAAGTCTGCGCGCGCAATCTTGAAAAAATGATTTAAATGAGTAAAATCAGAATGTTAGCACTCACTCGTGCGGACTGCTGCCAGACGGGTTGAAACGCCGGGCCGGTGTGACTAACTGTTTGGCCATTCCCGGCAGGATCAGCACACTGATTCGAAACGTGAGAGACCGAATGGCCGCACTGCTCGAACTCAAGGCACTGGTAAAACGCTTTCAGACTTTCACCGCCGTGGACGGTATCTCGCTGGAGGTGCCGGCCGGCGAGGTGCTGGGCTTTCTTGGTCCCAACGGGGCGGGCAAGTCCACCACCATGAAGATGGCCACGGGCTTCCTTGAGCCGGACGAGGGAGCGGCGATCATTTGCGGCATCAACGTCCAGGAAAACCCGCAAGAAGCGCGCAAACACCTGGGCTATCTGCCCGAGGGCGCGCCGGCCTATGGCGAGATGCCGGTGCTGGCGTTCCTGAGGTTCTGCGCCTCCATGCGCGGCCTGACGGGCGAGGCAGCACGCGCGGCAATCGACAAGGCGGTGGGCCGCACGGAACTGGGCGGGGTGCTGGAGCAGCCCATCGAAACCATGTCGAAGGGCTTCAAGCGACGCGTCGGGCTGGCCCAGGCGATCCTGCACGAGCCGCCGGTATTGATCCTCGACGAGCCGACAGACGGCCTCGACCCGAACCAGAAGCACCAGGTGCGCCAGCTGATCAAGGACATGGCCAAGGACCGGGCCATCATCATATCCACCCACATCCTTGAAGAGGTGGATGCGGTGTGCACGCGTGCGGTCATCATCGACCGGGGGCGTATCGTCGCCGACGGTACGGCGGACGAGCTGCGCAAGCTGGGCCCGCCCAGGGCGAAGTCTCTGGACGAGGCATTCCGCGCCATCACCATCGGCGGACGGGCAGAAGGCGAGGCCGCCCATGTCTAGCATGCTGGCCATCTTCCGGCGCGAGCTGGCGGGCTATTTCGCCACGCCCATCGCCTATGTTTTCCTGATCATCTTCGCCATGCTGTCGGGCCTTTTCACGTTCTACGTGGGCAACCTGTACGAGCGTGGCATCGCCGACCTGCAGCCGTTCTTCATCTACGTGCCGTGGCTGTTCCTGGTGCTGGTGCCGGCCATCGCCATGCGGCTGTGGTCGGAAGAGCGGCGCACCGGCACCATCGAACTGCTGCTGACGCTGCCTGCACCTGCATGGGCGGCAGTGGTTGGCAAGTGGCTGGCAGGTGTTGTCTTCGTGGCGGTGGCGCTGGTGTGCACCATGCCGCTGTGGATCACCGTCAACTATCTGGGCGAGCCGGACAATGGCGTGATCGCGGTGAGTTATCTCGGCGCGCTGGCGCTGGCCGGGGTCTACCTCGCGATCGGCGGCTGCATGTCGGCGCTGACCTCGAACCAGGTGATTGCCTTCGTCCTGGGCGTGGCGGCGTGCTTCGTCTTCGTGACCGCCGGCACCCCCATCGTGCTCGATGGCCTGCGCGAAGTGGCGCCCGAGCCGGTGGTGGAGGCCATGGCGTCCCTTTCAGCCATCACCCATTATGACGGTCTGCAGCGCGGGCTGATCGACCTGCCGGCCGTGGTGTGGGCGGTCAGCATGACGGCGTTCTGGCTGTTCGCAACCGGCGTCACCGTCGGCCTCAAGAAGGGGGCGTGAGCCATGGCCAGGCGCTCGACCGGATCAACGCTTGCTGCCCTGGCGCTGTTGCTCGGCTTCATTGCGCTGCTGGGCGTCAGTCTGTGGGCGGGGCAGGGGTTATCGCGCTACCGGGCCGACCTGACACAGGGGCAGATCTATACGCTGTCGGATGCCACGCGCGCGGTGCTTGAAGGCATCGACGAGCCGGTGACGGTGCGGCTGTTCCATACGCCGCAACTGGCGCAGGAGGTGCCGACCTATGCCCGGCACTTCGACCGGGTGCAGTCGATGTTGCGCCACTACGAAGACCTGTCAGGCGGCAAGCTGCGGGTGTCGCTGGTGAAGGTGGAGCGGTTCTCCGACGAGGAGGACGAGGCGGCGGCGCTTGGCCTGCAAGCCGCACCGCTGCCGGGCGGCGACGGCTCGGCCTATTTCGGCGTGGCCGGCACCAACTCGACAGACGATGTGGAGACGCTGCCGTTCCTGGCGCTGGAGCGCGCGGAATTTCTCGAACTGGACCTGACCCGGCTGCTGTTCAAGCTCAACAATGCCGGCAAGAAGAAGGTGGCCATCCTGTCGCGGCTGCCGGTGGCCGGAAGCGTCAACCCGCAGACCGGCCAGCAGTTTCCGGCGTGGGCGGTGTTCGACCAGCTTCGCGAGTTCTTCGAGGTGGACCTGCTGGGCCCGGCTTTCGACGCGGTGCCGGAGGATGCCGACCTGCTGCTGCTGATTGCACCGGGTGAGCTGAACCCCAGGACCGCCTATGCGATCGACCAGTATGCGCTGTCCGGCAAGCCGGTGATCGTGTTCGCCGATCCCTATTCGGAAGGCCAGCCGAGGGCCCGCGAGGGCCTCAAGGACAATGCGGCGTTTGCTGGCCTGCTGAAGTCGTGGGGGCTTGAGGTGGATGCGGACAAGGTGGTGGGTGACATCGACAATTCCCGGCAGGTGCAGTTCCTCAACGAGGGCCAGCCGGTGGTGGTCAATTACGTGACGTGGCTGGCGCTGGGGCCGCAGAGCTTCGAGCGCACCGACGCGATCTTCAACCAGGTCCAGTCGCTGATGCTGGCGTCTGCCGGTGCGCTGACGCCGGTGGACGGCTCGGGTCTCAATGTGCAGCCGCTGATCGCCTCGTCGCAGCGCTCGGCGATGATCGAGACGAAGGAACTGGGCAACCCCAACCCGATCAAGCTGCTGCAGAGCTACTTGCCGGAAGGCGGGCAGCGGATGCTGGCGGCGCGGGTGTCGGGACAGGCGAAGTCCAGCTTCGCTGACGGCAAGCCGGCGGAGACTGAATTCACCGGCGAGCACCGGCCGCAAGGCGCCATCAACGTGCTGGCGGTGGGCGATGCCGACATGCTTTACGACACGTTCTGGGCCGAGGTAAGCCAGGGGCCGGGCGGGCGGCAGGAAGTCATTCCGCGCGCCGGCAACGCCAACCTGCTGATCAACGCGGTGCAGGACATGGCCGGCGGCGAGGCACTGTCGGGCCTGCGCGGGCGCGGCGTGGAGCAGCGGCCGTTCACGCTGGTCAACCAGTTGCGCGCCGACGCCAATGCGCGCTTCCGCCAGCAGGAGCAGCTGCTCAACAACAAGCTGGAGGAGACCCAGAACAAGCTGACCAGCCTGCTCAGCCGGGCGAAGGACGGCGAGGTGACGCTGACCGAGGACGACCAGAAGGCTATCGAGGATTTCCGCACCGAGATGTTCGCCACGCGCAAGAGCCTGCGCGAGGTGCAGCGCAACCTGCGCGCCGACATCGATGCGCTGGGCGCGCGGGTCAAGGCGCTCAATATTGGCCTGGTTCCGCTGCTGGTGGGGTTTGCCGGGTTCGTGCTGCTGTGGAACCGGCGCCGCCGGGCCAGTGCGGCCAAGGTGAAGGGAGCCGGGCAATGATTTCGCAGCGCACGGTCATCGCACTTGGGCTCGCGGCTGCCGTGGCGATCGGCGGGGCTGCGTGGCAATGGCAGAAGACGCATTCGGGCTTTGTCGAGACGCAACGCGGTGAGCGGCTGCTGCCCGGCCTGCTCGACAAGGCCAACGAGGTGGCGGCGATCTCGGTCAGGCAGGGGCAGACGTCGTTCCGCATCATCCGCAACGAGGATGCATCGTACAGGCTGGAGGGGTCTGATTACCCGGTCAGGGGCGGCAGGTTCCAGTCGGCCATCGTGGCGGCGGCAAGCCTTGAACGGTTCGAGGCCAAGACGGCGCGCGAGGACAAGCACACGCTGATCGAAGTGGATGACCCGGCGGCGCCGGACGCCAAGGGCCGGCTGGTGACGTTCGAGGACAAGGCAGGCAACAAGCTGGCCGAGATCATCCTTGGCAGGAAAGCCCGAGGCCGGGTCGGCGGCGCAATTGGCGATGGCCAGTATGTGCGCCTGCCGGGCGAGGCGCAGAGCTGGCTGGCGCGCGGCGTGGTTGAAGGTGACGCCAAGCTGTCCACGTGGGTGGATACGGGCGTGGTGGAGATGAACATCGACAAGGTTGTCCTTGCTGCGTTCAAGCCGGAAGGCGGCGAGGAACTGGTGGTGCGCCGGGTTGGCGTCACCGAGGGCGGGCAGGCAAAGTTCGAGATCGACAACGTGCCGGAGGGCCGCAAACCCCAGAGCGACCTGACGGTGCGCTACGCGGCGACCGACATCGCCAACTCGCAGTTCATCGACGTGCGCAAGGACCAGGGTGGTGATCCCGCATGGCGTACCCGGCTGATGATGGAAGACGGGATGCTGATCGAATTCAACGTGACCGCCGATGACTGGCTGAGCGTCAAGGTGCTGGACGGCGGCAAGGACAAGGAAACGTCCGGCGACATCCTCAAGCGTACCGGCGGCTACCAGTTCAGGCTGGAAGACTACAAGATCAGGCAGTTCCAGAAGACCATGGCCGATCTGACCGAGCCTGCCACGTGAGACATCTCACGGCCTGATGGCGAACATCTCGACGGTCTTTGCATCGGCATAGGCGAAGCAGCCGGCCAGTTGTGGCAGGACGGGCGAGTTGCGGTAGGCACCGATGGCGCCTTGCGCCTTAAGCCGGCCCGCGAAGCCAGGCTCGTCGCCATGCACTACCCAGGTGCCGTTGACCCAGGTGGGGCGGATGGGCTTGCCGCCTGCCATGATGATCTTGCCGAACACCGAATTTGGCTGCGTCGAGGGCGGGAACACCGCCAGCAGCGTGCCGGTCTCGCCGTCGCTGGCGCGGCCTGCCAGCATGGTCGCGGTCATCGCCAGCCCTGCCGCCAGCAGGATGGTGGCGAACAGACCGAGGGCGAGCTTGTGGCCGGGCCATTGCATCGAGGGGTCAGGCCTTTGCAGGTTCGGGCACGGCAAAGGAAGGGGCGCGCGATTCCTTGATCGGCCAGTGCATGATGGCCGCGAACAGGCCTAGCGCGACGCCCAGCCACCACACCACGTCATAGGTGCCGTACTGGTCGTACAGCCTGCCGCCCAGCCAGACGCCGAGGAACGAGCCGACCTGGTGGGAGAAGAACACGATGCCGTAGAGCATGGCCATGTAGCGGGTGCCGCAGATGACGGTGACCAGCCCCATGGTGAGCGGCACGGTGGACAGCCACAGCAGGCCCATGGTGGCGGAGAACAGCACCACGGTGAGCGGCGTGATGGGCAGCATGAAGAACGCCGTCATCACCACTGAGCGGGTGAGGTAGAGCAGGGTGAGGCTCCAGCGGCGGGAATATTTCGCGCCGACGATGCCGGAGGTGTAGGAACCCACCACGTTGAAGATGCCGACGATGGCGATGGACCAGGCGGCAAGCTGGGGTGTGATGCCCTGTTCGATCAGCAGCGGCGGAAAGTGCACGGTGATAAAGGCGACCTGGAAGCCGCAGACGAAGAAGCCCAGCGTCAACAGCACGAAGCTGGGGTGGCGGATGGCGCGCGACAGGGCCTCGGCGATGGTCATGTCCAGTTCGGTCTCGTCGCGGGCGACGCCACCCTTTGCTGCGCGTAGCGGCATGACCAGCAGCCACATGAACAGGATCGAACCTGCCAGCAGGTAGAGCGCCGTCTGCCAGCCGAACGAGGCGATGAAGGCCTGTCCCAGCGGGGCGAACACGAACTGGCCCATGGACGAGGCGGCGGTGGCGATGCCGAACGCCCAGGAGCGCTTTTCCGGCGGCACGAGGCGTCCGAAGGCGGCCATGATGATGGAGAACGAGGTCATGGCGATGCCAAGGCCCATCAGCAGGCCGCCTGAGAGGTACATCATGGCGCCGGTGTCCGCCGTCACCATGAGGGCGGTGCCAACGGCGTAGATGGCGGCGCCCGCGATGATGACGCGGTAGGCGCCGAACTTGTCGGCGAAGGCGCCGGCGAAGGGCTGCGCCGCGCCCCAGATGAGGTTCTGCAGCGCCATGGCGAGGCCGAACGTCTCGCGGCCCCAGCCGTTGGCTTCGGTGATGGGCTGGTTGAACAGGCCCATGGTGGAGCGCACGCCAAAGGCAATGAGCGCGATCAGGCAACCGCAGACGATGACCGCCGTGGGGTTGAAGGCGGGCTGTGGCGCTGGTGCGGCAGCTTGGCTGGACATGTGACCGGATCCCCCGTTTGGCCGAGTATCGAGTTGTGCTTATACCGATGTGCAGGCCTGCGATACAGAAGCCGCCGGCGCATGGGCTCATGCGTCAAGCGCAGCGCTTTCCGGCAGCCGGGACAGGTTTTCCTCCGGACCTTCGAGGGTGAAGGTGCAGCCGGTTTCAGTAAAGCGGCGCTCGATGACGGCAAGGCCGAGGGCTGCGGCGGCCTGCTCGCATTCCGACACGCGGCCGAACGGGCAGGACAGGGTGCGGCGCGCGATGCGCACCCAGGGCACCAGCGTTGCGGCGGCGATGCAGCGCGCGGCAGCGCCGGAATAGGCGCGCGCCAGGCCACCCGCCCCCAGTTTGGTGCCGCCGAAATACCGCACCACGACCAGCCCCACGTCAACGAGGTGAGAGCCGGTCAGCACCTTCAGCATCGGCATGCCGGAGGTGCCGGCGGGTTCGCCGTCGTCCCTGGCGCCTTCGTCGATGCGGTTATCGCCCAGCACATGGCGGAACGCGGTGACGTGGTGCGATGCCTTGCGGTGCTCCTGGCGCAAGGCCGCAAGCGTGGCGTCGAAGGCGGCGTAAGGCACCAGGTGGCCGATGAAGCGGGAGCCCTTCTCCTCCAGTTCGGCAGTGGCGGGGGCGGTGATGGTCAACAGGCCTGACATGACCCGTAACAGTGGCCGCGTGGCGCGCTGCGGGCAAGGGGTTGCGGGGTGCAGTTGACCTCCATCAAGGCGCGAAACGGATGGTTGGTGTATGGGGTCGATATCAATTCGGGCAGGGAGGATCAGTCCATGGCGCAACAGGCAACGGTCAAGAACAAGGCAAATGGTGTGGCGGAGGAGACGGCTGCACCAGCTGCGGATGCGGTTTCGGCACCGGCCGAGGGCGCGTCCGCCCCGGTGGAAGCCGGGCAGAAGGCAAAACCGGCGAAACCGGCGAAACCGTCACTGGCGGAGCGCAGGCAAAATCCGGACGAGATCCGCCGGGTGTTCGAAAACGGCGAGTATCCGTACAAGACCAGGATCAGCCGCGCGGACTACGAAAAGCACAAGGCTGAATTGCAGGTTGAGCTGCTCAAGGTTCAGGAGTGGGTTAAGGCGACCGGCCAGAAGATTGTCATGCTGTTCGAGGGCCGTGACGCGGCAGGCAAGGGCGGCACCATCAAGCGGTTCACCGAGCACTTGAATCCGCGCGGCGCGCGCGTGGTGGCGCTCGACAAGCCGTCCGAGCGCGAGCAGACCCAGTGGTATTTCCAGCGCTATATCGAGCACCTGCCGGCGGGCGGCGAGATGGTGCTGTTCGACCGGTCCTGGTACAACCGGGCAGGCGTCGAGAGGGTGATGGGCTTCTGCAAGCCAAACGACTACCTGGAGTTCATGCGCCAGGCGCCGGAACTGGAGAAGATGATGGTCCGCTCCGGTATCCTGCTGTTCAAGTACTGGTTCTCGGTGACGCAGGAAGAGCAGTTGCGCCGGTTCCAGTCGCGCGAGCACGAGCCGCTGAAGAAGTGGAAACTGTCACCCATTGACCGGCAGTCGCTCGACAAGTGGGACGAATACACCGAGGCCAAGGAGGCGATGTTCTTCTACACCGACACGGCGGATGCGCCGTGGACCATCGTCAAGTCCAACGACAAGAAGCGGGCGCGGCTGAACTGCATGAAGCACTTCCTTTCGGCATTGCCGTATACGGGCAAGGACAAGCGCGTGGTGGGCCGCCCCGACCCGCTGCTGGTGGGCTCAAGCCTCGACGTGATCGGGCGCAGCGAGCACATTCTCGGCCGCTCGCTGCACCCGGAACTGCGCAAGGGCGGGTGAGCCTCACCCCTTCTTCATCTGGTAGCCCGGGGTGGAGGCGGAGAGTTCGTACTCTTCGTCCGACATCACTTCCTCGACGCCCTCGAACAGCGGCGATGACAGGTAGCGCTCGCCGGTGTCGGGCAGCATGCACAGGATGGTGGCGCCCTTCGGCGCCTTTTCGGCAATGCCCATCGCAATGGCGAAGGTCGAGCCGCCGGAAACGCCGGTGAAGATGCCTTCCTTCTGCGCCAGCTTGCGCGACCAGGCAATGCCGTCCGGCCCGGTGACGGGGATCAGTTCATCATAGTAGTTCTTGTCGATGGCTTCCTGCAGCACCAGCGGGATGAAGTCCGGCGTCCAGCCCTGGATCGGGTGCGGCTGGAAGGCCGGGTGGCTCTCTGCCGGCTGGCCCTTGCCGTTGCGCTTCTGCTTGTGGCCAGAGGCAATCAGCGCGGCGTTGGCGGGTTCCGACAGGATGATCCTGGTATCCGGGCTTTCCTTGCGCAGGACCCGGGCAACGCCCGACACGGTGCCGCCGGTGCCATAACCGGTTACCCAGTAGTCGAGCTTCCTGCCCTTGAAATCGGCGAGGATTTCACGCGCGGTGGTGTTTGCGTGAATCTTCGCGTTGGCTTCCGTCTCGAACTGGCTGGCCAGGAACCAGCCGTTCTTTTCGGCAAGCTCTACTGCCTTGTTGTACATGCCGGTGCCCTTCAGTTCCTTTGGCGTCAGCACCACCTTGGCGCCCAGGAAGCGCATCAGCTTGCGCCGTTCGACGGAGAAGCTTTCCGCCATGGTGATGACCAGCGGATAGCCCTTGGCCGCGCACACCATGGCAAGGCCGATGCCTGTATTGCCGGAGGTGGCCTCGACGACGGTCTGGCCGGGCTTCAGTGCGCCGGACTTCTCGGCCTCCTCGATGATCGAGATGGCAAGGCGGTCCTTCACCGAGCCAGCCGGATTGAACGCCTCAAACTTCACGTAGAGGTTCACGCCTTCCGGTGCGAGGTTGTTGATGCGGATGGCGGGGGTGTTGCCGATGGTGTCGAGAATGCTGTCGTAAAGCTGGCCGCGGCCAGTGGTGGTGCGGGACATGCGGGACCTCCAGTATGCTGAATGTTTGTTTTAACGAACACTCTAACAGTGTTCACAGTCCGCGCCAATCGGGATTGCGCCATTGCAGGTGGAGATGAAAGAAGGCCTCCAGATCAGTGACCTGGAAGCCTTTGATTGGTTGTTCCGCCGCATTCCCCGGGCGGAAAACCGGTTCCCATCCCCAATCAAGTTGGGGACAGGCTTTTCCTGGGAATGCTTTTGTGCCGCATTCCCCGGGCGGAAAACCGGTTCCCACTTTTCCTGGGAATGCTCTTACCTCGGGCGGCAGCCCTCATAGCGCATGCAGCCGCGATAGTTGGAGCCGGGATAACCCCAGCGGGCCACGCAGGCGCGGTGGGCGCGGGCGCAATTGCCGCCGCCGCCATAATAGCGGCGATAGCGCGGGCGCGGGTAGTAGTACGGATTACCGTAATAATACGGGGCGCCGAAGCCGAAATAGATCGAAGGACCGCTGCGGCGGTAACGGCGCCAGCCCCGGCGATGGCCGCGATGGCGGCGGTAATGGCGGCGGTGGGCGCGGCCACGGTGGCGGACTTCGTTGACCAGACTGTTGCCGTCCGCGATACCGGCAATGCCAGAGGAGGCGAGGCCGGAGGCGGCAGGTGTGGCGGTGGCGGGGGTTGCGAATGCAAGCACCGCGCCGGCAGCTATGGCCGCCGCGGCGAATGCGGATTTCAGATTGAACGGCATGAGCGTCTTCTCCTGTTTCCTAGCCCCTCTGGGGTAGAAAAGTAGGACGCTCAAGGCCTGCTGGCCTTGACCGAAGTCAATGAGGCCGGTTTCAGGCGGTTTCGTTGGCCGGAGAGACTTCGATGCCGCTTTCGGCGAAGGTGTCCTTCAATTCGCCGTTCTGGAACATCTCGGTGATGATGTCGCAGCCGCCGACGAACTCGCCCTTAACGTAAAGCTGCGGGATGGTCGGCCAGTCGGAATACTCCTTGATGCCGTTGCGCAGGTCGTCGGACTGCAGCACGTTGACGCCCGCATAGGGGACGCCGAGATAGTCTAGCATCTGGACAACGCGGCCAGAAAAGCCGCACTGCGGCTGGTCCGGGGTGCCCTTCATGAACAGCACCACGTCGTTGTTCTTTACTGCGTTGTCGATCCAGTCATGGATTGGGTTGCTCATCGTGTTCTCCATTCCGGTTTCAAAGACCGGTGTCTAACAATAACGGCGCAGGTATAGCACCGGGTTGCGGGTGTTTTCCAGCGGCAGGTCGTATCAGTCCGGCGCTTTCGTATTGAGCGCCAGGGCGTGCAGTTCCCCGCCCATCTTGCCCTTCAGTGCGGCATAGACCATCTGGTGCTGCCTGACCTTGGGCTTGCCGCGGAAGGCTTCCGACACGATGGTGGCCGACCAGTGGTCGTTGTCGCCGGCAAGGTCGGTCAGCTCGATCTGCGCATCCGGCAGGGCTTCGCGTATCATCGCCTCGATTTCGGTTCCGGACATGGGCATGGGGCAGCGTTCCTTCTGGTCAGGCCATTTCGGCGGCGGAGGACATGAAGCCGGGGAACCAGCCTTCGTGCGCCTGGCGCAACTTGTTGAGCGATATGGATGCCTCGCCCATGACAATCAAGCCCGAGCCGGTGACGGTGCCGATGCGGCTGGCGGGAATGCCGGCGTCTTCCGCCGCCGACAACAGCGGGTGGGCGTCCATCGGGCGGCAGGTGACGACATAGCGGGCCTGGTCCTCGGCGAACAGGGCGACGTGGGCCTCGACCTCGCGCGGCAGCTCGATCTTGCAACCGATGCGCGACGCCAGCGCCATGTCGGCCAGCGCGGCGACAAGGCCGCCGTCCGAGATGTCGTGCACGGCGGTGAGCCGGCCTTTGCGGATCTTGGCGCGGACGAAGTCGCCGTGCTTCTTCTCTTTCGCCAGGTCCACCGGCGGCGGGGCGCCTTCCTCGCGGCCGAGGATTTCGCGCAGGTACATGGACTGGCCGAGGTGGGTGCCGTGGCCGCCGATGAGGATGATGGCGTCGCCTTCCTGCTTGAAGGCCAGCGTTGCCATCTTCGTTACGTCGGGCATCAAGCCGACGCCGCCAATGGCCGGGGTGGGCAGGATGCCCTGGCCGTGGGTTTCGTTGTAGAGCGAGACATTGCCCGACACGACGGGGAAGTCGAGGGCGCGGCAGGGCTCGCCAATGCCCTGCACGGCCTTGACGAAGGTGCCCATGATCTCGGGCTTCTCGGGGTTGCCGAAGTTCAGGTTGTCGGTGATGGCGATAGGGTCGGCGCCGACGGCGGTGAGGTTGCGCCAGACTTCTGCGACCGCCTGCTTGCCGCCCTCGAACGGGTCGGCCTCGACATAGCGCGGGGTGACGTCGGTGCACACGGCGATGGCCTTGCCGTCGTCCGACACGCGCACCACGGCGGCATCACCGCCAGGAATCTGCGCGGTGTTGGACTGGATCAGGTTGTCGTACTGCTCCCACACCCAGCGGCGCGACGACATGTCGGGCGAACCCATCAGTTTCATCACTGCGGCCACGAGATCGTTGGGGGCGGGCACGTCATCGGCGTGGATGGCGGCGTGCTTCCTTGGCTCGACCCAGGGGCGGTCATATTCCGGCGCCTCGTCGCCGAGGTCCTTGATGGGCAGGTTGGCCACTTCATCGCCGTTCCACAGGCAGCGGAAGCGCAGGTCGTCGGTCGTCTTGCCGACGATGGCGAAGTCCAGCCCCCACTTGTGGAAGATGGCCTCGGCCTCCTTCTCCTGTTCGGGGCGCAGCACCATGAGCATGCGCTCCTGGCTTTCCGACAGCATCATCTCGTACGGCGTCATGCCGTCCTCGCGGCAGGGCACGGCGTTGAGGTCCAGTTCTATGCCCAGGTCGCCCTTGGCGCCCATCTCGACGGCGGAGCAGGTGAGGCCCGCGGCTCCCATGTCCTGGATGGCGATGACCGCGCCGGACGCCATCAGCTCCATGCAGGCTTCCAGCAGGCACTTTTCGGTGAATGGGTCGCCCACCTGCACGGTCGGGCGCTTTTCCTCGATCGAGTCGTCGAACTCGGCTGAGGCCATGGTGGCGCCGTGGATGCCGTCACGCCCGGTCTTGGCGCCGAGATATACCACCGGCAGGCCGACGCCCTCGGCCTTGGAGTAGAAGATCTTGTCGGCGTCGGCCAGGCCTACGGCCATGGCGTTGACCAGGATATTGCCGTTGTAGCGGCGGTGGAAGTTGACCTCGCCGCCCACCGTCGGCACGCCGAACGAGTTGCCATAGCCGCCGATGCCGGCCACCACGCCGGACACGAGGTGGCGGGTCCTGGGGTGGTCCGGATCGCCGAATCGCAGGGCGTTCAAGGCCGCGATGGGGCGTGCGCCCATGGTGAACACGTCGCGCAGGATGCCGCCGACGCCCGTCGCCGCACCCTGGTAGGGTTCGATGAACGAGGGGTGGTTGTGACTTTCCATCTTGAACACGATGGCCTGGTTGTCGCCGATGTCGATGACGCCGGCATTCTCGCCCGGGCCCTGGATGACCTTTTCGCCAGAGGTTGGCAGCGTCTTCAGCCATTTCTTCGAGGACTTGTAGGAGCAGTGCTCGTTCCACATGGCCGACACGATGCCAAGCTCGGTCAGCGTCGGCTTGCGGCCGATCAGCTGCTCGAAGCGCTCGTACTCGTCGGGCTTGAGGCCGTGCTGCGAGACCAGTTCAGCGGTGATCTCGACATTGTTCTGGAAGGAGGTCTTGGCAGTCATCTGCGGGAGGGGTCCGATTCCGTGGGGGTGGCCATAAATCTGGCTGCCCTTCTAACGTAAGAACCCGCGGGGATACATACAATTCGCCGGGTTTTGGACAGTCTGTCGCGGTGATTGAACCAGAGTGCCGATGGCGCTGCCTCTGAAACGGCGAACGCGCAAGGCACCGGGGGGAAGCCTTGCGCGTTCTCTCCTTTGCGACCGGCCCGGCGGGGCCGTTCGCGGCAGAGGCGGATGTGGTGAGCTACTTGCTCAGGTGCAACCGCCTTATCTCGTCGGCGATCTCGTTGAAGTTGGTGACCAGCGCCTCGTCCGACTTCGGGTCGTAGAATTTCTCGGCGTCCGTCGCGCAGGCCTTGATGAGGTCGCGCTGGGTGGCGCTGGGCACGTTGTAGGAGAAGGTGTAGATGGTGACCTTCTTCGACTTCACCAGGTCGCAGGCCTGGCCGAGCATGGTGTTCTGGGCCGCCACGCCAGTCCAGTAATCGGTGGTGCCGAGGCGGTTCTGGTTGAGGAAACCATACGCCGTGTAGGACGAACCGTTGTGGTTGGCGCCATCGTCGACGTTGAAGGTGTTCTCGCCGTCGGTCAGCAGCACCATTACCTTCTTGACGGTATCATCGTCCCACGACGCACCCTCGGTATAGGGCTCGGTCGGCGACAGCACGCGCAAGCCCCAGCCAACGCCCTCGGCCACGTGCGTATAGCCGTCGGCCTTCATGTTCTTGATGGTGTCGAGCACCGGCGCCTTCGTCGAGGTCAGCGCCAGGATCGGCTGGATGTTGCAGCCCTTGTCGGGCCCGCGGGCATTGGTGTTGGCGCGGTTTTTGCCGTACTTGCCTACATCGCGCTGGCGGACGTCCAGCGAGAAGCCGTCCTCCTTGCTGTCGGTCATGTAGTTGTTGTTGTAGACGGCCTTGCCGGACTTGTCGCCGCAGTCGGAGCGGGTGCCGTCCCACAGGTGGCAGGCCTGGCCGTCCGACACCTTGCCGGGTTCATCCGGCGCGAAGGCGGGGGGGAACAGGGTGGCGCCGTTGTTGACGTCGGGCGTGGTGTCGTCGATCGACATGGCGCCGGCGCGCGATTCAACGCAGCCGGGCCAGGTGAGGCTCTTCTGCCTGTCGTTGACGGCCTGCCAGGCGGTCCAGTTGTGCCAGGCAGGATCAAGGAAGTTGACCGAAGACTGCGGGTTGAGCCCGCCGGTATCCACCCACAAGGCCGTTGCCTTGTCGGGCCCGACATTCACGAACTGCGAGAACGGCACCACGCCGATCTTCAGGCCGGGGTGCTGGCTCTTGCCGTTGAACAGGATCTCGACGAAATCATTGGCGGCCTTCTTCAGGGTGTTGAGCCGGTTCAACTGGCCCATGGAGCCGGTATTGTCGAACACCAGCACGACCTCGAGGCCCTCCGACGCCTTCTTCACCTGCGCGGCGGCGGCGATCTTCGTCTCTGCAAACCCCGCGACGGATGCCAGGTAATTCTTGACGGTGACCTGGCCGGTTACGTTGATGTTGCCCAGTTCATCCAGCGCCATGGTCATCGATGGCACGCCGGAATTCTTTGGCTGGCCGAAATTGGCGTGGAAGTAGTCGTTGGCGATCTGGCGGCGCTCTTCCTCGGTCTTGTTCATGGCGCGGCCGGCAGCAAGCGCTGCAGCATCGGTGGCCGCCTGCAGCCGCGAGTTGACGGCGACCCAGTTGCCATAGTCCACCCCGGCGCCCGCCGCCATCACCAGCGGAATGGCGGCAAGACCGATGACCAGCGCGGTTGCGCCGGACTGGTCCTTGCGCAGGCGGCGGAAGCTGGCCGCGAGGCGGTTTGCAAAGCGTTGCATCGTCCTGTCTCTCCTTCAGGCGAATGACCCGGGATACCGGTTGGCGGCGTCATTGCCGGGCTGCTCACAAGGCGTGATCGAGGGGCAATGGTTAACGCATATATTAGCGTGGACAGGGCGTTAACGGGTGGGAAAGCCGTTTGGCTGGCTAAGCGGCAATGAACCTGAAAGCTAGACTTTTAGTCAAATTCAGGATCGCTCAACTACCTGATCCTGTTAAGTAAAAATGTTCACCAAGGGGGCAGGAGCCGCTGCGGCTGCACCGCAAAACGAAAGCGCGCAAGCCCGGTGCTGGACTTGCGCGCGGTTAGCAGGGCGCGGGTGGAGAACCGCGCTGACTACTGACTGAGGTGCAGACGGCGCAGTTCGTCGGCCACCATCTGGAAGTTCTTCACCAGCGCGGCGTTGGACGGCGGGTCGAAGTACTTCTCGGGGCTCGATGCGCACGACTTGATCAGGTTGCGCTGGGTGGCGCTGGAGACGTTGTAGGCAAACGAGTACACCACGATGCCGGCGTCC
>JAZBOA010000313.1:0-13877 GCA_036350935.1 Anderseniella sp. | reverse complement strand
GTACCTGTCGCCGCACAGCACCGCGCCAATGCGCGACTGGTCGAGCATGCGCACGTCCGGGTCGAACACGTCGAGCCCTTCGATCTTCGTCTTGTTCCAGCGGTAGATGCCGGAATTGGAGTGCATGGCGCCGCCGCCCTCGTGGCGCCAGTGGCCCATGACGGCGGGGATCGAGGTGACGGCGTGCATGTTGGCCGCGCCGTTGCGCTGGCGGGCAAAGCCATAGCCGATGCGGAAATAGGTGCGTTGCGTGGCGCCGATCAGGCGCGCCAGCTCTTCTATCCGCTCGATGGCCAGCCCGGTGATGGCGGACGCCCACTCCGGCGTCCTGTCCTTCAGGTGGGCTTCGAGGCCTGCCGGATCGTCGGTGTACTTCGCCATGTACTCGCGGTCCGCATGGCCGTCGCGGAAGGCTACCTGCATGATGGCACAGGCCAGTGCGCCGTCGGTGCCGGGGCGGATGATGAAGCCATGATCCGCCTGCTTCATGGTGCCGGTTTCGTAGATATCTATGACCGCCAGCCTTGCCCCGCGCGCCTTGAGGGCGGCCGTGGCGTGGGTCATCACGTTGACCTGGGTGTTGACCGGGTTGGTGCCCCAGATGACGATCAGGTCGGACTGCTGCATCTCGCGCGGGTCCACCCCGCCGAGACGGCCGGTTCCGGCGATGTAGCCGGTCCACGGCAGCGACACGCAGAAGGTGTCGTACATGCCGGAATAACCTTTGACGTGTCGCAGCCGGTTGATGCCGTCGCGCATGACGAGGCCCATGGTGCCGGCGTAGTAATAGGGCCAGACGGCCTCTGCCCCGTACCTTTCCTCCGCCTTGAGCATGGCGGCTGCCAGTTCATCCAGCGCATCGTCCCAGCTGATCTGCTGCCACTGCCCGTCGCCGCGCGCGCCCTTGCGTCTCAGGGGGTGCATGAGCCGGTCCGGATGATGGACCCGCTCGGCATAGCGGCCCACCTTCTCGCAGATCACCCCGGCGGTGTAGGAATTGTCCTTGGCCCCGCGCACCCGGCCGATGGTGTGGGCGTCGAGCACCTCCACCTCCAGCGCGCACTGCGAGGGGCAGTCGTGCGGACAGACGGAAAAGCCGGTTGTCATGTTGGGGCGCAGGTTCATGGAGTAAGAGTCTAGCGCGCCTGAGCGATGTTCGCCAACGGGATTCGATGAAGCACTGTCGGAACGGAAGAATCGTATAAACTCGCTACCATTCCGGTCCCGCGGGGCCGGGCCCCTGGAGATGTCCGATCGATGGCAAAGAGTGGCAAGCAAGGCTGGTTGATGAAGGCGATGCACGTGTTCAGTGCGCGCAACCAGCTGTTGCAGGTGGCCGCCCTGCCCTGGCGGGTTCGCGATGGCGAGGTGGAGATATGCCTGGTCACCTCGCGCGGCACCGGGCGCTGGATCCTGCCCAAGGGCTGGCCGGAGAAAAACCTCACCCATGCGGAGGCTGCGGCGCGGGAGGCATTCGAGGAGGCGGGCTTGCGCGGCGCAATCGAACCGCGCGCATGCGGCAGCTTCATCGCCGCCAAGGGTGTGGAGCCTGGGCTTGAACTGAGCGTGCGGCTGGAGGTGTTTCTGCTGACAGAGCCCAAGCAGCTTGGCAAGTACCCGGAAAAGGGCGAGCGCAAGGTGAGATGGATGCCGCTTGCCGAAGCCATCGACAAGGCCAGCGAGCCGGGCCTGAAGAAGCTGATCAGCCAGCTCGAAACCGATGGCGCTTTCAGCCTCTCCCCGAAATAGACGGGTATAAGTGCGCACAGCCGATGGTTTGCGGCCTCCGGCGTTGCTATGCACGCTGTCACACAATCGTCATCAAACTGTCACATGGAAGCGGCGATGAGCGGCAACCCGGCAAAGCCTGCGGAACACCTGCGCAAGACGTCGCTCGACAAGGACCTGTCCAAGATCACCCAGGTCGAGTCGGCAAGCCGGGCCCTATCCAAACAGCTGATGGCGCCGGGCATCGCGCTGGCGTTCCTTGTCTGCGCCGGCATATTCGCAGCCGCCTATACGGGTGAAAGCACCAATGGGGCGCTGCTCGTGGCGGCCGCCGTCCTGGGCGGCTACATGGCGCTCAATATCGGCGCCAATGACGTGGCCAACAATGTCGGCCCGGCGGTGGGCGCGAAGGCCATGTCGCTGATGGCGGCGCTGGTCATCGCGGCAGTGTTCGAAACCGCCGGCGCGATCATTGCCGGCGGGGAGGTGGTATCGACCATTCCCAGGGGCATCGTCGATCCGGCCGCCGTTGCCAACCCTGCAACCTTTGTCTGGGCAATGATGGCGGCGCTGATTGCGTGCTCGGTCTGGGTCAACCTGGCAACCTGGCTGGGAGCTCCCGTTTCCACCACCCATGCCGTCGTTGGCGGGGTGATGGGCGCGGGCATCGCGGCGGCCGGCTTCGGCGCGGTGGACTGGAACGTCATGGGGGCGATCGCGGCAAGCTGGGTCATCTCGCCGCTGATGGGCGGCGTCATCGCGGCGGCCTTCCTGTGGTTCATCAAGTCCAACATCATCTACCGGGAAGACAAGATTGCCGCTGCGCGGCGCTGGGTGCCGGTGCTGGTGTCGATCATGGCGGCATCGTTTACCGCCTACCTGGCCATCAAGGGCGTCCAGAAAGTCTGGAAGCTTGACGGGCCGACCATCGCCACGGCGTCGGGTCTGATGTTCCTGGCGTCAATGGCCGTCATGACGCCGGTGATCCGGCGCCAGTCGGAGGGCATGGACAACCGTAACCAGTCACTGCGAAAGCTGTTTCACCTGCCGCTGATCTTCGCCGCCATGCTGCTGTCGTTTGCCCACGGCGCCAATGACGTGGCCAACGCCGTCGGACCGCTGGCCGCCATCGTCCACACCATCCAGGCCGGCAGCGTGGACGCCAAGGTCGGCATCCCGCTGTGGATCATGCTGATCGGGGCCTTCGGCATCAGCCTCGGGCTGTTTCTCTACGGCCCCAAGCTCATCCGCATGGTCGGCGAGCAGATCACCAGGATGAACCCGATGCGGGCGTTCTGCGTCGCGCTGTCGGCGGCAATCACCGTGCTGATCGCTTCGTGGCTGGGGCTGCCGGTCAGCTCAACCCACATTGCTGTGGGCGGGGTGTTCGGCGTCGGCTTCCTGCGCGAATACTACACCACCCACTCCTCGCGCCGGCGCGAGTACCTTGCCCGCAAGGCCGAGGCGGGCGGGCTTGCCGTCGCCGATGCCGACGAGCGCAGCGAGGACGAGATCACCTACCGCAAGCTGGTGCGCCGGTCACACTTCTTGACCATCATTGCGGCATGGATCATCACCGTGCCGGCGGCGGCGCTGCTGGCGGCGGCGATTTTCTGGCTGCTGTCTCACCTGACCTGACCGGGTCCGGCTCACGGACAATCGGAATCGCGCACGAAGCGGGCCTTCACCCAGCCGCGGCTGGTGTGGCCGCCGTCGAAGTGCATGACCGGGCACCAGCGGCTGCCCCAGGGCCTCGACTTCGGCACGCACTCGCCTCGCAGCGAGATGATGCCGTGCTGGCGCGGATGCAGCCGGTCGACGATGCGCGACGAGGCGGATGGCCTCACCCGCATGTTGAGCCTGTCCCAGCTTTCCACGTTCACCACGCGCAGGCATCCGGGGCCGGACGTGGCCTTTGCGGGCGGCGGCCATGCAAGGCCCGCAACCACCAGCGCCGCCCCAGCCATTGCCAGTTGCCTCATCGGTTTTCCTCCATGGTTGAACCTGTTCATCATCACGTTAGCAGCCTTCAACTTGCCCTGTCAGCAGTGGAGCCACATGGCGTTTTTCGTTGGTCAGGCGTCGCGCGGCCCCTTGCGGGGCGGGCGTCAGACAGGTTCAATCCAGCTCAACATACCGAACCGGTTCGAAGGGGTTGAGCAATGAAATCTCATGCACGCGTGGTCATCGTCGGCGGCGGCATCATGGGGGTGGGGCTGTTGTACCACCTGGTCCAGGAAGGCTGGACAGACGTGGTGCTGGTCGAGAAGGGCGAGCTTACCTCCGGCTCCACCTGGCACGCGGCGGGGCAGTGCCCGCACTTTGTGGGCTCGCTGAACCTCGCCAAGATTCACCATGAAGGCACCCTGCTCTACCCCAAGCTGGAAGAGCTGACCGGCGAGGCGGTGTCCTGGCACGGTTGCGGCGGCATTCGCCTCGCCATCACCGATGAAGAGGTGGAGTGGTTCAAGCGCGTCTACGGCGTGTCGAAGCTGATCGGCTACGAAGCCGCCCTTATCGGGCCTGACGAAATCAAGCAGTATCACCCGTACCTCGAGACGTTTGGCGTCAAGATGGGCTACCTGACCGTTACCGACGGCCACGTGGCGCCGGCGGACGTCACCAACGCCATGGCGGCCGGTGCTCGCAAGGGCGGCGCCGAGATCTACCGCCGTACGCTGGTGACGGACATCGAGCTGCTGCCCACCGGCGAGTGGAAAGTCGTTACCGACAAGGGCAACATCGTATGCCAGCACGTGGTCAACGCGGCGGGTTCCTATGCCGACGTGGTGGGCGCGTGGACCGGCCACAACGTGCCAATCTGCAACATGCTGCACCATTACATCATCACCGAGCCGCTGCAGGAGCTGATCGACCTGCAGAAGGAACTGCCGGTGGTGCGCGACCCCTATTCCCACTCCTACCTGCGCGAGGAAACCAATGGCGTGCTGGTCGGCCCCTACGAGACCGAGGGCGCACACGTGTGCTGGGACGGCATGCCCCCCGCCTGGGACTTCGAGAGCGAGCTGATCACGCCCGAGCTTGACCGGCTGATGCCATGGCTGGAAAAGGCCACCGAGCGCATGCCGCTGTTCGGCCAGGCCGGCATCAAGTCGGTCATCTCCGGCGCCATCACCCACACGCCGGACGCCAACTTCCTGCTCGGCCCCGCACCCGGCCCGGCCAATTACTGGATGGCCAACGGCGCGTCCATCGGCATCTGCCAGGGGGCGGGCGCGGGCAAGTACCTCGCCCAGTGGATGGTGCACGGCGCCACCGACATCAACATGGCCGAGTTCGACCCGCGCCGCTTCGGCAACTGGGCCGACAAGGACTATGTCGCCACCCTGTCGGTGGTCGACTACCAGCACATGTATTATTGCTACCGCCCCGGCGAGCAACACATGGACAAGCGCCCGCTTCGTACTTCCACCCTGTATGACCGGCTGAAGGACCGCGGCGCCCAGTTCCAGGCAGTGTTCGGCTGGGAGCGGGCGCGCTGGTTCGACACAACGGGCAAGGGCGAGGAGTATTCATTCCGCCGCTCGAACTGGTTCGAGGCGGTAGCGGAAGAGTGCAAGGCGGTGCGCGAGGCGGCGGGCCTGATGGACCTGTCGACGTTCGCCAAGTTCGACGTCAAGGGCAAGGACGCCCTATCCTTCCTCGAGCGCATCTGCGCCAACAAGGTCCCGGCCAAGGACGGCGGCGTGGTGCTGACCCATCTGCTCAAGGACAATGGCCGCATCGAGAGCGAGATCACCATCACCCGGCTGGCGGAAGACCACTTCTACGTGCTGTCCGCCGCCACCGCCCAGTTGCACGACATGGACGCGCTGCGCTGGCGCCGCCACAAGGACGAGGTGGTCACCATCACCGACATCACCGACGATTATGGCGTGCTGGTGCTGTCGGGGCCGAAGGCGCGCGAGGTGCTGCAGCCGCACACCCCGCAGGACCTGTCCAACGACGGTCTCAGGTGGCTGCGCGGCACGGTCACCGCGGTGGCCGGTGTCAAGGACGTGCGCCTGCTGCGGGTGTCCTATGTGGGCGAACTAGGCTGGGAAATCCATGCGCCGATGGCGGGGCTGCCGGCGATCTTCGATGCGCTGATGCAAACTGGCGAGCCGCTGGGGCTTAAGCTGTTCGGCACCTACGCCATGAACTCGCTTCGCATGGAGAAGGCCTATCGCGGCTGGGGCTCGGAGCTGACCCAGGAGATCACCATGATCGAGGCCGACATGGAGCGCTTCTGCCGCTTCGACAAGGAGTTTACCGGCAAGGCCGCGACGCTGGCCTCGAAGCAGCAGGGCCCGCGCATCCAGCTCGTCTACATGGAGATGGACGCGACCGACTCGGACTGCATGGGCAACGAACCCATCTACCAGAACGGCGAGATCGTCGGCCTGACAACCGGCGGCGCCTATGGCCATGCGGTGAAGAAATCGCTGACCTTCGCCTACGTGGACCCGAAGAAGGTCAACATGGACGGCGGGTTCGAAATCCTCATCTACAACGAGAAGCACCCTGCCCGCATCATTCCGCAGCCTGCCTGGGACCCGGAGAACGAACGTCTGAGGGCGTGAATTTGAGCATGTGCCCGGGACTTGTTCCGGGGACCAGACTGGGTCCCGGCACGATCGCCGGGACACTTGGCAATGAAGCAGCCCCAACCCCTAGGCATTCCGTCATTCCCGCGAAAGCGGGAACCCAATCCACACCGCCACAGCAACCGGCACCGGTAATGGATCCCCGCCTACACCTTTTCATCCCCGGCCTTGTGCCGGGGATCCATCCTTCAACGGCACCGGATTACAACGCTGGATCACCGGGACAAGCCCGGTGATGACAGTTGAAGCCTAGACACGGCGCGGTACCGGCAATCGGTCCCCGCTTTCGCGGGGGATGACATGTAAGGTTGATGTCAGAAGGACTTCGGCAGTCCTGCCTGCTTGAGAACCGCATTCGCAGTGCCTCGAGACTTGATTGACCGGTCAACAGTAAATTTTCTGCCGTTTACTGGAGATATCCATATCTCATGGTCACCACGCCCTTGCCGGTGAAACTCGCACTCCGCATTGCGCAGGATTCTGACAAGATCGCGGTAGAAGTTGGCCATGAGCAGATCCTCGAATCAGCAATCAGGATTGATTCTCGCTCAGTTTGAAGGGCGTCAACCGAACCGCACAGTTTCGTCAGGATTTGAAGGGCAACCGGTAGTTTCCACTTGTGTGGAAAATAGTCGTCAATTGACAAACGGTGCACCGCTACGCAGCCGTCGGATTGGCAATCCTGTCCACCTGATGCGAGACTATATGCACCGGGATTTCGGCAAGGTCGAACCTCAACCCGTTCTCCTCGATCATGTCAGCAATCATGCCGGGCAGCTTGGCGCGCAGGGCTTCCAGCGTTTCGGCCTCCGCCACGAGACCGGGCACATCATCGCTCACAGCCGTCCACACGGCGGCGTCGGCATCCCATTCAGCTTTGACGATAATCGAATTCATGACATTTCCCTTCAGCGCACCAATGTACGGCGAGCGCGGGGAAATTTCCACTGCCCCGTGACCCGCCTACTGGCTCAGCGTCACAGCCGGTTCGGCTTCCGCCACCACGTCTTCGGAGATGGCGCGCACAGGGCTCGTCGCCCAGGCGAACACCATCATCGCAGCTGCCAGAAAGGCCCAGGCCTTAAGGTTCATCGCTCAAACCTCCATTGCGCCGCCACTCGTTGATGGGAGGGCAAGGATCGTCCCGTATGGTTAATCAAAAGTTAAACGCCGGATCAGGCCGCTGCCGAAACCCGCCGCTCCAGCGCTGAGCGCAGCACGCCATAGGGCGCCAGCAGCACCAGCGCCATTGCCACCTTGACCACCAGGTCGCCCAGCGCCCATGACACCCACCGCGGGGCTTCCATGGCCAGCACGCCCAGCAGTGGCGCTGGCTGCACCGCAAAGTCCAGCCCTTCGCCGAGGAAGGACAGGCTGGCGGCAAAGGCGAACGAGAAGAAGATGAAGGTGTCCACCACCGCGCCCAGCATCGACGAGATGAGCGGTGCGCGCCACCAGGTGCCGCTGCGCAGACGGTCGAAGATCGACACGTCGAGCAGCTGGGAAATAAGGAAAGCGGACCCCGATGCAATGGCGATGCGAGGGGACGCCACGATGATCGACACGATCACCGCAATGGCAAAGCCGGCATACACCACCTTGCGCGCGGCTGCCGCACCGAACAGCTTGTTGGTGAGGTCCGTGACCAGGAACGCCACCGGGAACGTGAAGGCGGCATATGTGAGCAGGTCGGCGAGGTTCACGCCGCCGAGCATGGCGTGCACGGGAAACTGCACAAGGTAGTTGGACCCGGCAATGATGGCGGCCATGGCGGCCACGGCGATGAAGAAGTGATGCGCTTTCATGATGGCGCGCGGTTTGGCAGGAATCTGCCGGCAATGCAAGCCGGATGGGTTCAGTTCATGCCACGGCGCAACGCCGCACCAAGGATGGTGTGCAGGCCGTCGAGCCGGGATGAACCACCCTGCCCCGCTTCGTCCGCCGCCAGCAGCGGCTCCAGGTTGCAGGAGATGCCAAGCCCGGCTTCATCCAGCGCCAGGCTCAAGGTCACCATCGCATCGGCAATCTCGTCCATGTTCTGCTCCATGCTTGGCTCGAGTTCCATCATCACCGCCAGCGCCTGGTTGCGAAAGCCACGCTGGGTCAGGCCGATGGCGGCAAGGGTGAGGGTCTCAAGCCGGTTTGCGAGGCGGCATGCAATCGGCCATGTCACCTGGCCGGTCATGCCGGCATTGCGGATGGCGAAGGCAAGCCGCTCAAGGCCGGAAAACACGTTGCGGGCATGGGCGGGTTCAATCTCGTTGGACAGCACGCTCCAGCCCGCTTCCCAGCAGCCGGCGTCCTCAAAGTGCAGCCCGGCGATCCAGCTGCGAAGGCCCGCCAACACCAGCCGGTCGCCCTGCGTGCGGACCGGATACATCATCGCACTCGTGAATGCCGCGTTGGACATGGCACACCTCAATTTCCGACTAAATTAGTCAGTAATTCAGATTACCTGCCCGGTCAAGCCCCAGATAGGAAATAACCGTTCAAATTCAGCAGTTTGAAACTTTTCAAAACTGCGGCGCAAACAGAAAGGGCGGCCCGCATGGACCGCCCTTCCCGGCGAAACTCAAACAGATTCAGGCAGATCAGCCGACGATCTCGGCGTCGGTGAAGTTCTGCTTGATCTCGATGGCGGCGTTTTCCGGGCTGTCGGAACCGTGCACCGAGTTGGCCTCGATCGACTCGGCGAATTCCTTGCGGATGGTGCCGGCATCGGCCTGGGCAGGGTTGGTGGCGCCCATCACCTTGCGATACCTGGCAACCGCGTCGTCGCCTTCCAGCACCTGCACGACAATCGGGCCGGAGGTCATGAAGTTGACGAGGTCCATGTAGAACGGACGCTCCTTGTGGACAGCGTAGAACTCCTTGGCCTGGGCGTCGGACCAGTGCACGCGCTTCTGGGCGATGATGCGCAGGCCGGCATCCTCGATCATGGCGTTGATCTTGCCGGTCAGGTTGCGGCGGGTGGCATCGGGCTTGATGATGGAGAAAGTGCGTTGCACGGCCATCGGACGTTCCTTCGTGTCTGTTGATCAGGGGAAGTTGAAAGATGGCGCGCTTATAACCGCCCCTGCCCTGCTCCGCAAGCAGCCGGGATGGCAACGGAGCGCCTTGCGACAACACGGCGCCCCGTCATGTTGCGGATGTCAGTTGCGCGCCAGAAGCGGCGTGATGCGGCGCACCGAAACCCGGCGGTTCTCTGCCTCCGCGGCCTGGGTCGGGATCTTCGGGTAAAGCTCGCCGCGGCCCACCGTGACGAGGTTCTCCTCACCTATATTGAAGTATTCGAGCAGCGCCTGCTTCACCGCCTCTGCGCGTTCCTCGGACAGCTTCATGTTGGCGGCCTCGGTGCCGACGGCGTCGGTATGGCCCTCGATCATGAACACTTCGTCCGGATTGCCGGCGACGATGCGCTCGATAGTGGCGCCGATGCGGTCAAGCTTCGGTATCTCCTCTTCGCGCAGGAAGCCTTCGCCAAAGCCGAAGCGGACTGTGTCGACCTCGATGCCCGGCACCGCGTAACGCAGCCGCGGCTGGTCGCGGAAATCCTCGAAACGGTAACGGCGCTCGGTCTCGACAAGCGGAGCGGCGGTCAGCCAGTCCTCGATTTCCTCATCATATGCCTCTGCAGCAGCGATGTTGGGACGTGACAGGATGGCGGCGGTGGCGATGGCGCCCACTGCAACAGCCAGCGCGAATGCCGGGTCATCGAGCCGTGCACGGCGGCGCTCCCGGCGGTCGCCAAGGCGGCCGCGCAGGGCCTGGCGATCATCGCGCATGCGCTCGCGCAGCGACGTGCGCTGGCGGTCATTGAGATTGTCCAGACGCAGCGCCCGGCGGTTGGCATCGATGCGCCGCTCCAGCGCATCGGTGGTCAGGTCATCTGCCGGACGGTCGTCTTCCAGAAGGTCGCGCAAGGTCAGCTGATCACCACGCATGGGCAGCTCGTCGGACCGGTTTCCGCCGTCGCTGTCGTCATCGCGGCGGGCGCGGCGCTGATCAGTGTCGCGGGCCGCAACGCGCGAGCGAATCTCGGCGCGGTCGTTGTCCAGCACCTGGCGCAAGGCCTGTGTCTGATCATCGCTCAACTCCTCCAGCGCCAGCAGACCGCGGGTCTGCTGGATGCGTTCGCGCAGTTCATCGTCGGAAAGGTCTGCCGCCTTGCGGCTGTCGCCGGTGATCTCGCCGGCCTTGGACGACACATCGATGTTCTGCACCGCCACACCGGTGCTGGCGGCGATGCGGGCATTGAGCTCGGCCTGGTCGGCGGCCAGCTTTTCCTGCAACTGCCGGCGCTGGCGGCGCGGGGTCTGGTCGCTGGCGGCAAGCTCTTCCGCCGCCCGGATGCGTTCGCGCAGATCAGCATCCGCCATCTCTGCGGCGGCGCGTTCATCCCCCAGCACGCTTTCAGCCGTGAAAGCGGGCTTGGGGTCCTCGGCCACAGGTTGCTGCTGAGGCTGCTGGGCAGGATCTTCGGCCTGCTGTTCAGCTGCGGGGGCCTGCTCCTGCTGAGCGGGCTCGGCTTGCTGTTCCTGTTGCTGTTCGGCGGCGGGAGCCTGCTCCTGCTGAACGGGCTCTGCCTGCTGTTCCTGCTGTTGCTGCTCAGTAACCGGAGCCTGTTCTTGTTGAGCGGGCTCGGCTTGCTGTTCCTGCTGGACCGGTTCGGGCGGCGGCGCCTGCTCCTGCTGCACTGGCTCGGCCTGCTGTTCCTGCTGGACTGGTTCGAGCGGCGGCGCTTGCTCCTGCGGGGCGGGTTCGGCCTGCTGCTCTTCCTGAACCGGCTCGACTGCCGGGACAGGGGGCTGCTCGACGGCCTGCTCCTGCTGGGTTGTGCCGGTCTGCGCCCATGCAGCGGACTGAGCCGTCACCATCATGGCGAAAGCGGCCGCACCCGCCATCAGCTTCATCTTGAGCATTGCAAGCCTTTCCCTTCAGAACTTCGTTCGTTCGGCTGTCCGTCAGCAGACAATGCGATTGAGGCGAAACTTTGCGGGTACCCGGCGGCATGGACCGCCGCCGGGCTTCCTTCGCCTGCAGGTTGCAAACCAGCCTGCCTCAGCGCGCCCCGGTCAGCAGCGGGGTGATGCGGCGGATGGTGACGCGGCGGTTTTCCTGTTCCGCCTCCTCGGTCTCGATCTTGAGGAAGTCCTCGCCATAGCCGATCGTCTCGATGTTTTCAGGCGCGATGTTGAAGTACTGCAGCATCGCATTGCGCACCGCATCGGCCCGCTTTTCGGACAGCGACAGGTTGTAGCTGTCAGACCCTACGGCGTCGGTGTGCCCCTCGATCAGGAACACCTCGTCCGGGTTGGACGCCACGATGCGCTCGATGATCTCGCCAATGCGTTCTAGCTGCGGGATCTCTTCTTCGCGCACGAACGACTCGTTGAAGCCGAAGCGGATGGTGTCCACCTCGATGGCGGGCATCGAGTCGCGCCAGCCGCGTGCGCGCTGCAACTCGGAGCGCGAATAGCGCCGGTCGATGCGGCGGGTCGGCGGAGCAATCAGTTGCCGTTCAAGCAACTCGTCATCGGCCTCGGCGGCGGCAATGTCGTCACGGTACTCGAAGACGCCACGCGGTATCTTGATGATGATCTGGTTCTGGGGCCGCTGCCGGGCCAGGTCATCGCGGCGGCGCTGGCGCTCGGCGATAAGGCGTTGCCGCTTCTCGCGCCGGGCCTCGTTCAGCATGTCCTGGATACGCGCCTGCTGGGCAGGCCGCAGGGTGTTGGACGCCAGCAAGTCGCGGGCCGAGGTGATGCGGGCCTGCAGCTGCACGTCATTGAGACGCGCGGCGGGGCGCTGATCGTTCAGCAGCTGGCGGGCATCCTGGCGGTCCTCGCGCCGTTCGGACCGGTCTTCCTGGCGCTGCGAAACACGGTTGCGCAGTTCATCGGCATCGCCCGCCGCGAGACGGCGCACCTGGCGGAACAGCCGCCGGTCAAGCGAACTGTCGCCCATGACCCGGCGTGCCTCTTGCAGCCGGTCACGCAGCTGGTTGTCGCGCAGCGCCGACGCGGGCCGGTTGTCGCTGAGCAGGCGGCGCGCAGCAGCATCGGCGTTGCCGCCAGCCGGAGGCTGCTGCGGTTGCTGAACCGCATTCTGGCGGCGCTCGCGCTCGGCAACAGCGGCCTGCACCGTCTGGCGCACCTGGTTCTGCAGGTTTCCGCGCAGGTCCGGCTGCTGCAGCAGGCTGCGGCCGGTGCGGATGGCGTCAACCAGCTGGCGATCGTTCAGCTGAGCGACATTGCCGTTGGAACGCAGGTACTGGCGCGCCTCGCGGTTGACGTTGCTCTCTCCGGCCTGCTTTTGCGGCTGCTGTGGCTGAGGCTGTTGCACCTGCGGTGGCTGTTGCTGCTGGATCTGCTCGCGATTGGCGCTGCGGCGCTGAAGCTCGCGCTGTATCTTGCGCATCTCGCGGCGGGCATCCTGCGTGGACAGTTCGTGCTTGCCAGACTGGAACTGCTGCAACTGGTCGCGCAACTGCTCGACGCTCATCCGCCGCAGGTCGCTTTCGACGATCTGCGCAAATGCCGGAACGGGTGCTGCAAGCGCCCCCGCCACCAGCACCAGCGCCGTGCAGGCAATGATCCGTTTGGTGAACCCGTTCATGCATTCACTCCTTGGCAAACTCCTGCCGACATCGCAGGCTGTAATGACATCATGACCAGCATAATGGCGACATGGAGATGAACCCAGCATGAACCCCATCGAGTATGCCGACGCCAGCGCGCAGGTGCGCGCAGTTTATGAAGACATCATGGCCACCCGCGGCGTGAAGGACGTCAACAATTTCTGGAAGTACATGGCCAACGAGCCGCGCATGCTGGCGCACCTTTGGTCTTCGCTGAAGGACATGATGGGGCCTGGCGCGCTCGACCCGCTGACCAAGGAACTGATCTACGTGGCCGTGTCGATCACCAACAATTGCGACTACTGCATGGCCAGCCACGGCGCTTCTGCGCGGGCCAAGGGCGCGACTGACAAGATGATGAACGAGCTCATCGCCATAGTCGGGCTGGCCAACATGACCAACCGGCTGGCCAACGCCTACAAGGTGCCGGTGGACGAGGCGTTCAAATAAAGGCTCAAGAGCCGGGCAGCGCGGCGATGATCGCCTTGCGAAGTTCGGCCGCATCGGGCCGCACCGGGCTCGGGAACATGGCGGCCACGTTGCCGCCGGGGGCGAGCAGTATCTTGTGGAAGTTCCATCTGGGCACCGCGCCCTGCCCGGCCGTTTCGTGGGCCCACCTGTAGAACGGGTGAGCCGCCTCGCCAATGACGGGGGTGCGGTCGGCGAGCGGAAACGTCACGCCGTAGTGCAGCGAGCAGAAGTTCTTGATTTGCCCGCCCTGCAGCGGCTCCTGTCCGCCGAAATCGTTTGACGGCACGCCGACGATGGTCAGCCCGCGCGGGCCAAACTCCTGCCACAGCTTCTCAAGCCCGCCATACTGCCCGGTGTAGCCGCACTCGCTGGCAGTGTTGACCACCAGAACAGCCCGCCCCTTGAACCGGGACAGCGGCAAGGGCTTGCCG
>JAZBOA010000312.1:0-4305 GCA_036350935.1 Anderseniella sp. | reverse complement strand
GGGTCCTTCTCTTTTCGTATAGAAAAACATGTTCCCGACCTTTTCCGTTCTCCCACATGAATGTGTAGCAAAAGGTTGGGACCACAGGGTGAGGTTGGGGACACCGTTGTTTTTGAAAGTCTTTTCGTGTCCCCACCCCTCTCGCAAGGTTGGGACGTGGTTGGGACCACCGGCGAGGTTGGGACAGGGAGAAGTCTTGAGCGACGAGTTACTGGCCGCCGGAATCCTGCGTGTCTGCCAGCTGGCGACGTGGAGCGGCTGACGTGAATTCAGATAGGCCATCAGTGTGGAGACGCTCGTCCACCCGTGTCCCGTGCGCTGCACAAGAGGCCGAGCTTTCTCACTCGGTTCCTGCGTAGATCATTGGTGACACGGTGAATCTTAAGGGCCTATATGTCCCTCATGCCGAACGTGAACCCAAGCATTCTCAGATGGGCGAGAGAGACCGCCGGGCTTACCCCCGAGGAAGCGGTGCAGAAACTCGACATCAACGATGCGCGTGGTGTCGCAGCAAGCGACCGGCTCGTCGCGCTGGAGTCGGGAGACGAGCAGCCGACGAGGGCGATGCTTGTGAAGATGGCGAAGCAATATCGGCGCCCGCTTCTGACCTTCTACCTCCGTGATATCCCCAGCAGGGGCGATCGTGGTGAGGACTTCCGTACCCTGCCTGAGCCGGTCGGACAGACCGAGGCCGGGTTGGTGGACGCCGTCGTCCGGGATATCAGAGCCCGCCAAGCCCTCGTGCGATCCAGTCTTGAAGCGGCTGGCGAGGCTCAACGGCTGGATTTCATCGGTTCCATGACGCGCGGCGACGGCGTTGCGGCTGTGGTGAACTCGATCGAACAGACGCTCAGGTTTGACCGTGACGCTTTCCGGGGGAAGGCGCAACTTCAAGGCTCTTTCGCGTACTTGCGTGCTCTGACTGAAGCGGTTGGCATCTTCGTCATCCTGGTCGACAATCTCGGTAGCTGGCACACAACCATCAGCGTCGAGACATTTCGCGGCTTCGCGCTTGCCGATGACGTTGCCCCCTTTGTTGCGGTGAATGCGAATGACTCGCCAGGCGCTTGGTCCTTCACTCTGGTGCATGAACTCGCACACCTCTGGATAGGCGCCACCGGCGTGAGTGGCGGAACAGCCGAACGTGCGATCGAGAAATTCTGCAATGATGTTGCGGGCGAATTTCTCTTGCCGCGAAACGAGATCGTAGGGCTTGAGATCAACGAAGAAACGCCTCTGGCCAGCGCCATGGAGCGGATCACTGAGTTCGCCCAAGCGAGGAACATCAGCAGCACGATGGTAGCCTACAAGCTTCATCGAGCCGGTGCATTCAGCTTCGAGAGGTTTCAACAATTCAAGGCAGCATATCGGCGAGCATTTTTGGCCCGAAAGGCCGCCGAGAAAGAAAAGAGCGCCGAAAAGGAGGGTGGTCCGACTTACCACGTTGTTCGGAAACATCGTGTGGGCACAACCCTGATCCGCTTCGTTGAGCGCATGATGCACGATGGAAACCTGTCCACAACGAAAGCTGGGAAGGTCTTGGGCGTTGGTGCTCACAACGTTCATGCTCTGCTTGAGCAAGGGCGACCCAATCATTCTGTTTGACGGGTTCCTATGCTCTATTTGCTCGACGCCAATGTTCTGATCACTGCAAAAAACCTGTATTATGAATTTGGCCGGGTGGACCAATACTGGGAGTGGCTCGCCTTTCAGGCAGAGCAGGGACACGTCAAGATTCCGATTGAAATCTACGAGGAGATTACGGTCGGAAAGGATGATCTGGCGGCTTGGGCGAGGGCAAACAAGGAAGCGCTATTGTTTGAGGAAGAGGTCGACGTAGGCCTTGTCCAGCACGTGACGTCCGAAGGCTATGCGTCCGATCTGACGGACATCGAACTGGAGGCTATAGGGCGCGACCCGTTTCTGATCGCGTACGCTCTCGTAGACGTGGAAAACAGAACCGTGGTCACTGGAGAGGTGCGATCCAACAAGCGACGCCAAAACCGCCCCATTCCAAGCGTGTGCGATACTCTCGGCGTGAAGAGTTGTGACCAGTTTGCCTTTGGTCGTTTCCTCGATTTCAGAACCACTTGGAGGCGGCCGTGACCGCTTGAGACTTGCGCGGCCGGCTTTCGTTATTTTTCTCCCCTCCGATACCGCCACTCCCGCGGCGCCTCGCGCCCGCCCTCGTCGCGCCGCCGGTACCGCTCCCATCCGTTCGCCTTGAGGTAGGCCGAGACGCGCATCTGATCGCCGCGGGTCCAGCGCGCGGGTTCGAGCCCGATGGATTCCTCGAGGATCTCACCGACCGACACATCTCTCAGCGGCTCTTGGCGCGGAACGCTCTCCGTCCGGGAATTGCCGTAGTCTGGGAAGCCGTCGGACACGGTGCGGATCTCATGCGTCAGCCAGTGCTCGATCAGGTCGTCCCAGGCGTCGGACTGGTAGCGGCGGTCCTGTTCCTCGCGGGCTTCCGCCAGCAGCGCCGGGTCCTCGATCCACCAGATCGCGCCGGCGCGGAAACGGTGGACGGCTTCGGCCCAGAGCTGCTCCCGGTCGCGCGCGAGCGCCGCGATATCGATGGTCCCGCAGCGGAGCGGCCAGAAACGGCGGTTGCCGGTCTCGTCGCGCAGATAGGTGTCGGGGTTCACGGTACCGGCGAACACGCACTGGCGCGGCACCTCGACGGTGTAGCGGCCATAGGGCGGGCGGAAGCGGTCGGTGGTGCGGGTCAGGAAGGCCTTGATGCGCGAGACCTCGGCGCGGCCGATGGCGTCGAGTTCGGCAATCTCCACGATCCAGACGCCCTGCATGTGCAGCGCCGCGTCCTTGGAGCCGAGTTCCGGCAGCTCGTCAGTGAACCATTCCTCGCCGGCAAGCACCTTGATCGCGGTGGATTTGCGCGCGCCCTGCGGCCCCTCGAGGATCAGCATGTGGTCGGCCTTCACGCCGGGGCGATAGATGCGGGCGACGGCCGAGATCAGCCAGAGTGCGCCGATGGTGTGATGGAACGCCGTGGGTTCCGCGCCGAGATAGGCGCTGGTCCAGGTCTCGATCCGAGGCGTGCCGTCCCATGTCAGGGTGTCGAGCCAGTCGCGGACGGGATGGACGCGCAGCTCGCGGGCGACGGCGCCGACCGCGCGGCTCACGACGACCGGCGCCACGTTGATGCCGCGCAGTTGCAGCCACTCGGCGGTGCGGATGTCGTCGGCATCCTCCCACGGGCGCGGGTGGGAGCAGGTTCCGCCGTCCCACGGCAGCGGATGACGTACGACGATCTCCTGCCCGAAGTCGTCGAAGGCGAGAACGCCGGCGAAGGCGGGATCGGAGGTCAGCGCGACGATGACGTTGGCCTCGTTGCGCTCGGGCGCGCCTGCAAGGTCGAGGCGCAGTCGCCTGAACCAGATGGGCTTCGGGATCGGCGCGTGCGGGTCGCCGGTGGCGTTCACGCGGCGGCGGAGCTCAGCCAGCTGCTGCGTCAGGACCGACATGCCGATGCCGGTCGTGGACTTGATCCGCGCGATGACCTGCCGTTCGGGCAGCGGGTCGAGCTTCGCCAGCGCGATGCGCCCGGGCAGCGTGGACAGGGCTTCGAACTCAGGCGGATTGGTCAGCGCCTCGGCCGCGGCGATCAGCGTTGCGGGATCGTCGGCAGAGGTGACGACGGGCGTGGCCGTCTCGGCGTCGACCGGATCTTCGGTCTGCGGCTCGGCTGCGGTATCTGTCCCGCGCGCGTAATCCTCGGCGCGGGCCCCGCGCAGCAGATCGTCGTTGAAGTCGTCGCCATGCAGCGGCGCGACGATCTCGTTCGGGATGTCGGCCCGGTTCAGACGGTCCGAGAGCGTCGCAGCCGCCTGGCGCCCGGCGTCCCCGGCATCGGCGTAGATGGTGACGCGCCGGGCACCCTCGGGCCACTGGAATTGCGCCAGGCCGTCGGCCGACAGCGCTGCCCAGACGGAAGTGCCAAAGAGCGCGTGGGCGGCGAGCGCCGTCTCGATCCCCTCGGCGATGCCGATGTGCCCGTCCTTGGGCATCGGGAACAGGCGCACCACGGCACCCTTCACGCTGCCGAGCATCTTCTTGCCCGGGGGCGCCTTGGCGCTGCCGTCGTCGAGCAGGAACGTGCGGTGGATATCCGGCGCGCGCTGCCCGTCCTGCAACCGCAGGATCGCGATCAGGCCGGGCCAGCCGCGGCAGCTGTCGAAGTCCGGAAGGTCGGCATGGAACAGCAGGTCGGGAGATCCAGGATCCGATAAGCCGCGGGCGCGCAGATAGGTCTCGCCCAACGTGCCTACGAGGGGTCCG
>JAZBOA010000311.1:0-2274 GCA_036350935.1 Anderseniella sp. | reverse complement strand
GCCGAGCTACGCCGAACTCGACAGCGCGGTGGAGGCGCTGATGGCCAAGGTGCGCGCCTATCCGGGACTGGCCAACGCCGACACCGACCTCAAGCTCAACAAGCCGCAGCTCAAGGTCGACATCAACCGCGACAAGGCGGCGCAGATGGGGGTCGGCGTCGACACCATCGGACGCACGCTGGAAACCCTGCTCGGCGGGCGCGAGGTCACTCGCTTCAAGCAGGCAGGCGAGCAATACAACGTGGTGATCCAGCTGGATCCCGCCGCGCGCGCAGCGCCGCAGGACCTGACCGCGCTGTACGTGCGCGGCCGGGAGAACAGCCTGACACCGCTGTCCAACCTGGTTGCCCTGACGGAGACTGTCGCGCCGAAGGAACTCAACCACTTCAATCGCCAGCGCGCCGCCATCATCTCGGCCAACATCGCCCCCGGCTACACCCTGGGCGAGGCGCTTGCCTTCATGGATCAGGCCGCGAAGGAGACGCTGCCGCCCAGCACCCGCACCGCACTCGACGGCCAATCGCGTGAATTCGGCGAATCCGGACAGACTCTCCTGATCACCTTCGCACTGGCCCTTATCATCATTTATCTGGTGCTGGCGGCGCAGTTCGAAAGCTTCGTCTCGCCCTTCATCATCATGCTCACGGTGCCGCTCGCCGCCACCGGCGCGCTGTTGGCGCTGAAGCTCACCGGCGCCACGCTCAACGTCTACAGCCAGATCGGCCTGATCACCAAGCACGGCATCCTGATCGTGGAATTCGCCAACCAGCTGCGCGAACGCGGCAAGCCCAAGGTCGAGGCGGTGATCGAGGCCGCCAGCCTGCGCCTGCGGCCGATCCTGATGACCACCGCCGCGATGGTGCTGGGCGCCGTACCGCTGGCGATCGCCACCGGCGCCGGTGCGGAGTCGCGCTCGCCCATCGGCTGGGTCATCGTCGGTGGCCTGCTGCTCGGCACTCTGCTGACGCTGTTCATCATCCCGGTCGCCTATACCCTGCTGACCCGCGACCGCGTCGCCGCGCCCAACCCCGCCCGGCCCCTGGCCGCCTTCCCGCCGAGCTGACGAATTCACCCACCCTTCTGACGAAGCTTCGTCAGAAGGGTGCTGGCGCTTTTTCATCAAGCCGTCAAACCTGCCTGATTTAATGCGGTTTTCCGCGCCATCCGGCGCCACGGGAGACTGGCATGAACCCTGCTGCATTCCTTGCACAAGCAACGCAAGGAGACATCGAGATGATCGAACTGGCGCCCGGCAACACACTGGAAATCAACCTGAAGGAAGACACCCAGGGTCGCGACCGCGTGGTACTCGCTCTGCAGGCTCAGGGATGCACGCTCGACCTCACCCCGCATCAGGCACGGGTGCTGGCAACCGAATTGATCATGGCCGTGAACCGCGCCGAAGTGCGCAGCAACCTCAAGCACAGCCAGAACAACATGGTGCGCGGCAACCCGTCGACCGAGCAAAGACGGGGACTGTTCCATCAGGCTTTTGCGAAGTAATTTTCAGGCCAGTCGGCTTCGACTGGACCGGGGTAGCGGCCTACCCGGCTGAACTGCCCTATAAGTCGCCTCCGATTGTCGGAGGCCCGCCATCCGTGATAGGGTGGCACTCAGGCGCGAAGACTCGTCCTCGCGCCTTTTTCTTTTTATCCATTGGCAGGAAACCAGCATGGCCGTCATCGAACTCACCCAGGAAAACTTCGAATCCACCATCAACGGCAGCGACGTCGTCATCGTCGACTTCTGGGCGCCCTGGTGCGGCCCGTGCCGCGGATTTGCGCCGATATTCGAAGCCGCCGCCGAGAAACACGCCAACATCGTGTTCGCCAAGGTCAACACCGAAGTCGAACAGGAACTGGCCGGCTATTTTCAGATCCGTTCCATTCCCACGCTGATGGTGTTCCGCGAACAGGTCATCCTGTATTCCGAGGCCGGTTCGCTGCCCGCCAGCGCACTGGATGCGCTGATCGAACAGGTGATGGGGCTGGACATGGCGCAGGTCCACAAGGACATCGCCGACCAGCAGGCGCAGCAGGGACAGGCCTGATCAGGCCCTGACGCCGGACAGCAACTGCCGCAGCAGCGGCAGGGTGATCGGTCGGCGCGTTTCCAGGCTGAACCGGTCGAGCGCCTCCAGCATGCGCAGCAGGCTCTGCATGTCGCGCGCGGTGTGATTCAAGAGGTAGTCCGCCACCTGGGGCTCCAGCCGGAACCCCAGGGTTTCGGCATGCTGCGCGAGGGCGGCGCGCGTCTCGGCATCGTCCAGACCAT
>JAZBOA010000310.1:0-2879 GCA_036350935.1 Anderseniella sp. | reverse complement strand
CGAAGCAGTCCATGCAGTCGTCGCAGCGCTCGCGCTGATGTGCGACAACGTGCACAGGCGCCTTGGCGCCGATCAGCGCATAGCAGGCACCCATTGGGCACAGATGGCCGCAAAAGCCGCGGCGCACGATCAGCAGGTCGTAGAGGAAAACCGCGGCGATCAACACCCAGGCCCAGCCAAAACCGAAGATCAGGCCGCGATGCAGCATCGAGACCGGGTTGACGTACTCCCAGACCATGACGCCGGTCAGCAACGGCAACAGCAGCACCAGACCCAGCATCCACCAGCGCAGGTTCCGCGATAGCTTGCCGCTGGCGCGAATGCCGAGGCGCCGGCGCGTCCAGGCGGCTAGATCGGTGACCAAGTTCACCGGACAGACCCAGGCGCAGAACACCCGCCCGCCGAGCAGGGCATAGAACCCCAGCACCAGCAGTGCACCAACGATGCCGCTGGTCGCCGGCCAGTGACCGGAAAGCATTGACTGCGTCAGCAGCAACGGATCGGTCAGCGGCAGAACGCCCAGCGTCATGCTCGCGGACAGGTTGCCGGTGACCAGCCAGACGCCGAACAGCGGCCCGACCAGGAACAGCGACAGCACGCCGAACTGGCTGCCCCGCCGAAGCAGTAGCCACTTATGGGCCTTGAACCAGCCCTGTTCCGCGATCGCCGTTTTGCCTGGAAAGTCCTGCATGGTCAAAGTTTCTAGGGCCGAGGTGCGAGTATCGAGGCGTCGTCCGAGTAATTCCTAGTCACTCGCCCCGCGCTCCTCGTTACTTCCCATTCAATGTCTCCAACGGATTGGCGGGGAAGGGGCCAGCATCCTCGATCAGGCCCTCGCCACCATGGTCGTAGCGCATGCCCTCCGGCAGGTTGTAGCGATGCTCGGTATCGGGTGTGACCAACGCGCCGCCGGCCCGGTGTTGCTGCTCCCAGCCTAAACGGTAGTGCTCGCCGAGCTTGCCCTGGGCCAGTTTCCTGGGCAGTACCTTGATAGCAGCCTCGTCCAAAATGCAGGCCTCCTCGCACTTGCCGCAGCCGGTGCATGCCTCGGCATGCACCACGGGGATGAACAGCGCATGTTTGCCGGAGCGCGCGTTGTGCTGCATGTTCAACGTGATGGCATCACCGCGGATCGGGCAGATGTTGAAGCAGACCTCGCAGCGCAGGCCCTGAAACGCGATGCAGGCGTTTTGATCGATGACCACGGCCAGACCCATGTCGGCCTTGTTGATGTCGGTCAGGCCATGGTCTAGCGCGTTGGTTGGGCAGGCGGCGACGCACGGAATGTCCTCACACATCTCGCAGCCGGCCTCGCGGGCGATGAAATAGGGCGTGCCGGTCGGGATGTCCTGCCCCAGTCGGGCCAGGTGCAGCATGTCGTAAGGGCAATCCCGCACGCACAGTCCGCAGCGGATGCAGGCACCATCAAAGTCATGCTCAGGCAAGGCGCCGGGCGGACGCAACGCCCAAGCCGGCAGGCTCGACGCCCGCTGGCTGTAGAGCCCGAGCCCAAGCCCGATCAGACCGGCACCGGTGGCGGTCTTCAGCGAACTCAGAATGAAATCTCGGCGGTTCATTTCTTCAAGCTCTTTCGACCTTGCAAGCGCACTTCTTGTAATCCGTCTCCTTCGACAACGGATCGGTGGCATCCAACGTGAGTTTGTTGACCAGTCGGTTGGCGTCGAACCAGGGGACGAACACCAGGCCGTTCGGTGGCCGGTTGCGGCCGCGTGTCTCGACGCGGGCCTTGATCTCGCCGCGGCGGCTGGAGATGACCGCCATCTGGCCGTCGCGCAGGCGGCGCTGCTTTGCGTCGTCCTTGCTCATGTGGACCACGGCATCCGGTACGGCGCGATAGAGCTCCGGCACGCGGCGCGTCATCGAGCCGGAGTGCCAGTGTTCCAGTACGCGGCCAGTGCAAAGCCAGAGGTCAAATTCATCGTCCGGGCTCTCGGCGGCTGGCTCGTAAGGCGCGAAGATGATGTTGGCGCGGCCGTTCTTGTTGCCGTAGAAGTAGACGTCGCCCTTCTCGACTTCTGGATTGAACTCGGCCACATGCGGGTCGTAACCCTCGCGGAAGCGCCACAGGGTCTCCTTGCCGTTGATCACGGGCCAGCGCAGGCCGCGGGCCTCGTGATAGGCTTGGAACGGGGCCATCTCATGGCCCTTTTTGATGATGTCCGGCGCGGAGTTGAATCGGCGATATTCCTCGAACAGGCCCTTTTGCACGTAGTAGCCGAAGTCTTGGCTCTCGTGGTTCTTATAGGCGTTGCCGCGGTTGTCGGTGATCTGGCCGTCGAACGGGAACTTGTCCACCTGGCCGTTGGTATAGAGCACCTCGTACAGGGTCTTGCCGGCGTACTCTGGCATCTCGGCGATCAATCCCGCTGGCCAAACGTCCTCGACCGTGAAGCGCTTAGCGAACTCCATGATCTGCCAGACATCCGACTTGCTCTGCCCCGGCGCGCTGGTCTGCTCGCGCCAGAACTGCGTGCGTCGCTCGGCGTTGCCGTAGGCGCCTTCCTTCTCGACCCACATCGAGGTCGGCAGTACCAGATCCGCGGCCTGCGCGGAAACGGTTGGGTAGGGGTCGGAGACGGTGACGAAGACCTCCGGGTTGCGCCAGCCCGGATAGGATTCTTCGTTGAGGTTGGCGGCGGCCTGCATGTTGTTGTTACACATCTGCCAATAGCAGTTCAGCTTGCCGTCCTTCATCATCCGGTGCATCAGCACGGCGTGGTAGCCGACCTTGCCGGGGATGGTACCGTCCGGCAGCTTCCAGACCTGTTCGGCGAAGGCGGGATGCTCGGGATTGGCCACCACCAAATCGGCCGGCAGCCGGTGCGAGAAGGTGCCAACCTCTCGCGCGGTGCCGCAGG
>JAZBOA010000309.1:0-12115 GCA_036350935.1 Anderseniella sp. | reverse complement strand
GTGGTCGAGGCAGCACTTTATGCGCTCACCCGCCCGCGCAACGTGACCGCCGCATCCATCGTGCTGGATGCCGACGAAGGCGGCATGTGGGGCTAGGCAAGACACACACCAGGAGGCCGGCATGGCGCAGGAACACGATCGCAGCATGATGGAAAACCTCTACTGGTGGGGCATTGCCACCATGTTCCGCTGCGAACACACGGGACCCGAGGGGCGTGACATCGTGCTTGCCGGCGTGCCGCATTCCACCGGCAATGGCACGACCGAACGCGACCAGCATCTTGGTCCGCGCGCGGTTCGCAATGTGTCGGCCCTGCAAAGGCGTTGCCACGGCGAATTCCAGATCAACCCGTGGACCAGTGCGAAGATCGCTGACATCGGCGACGTGCCGTTTCCGCGCGCCAACGACAACGAGCACTGCATCGAGCAGATTACCAGTTTTTATCGCGATGTGGATGCGGCGGGCGCGCGCCCCCTGTCGGTGGGCGGGGATCACTCGATCACCGGCGGCATTGTTCAGGCGCTGGGATGCGGCAAGCTGGCCGGCGGCGAGCCGGTCAGCTTTCTCCATCTCGATGCGCATACCGATGTGTTCACGAAGGTTGACCACTTCCTGGGCGCGAAGAAGTCTGCGGCGCATTGGGGTGCCTACCTGGCCGATGACGGCAAGGTGGACCCGAAGCGATCCATGCAAATCGGGCTGCGCGGCCATCCGCGCACGCTCGACTGGCTTCAACCGTCTTATGACTACGGCTACAACGTCGTGACCATGAAGGATTTCCGCAAGCGTGGTCTGGAAGACGTGGTGGCGCAGGCAAGGGAAGTCCTGGCGGGTCGACCGGTATACATCACCTTCGACCTCGACTGCCTCGACCCGACAGTGGCGCCGGCGGTTTCCAACATAGAGCCGGGCGAGAAGGGTTTCGACATCGACGAGGCAGTCGGGCTGCTTCACTCGGTGCGCGGGCTGAACATCATTGGCGGCGATGTGGTGTGCATGATGCCGACAAAGGACAGCCCCAACAACATCACTGCGATGACTGCGACGTCCATCCTGTTCGAGATGCTGTGCATGATGGCGGAGAACGTTGCCACCGGCACCAATTAGGCACCAAGACACACTCTAACCGGCCGGTGGACCGGGGCGCCGCTTCGGGTTCGGCTTGATCAGCGCCAGCCCGGCGATGATCAGCGCCAGGGAAATGCTGATGCCCAGCGTGAGCTGTTCGCCCAGCAGCACGATTCCCCAGATGATTGCCGCCGGGGTGACGATGTAGGAGACCTGGCTGCCGAACACCACGCCGCCATGGCTGATCATGTACAGGAGCCCCGCATAGGCCAGCAGGTGCGACAGCGTTGACAGCAATATGGCGCCCTCGGCGATGGAGGCGTCGAACGGCAGGAACATTGGCGCGCCGAGCAGCCATGCTGCCGGGATCAGCATGAGTGCGCCTGCCGTGGTCATGCCCCACAGCGCGGTGATGCCGTCCACGCGCGGCGGGCGGCGCAGGCCCACATAAACATTCTCGACCGCATAGCTGATGGCGATGGCCAGGGTGACGGCAGTCCAGAACAGCTCGTCCTCAACCGGTATGTGGGCGCCAGGCAGAAGCAGTATCGCCATGGCGGCAAGACCCAGCGCGATGCCGCCAAACCGCTTCCACGAAGCCTTCTCGATGACCATCAGGATGGACATGCACAGCGTGATCATCGGGATCAGCGCATAGACGATGGCGCGGTTGCCGGCCGGCAGGTGCATCGCCACCTGGAACGACAGGGCATGTGGAAAGGCGGTGCCGACGAAACCGGTCACGACGTAGAACTCAAGATGTGCCCGGTCGAGCACCAGGCGCTTGCGCCGCACAGCCACGATGAGGCTGAGGATGATGCTGCCGGCCAGCGCCGACCACAGCGCCACGGTGAGCGCGGCAAGGCCGGTGCTGGTGGCGATGGTGGCAAGCGAGATGGTGAGGCCCCAGCCGACTCCGGTGCCGAGCAGCACGCAGACAAGCAGCGCTACCCGTACCGGGGCGGGCGCGAGGCCCTCAACGCTCATGACGTTGCCGCCCGGGCCTTGGGTGGCGCGGACCGCCCTGCTGGTGGTGGGGTCTGGACTTGTCCTTGCGTTGTTGCGGCGCCGGCTGCTGCTTGCGGCGGGCCAGGATCTCGGCATAGGGCCAGTCGGCGGAGGTAGCCTCACCGGCCCAGAAACCTTCCAGTTCCTTCGACGGGTCCAGCCTGGCAGCCGCATCCGGGCTCAGGCAAAGGAGCGTGTAGTGGGCGTTCCAGTCGGACACGGTAAGCAGCTTCATGCCATCGTCGTGCGAATAGGCGGCGCGGGCGGGCACATCCATCTCGATCAGCGCCAGCTCGGGGTTGAGAAAATCCTCAATGCCGACATGGGCGGCGGCGTCATCCATCTGGTTGCCGATCTCGACCGTTTCGACGCCAAGCTGCCGGTAGAGCCGGCCGATGGCAGGCTCGATCAGCGGCGACAGATAGTCCTCGACCGGCAGCATGAGGTCATGGGCCGACATCAGCCGGGACAGCTTGTGCGCGGCCTGCCGGTCCATGAACTCGTCCTTCGGCCGCGCCAGGCAGGAGTCGATGGCACGCCCGAGATGGGCAATGTCGCCCAGAGCCGCCGCCTGCACCACCCAGCCCCAGGAGCGCGGCTTGCCGAACTGCTTCATCACCGAGTCGTGGTTGGAGGCGATGCCGTCCGGCCCGGTTTGGCCGTGGCGCGCCATGGCATGGGCGGGGTGGGTCTGTGGCACCCGCTTCAGGTCAAGATAGCCTTGCGCGTTCAGCTTCAGGCCCGGCACCTGGCAGAACGGGTGCAACGCCACGAATATCCGTTCAAAGCCCGGACCGGCCCATTGCCGGAAGGTCTTTTCCCAGGACCAGAGATGCAGCCGTTCGATTGTCATGGACGAGGTAATCCGGATCAGGAATGGTGCGGACGGCGGGGGTCGAACCCGCATGACCGAAGTCGAGGGATTTTAAGTCCCTTGCGTCTACCAGTTTCGCCACGTCCGCGGGGGAACTCAATGCTCCGGAGCGAGCCTATAACAGGGAGTTGCGGTCTTCCACCAGTCTTTGGGCGGCGCCATAGTCGGCCTTGCCGGAGCCCAGCACCGGAATGGCGTCGACCACGAGTATGGCTTTCGGCACCCACAGTTCCGGCACGCCCTGCTGCTTCGCATAGGCCAGCATTTCGGCGCGCGCGGCGTTTTCCATGTCGGTGACCAGCACCACCTTCTCGCCCTTCTTGCCGTCGTCCACGCTCACCGCCACGTGGCTGTGATCGGGCCAGAGCTGCGAGGCCAGCGCCTCGATGGCGCCCAGCGACACCATCTCGCCGCCCAGCTTGGCGAAGCGCTTGGCGCGGCCCTTGATGGTGACGACGAGATCATCGTCCACCGTGACGATGTCGCCGGTGTCGTGCCAGCCGCCTTCCGGTGGGGTCAGCTTGCCGCCATCGCCGGGCAGCAGGTAGCCGGCCATGACATTGCCGCCCTTGACCGAGAGGCGTCCGCCTTCGTGGATGCCCTTGACCGGCTCAAGCCGGTAATCGATGCCTTGCAGCAGGCGGCCGACGCTGCCGGGCCGGTTGGCCTCGGGCGTGTTGAGCGACACCACCGGCGAACACTCGGTGGCGCCATAACCCTCGACGATCCGGGTGCCATGCGGCTCCCACAGGGCGCGGGTCTCGGGCTTCACCCGCTCGGCGCCGCAGACGATCATCTTCACCGACTTGAGGTCTGCCGGATCGGCGGCGCGGGCATAGCCGGCCACGAAGGTGTCAGTGCCGAACAGGAGGTCAGCGCCGGTTTCGCCGACCAGCTTGGGGATTTCGCGGTAGTGCAGCGGGCTGGGATAAAGTACCGTCCGGATGCCGTCGATCAGCGGCAGCAGCAGTCCGCCGGTCAGGCCGAAACAGTGAAAGACGGGCAGCGGATTGAAGAAGGTCCTGAACTGGCGCAGGTCGATGTGGGCAGCAATCTGGGCGATGTTGGTGAGAATGTTGCGGTGGGTCAGCACCACGCCCTTGGGCTCGCCTTCCGAGCCTGATGTGAACAGGATGAAGGCCGGGCTGTCCGGGGTAATGCCGCTGGCCTTGGCCACCGATCCGGCGCGCAGCTTGTCCCACACCCCGCGCAGCTTGGCGATGGTGCCGATGTTCTTGCGCACGTCCTCGAGATAGAGCACCTCAGCCTGCCCGCCAAGGCCCTCCACCAGGTCTTCCAGCCCACCCTTGGCCACGAACAGCCGCGAGGTAATGACCAGCTTCACCTTCGCCGTGGCGCAGGCGGAGCGGACGTTCTTCAGCCCCGACGTGAAGTTGAGCATGGCCACGGTGCGGCCATGCCACAGCAGCCCGAAAATGGTGACGGCGGCGGCGTTGACGTTGGGCAGCAGCACGCCCACCGCCTCGCCCGGCGCGGTGCGGGCGGCGAACACCCGGCCCAGCACCTGCGCCCCGAGGATCAGCCGGTCATACCCGATCGGCTCACGGTTCTGGTCTTCGAGGATGGGGGTCTTGCCGCCCATGCGGCCAGCCGTGCGAAGCAGGGCCAGCGGCAAGGTCATCTCCGGCAGTGTGGCATCGTAGTGCGGCATGGTCTCGTTCTTCCCCCGTGGGCCAGCCTCGTATCGCTCAGGCTCAGCCGGTGGCGCCGTCGCGGATTGGCGGCGCAAATTGCAATGTGAGGTCCCAGGGCAGGTAAATCCAGGTGTCCTGGCTGACTTCGGTGACGAACGTATCAACCAGCGGACGCCCGGAAGGTTTCGCATAGACGGTGGCAAAATGCGCATTGGGCAGCATTTCGCGCACCGCACGCGCCGTCTTGCCGGTATCGACGAGGTCATCGACGATCAGCACGCCCTTGCCGCCGTCCTTGGCCAGTTCCTGCTTGACCTCCTTCAGCACCGTCAGCTCGCCCTGGGTGCCGTAGTCGTAGGAGGCGATGCACACCGTATCGATGACCCGCAGTCCCAGTTCACGCGCCACTATGGCCGCCGGCACCAGCCCGCCGCGGGTGATCGCAACCACCGCATGGAAGGGTCCGTGCTCGTCCAGCCGCCAGGTCAGCGCGCGGGCGTCGCGGTGGAACTGCTCCCAGGACACCGGAAACGCCTTGTCGTAACGCGGATCGACATTGCCGCCCTGAACCATCCACGTCTTCCTCCCAACCTCTGCACCGGGGTTGCTATTTGCACCATCACTGCGCGTCACGCAATGCCGCCCTGCTTCACGGACAGGTAGCGCAAGCCGGCGAACTGCCATAAAGGATGGCAATGAGCCCTTTGTTGCAAGCCCCCGCCCCGGCCGCCGCACCCGCTGTACGTGGCGGGCTGCTTATGTCGATGGCGATGCTGTGCTTCGTGCTCAACGACACGGTGGCGAAGTCGCTCGGCGGCACCATGAACGTCGGCCAGTTCATTGCGGTGCGCGGCGCCTTCGCCAGCATCATCATTGCCTTGCTGGTGGTGGCGATGGGCAAGGCAGCCGACATTCCCAAAGGCCTGTCGCGCCCGGTGTTGTCGCGCACCTTCTTCGACGTGATATCGACGTTCCTGTTCATCATCTCGCTGTTCCACATGCCGCTGCCCAACATCACCGCCATCCTGCAGGCGGTACCGCTGGTGGTTACCGTGATGGCGGCGGCGTTCCTCGGCGAGGCCGTGGGCTGGCGCCGGCTCAGCGCCATCCTGGCCGGATTTGCTGGCGTGCTGCTGATCGTCAAGCCGGGCGGCGAGGGCTTCAACGTCTACACGCTGCTGGCCATTGCCTGCGTGTTCACCGTGGCCATTCGCGATCTCGTCACCCGCAAGCTGGATGGGTCCACGCCATCAATCATCGTGGCCTTCACCAACGCCGTGTGCGTCATGCTGGGCGGGGCGGTCTGGATGATGTTCGACGGATTCGAGCCGGTCGCCCCGACAACGCTTGGGCTGATCTTCGTGGGCTCGATCTTCCTGGTGGGCGGCTACCTGCTCACCGTCATGGCACTGCGCGACACCGAAGTGGCCCATACCGCGCCGTTCCGCTACACGCTCATCGTCTATGCACTGATCCTGGGATACGTGGTGTTCGGCGACGTGCCGGATGCGTGGTCGCTCGCCGGTATCGTGCTGATCGTCGGCTCGGGGCTGTTCACGCTTTACCGCGAGCAGCGGCTGAAGAAGCGGCTCGGCTTCGGGCGCCGGCTGGTCAGGTAGGCGGCCGCACGTGACCATCCGCATCGAACATATCTATCGCTATCCGGTGAAGGGCATGCGCGCCGAACGGCTGCAGCGCGGGCAGCTTGAGGCCGGTGGCGGACTGAAGTTCGACCGGGCGTTCGCCTTCACTTCCGGCAACCTGCCGCCGCCGGATGCCGATACGGCCTGGTCGCCCTCGCGCAGCTTCCTGCAGATGACCTACTACCCGCGGCTCGCAGGCTTCTCGGCAAAGCTGGACGAGGAGGCGGGATCGCTGACCGTTACCTCTCCCGATGACCTTACCGCCACGGCGGCGCTCGACGGGGCTGACGACGCTGCCGTCAACGGCCTGATGAACCGGCATTTCAGGGCCGGGCCGAAAGGACCGGTGCGGCTGAACCGCATCAGCGCCGCGCCCGGCCACTGGGACTTCGCCGACACCACCGTGTCGATCATCAACCAGGCATCGGTCGAGTGGCTTGAATATGTGAGCGCCATGACGCTGTCGGGCTTGCGGTTTCGCGGGAACATCTATGTCAGCGGGCTTGAGCCGTGGGAGGAATTCTCGCTCATTGGCCGCACGGTGCGCATCGGCAAGGCGCGGCTGAAGCTGCTCAGGCCGGCCATGCGCTGCGCCGCCACCTCCGCCGATCCGTGGTCGGGCGACACCTCCATCGACGTGCCGGGCATGATGCGGCATTACCTGGGCCACGTGTTCTGCGGCATTTATGCGAAGGTTCTTGAGGCTGGCGACATCTTCGAGGACGACAGGCTGCGCCCGGTAGATGACGAGCCGTTCAACCCGGCATCGCAAGCGCCTGCGCCAACGCCGGACCCGCTGCTGTGGCCGCGGGCGGCAATCGTCGAACGCGGCAGCGACGGCGCCCTGTCGCTGAGGCCGCAGGACGGCGCCTGGCCGTTCCTGCCCGCCAATGCCGGGGCACGGGTTACCGTGCATCCGGGCCTCGACCACATGGGAGAGCCGGTCCGGGCGGCGCTGTGCGCAACCGCATCGGCCGAGCGCTTGCCGATCACTGGCGACGGGATTGACGGCCTGTTCGACGGTGCGCGGGTGATCGTCTCGGGTCCGGTGCCGCTGGGCAAGGGCCGCGCCTGAACGCTCACACCAGCGGCAGGCGGATGTAGCGGCCGGGATTGTCAGGGTTGGCGTACTTGTTCATGGCGCCATGCTCGAGATAGTGCCGGTGCAGGTGCCTCAGCTTGTCCTGTGACAGCGTCACGCCCAGCCCCGGCCCTTCCGGCACGCGGACAACGTTGTTCCTCGGGCGGAACGGGCCTTCCTCGATCACGTCAAACGGCTGCATGCGCAACAGTGACTGGTTGGGCTTGGTAATCCAGCTCTGGCTGGCGCACAGGTGCATGTAGGCAGCGGTCGCCACGCCAGAGTCCCCCGAGTAGCACCAGAAGCCGATGCCGAACTGTTCGCACGCGCCGATGAACTTCAGCGTGCGGGTGAAGCCGCCGTGGCCTGCGATGTTGGTGACAATGTTGTCGGGCACGCCCAACGCCACCGCCTTCGGCAGGTCGGTATTGTGCGCGGAGAAGGCAAGCCGGGTGTGAGGCCGCAGCCGCGCCATGTCCTCATAGGTGCCCACCGGGTCTTCCCAGCAGTCGATGCCAAGTTCCTCGAAGGCGGGCGCCAGCATGCGGGCGGTGGCAACGGTGTAGGCGTGGTTGGAGTCCGCCCTGAGCAATGCGTCATCGCCAATGGCCTGGCGCACGGCGGTGGCCAGCCGGATGGCATCTTTCGGGTCGGCGTCCGACACCTTGCCCTCGAACATGGTGGAACCGTGCTCTTCCTTCATCCGGGCGCAGTAGTCAGCCACGGCTTGCGGGCTGTCCTCGCCGCCCTTGCCGCCTTCGGCCACGCGATAGGCGAAGTACTCGGTGAAGGCGATATCCTTGCGCACCGCGCCGCCGAGAAGCTGGTAGACCGGCTGGTTCCACGCCTTGCCGCGCAGGTCCCACAGCGCCATTTCCACCCCGCCCCAGACGGCTGTGCCCGCCAGTTCCGACACCGATTGCACGCCGCGCGACGATGGCAGGCAGACCAGTTCACACCCGGTGATGTCCAGCGGATCACCGCCAAGCAGGGCGGCGGCAAACCGGCCGTTGACGGTATCAGCCGCAGCGGCGGATGGAGCTTCACCGATGCCGGTCAGGCCTTCGTCGGTCTCGATCTCGATAATGGTCTGGGTAAAACCCGGCAGCGCACCGTAGGACCAGATGTACGCCGCCTCAAGCGGCACGTTGATGGGGGTAGCCCGGACGGCGGTGATCTTCATCGGTTTCGGTTTCCAATTGAACTTGCGCCCGCGAAAGTGGCAGGCTCAACCGCTCAAGGTCAACGGGATTGAATTTCACCAGCCATGGCAACGCTCACCATCCAAGACATCGAACAGCTCACCCGCGCCGCCCTTGCCGGGTCCGGGGCAGTAGGGCTGCAGCTTGACCAGACCGTCTCGGCGATTGTCGAGGCGGAGGCCGACGGCCTGCGTACCGTCGGGCTGAGCTACTTGCCCACCTATTGCGAGCACTTGCGATGCGGCAAGGTGAACGGCAAGGCGAAGCCCGTGCATGAGCAGGTCGCGCCATCGGCCATTGCCAGCGATGCGGGGCAAGGCTTCTCTTTTGCTGCCTTCCACGAGGCGATGAACGATTTCCACGACCTCGCCCATGCGCAGGGCGTGGCGGCGCTGGCCATCCGCAATTCCACCTCCGCCGGCGTGCTGGGCTGGTTCGTGGAGCGCACCGCGAAAGCGGGGCTGATCGGCCTGTGTTTTGCCAACTCGTCGGCGCTGATGGCGCCCCATGGCGGCAAGCGCCGGTTCTTCGGCACCAATCCGCTGGCCTACTCGGTACCGCGGGGCAACGGGCTGCCGCCGCTGATCGCCGACATGGCGACGTCGCAGGTAGCGTATGTGACGGTCAAGGACCATGCCGAGAAGGGCAAGTCCATTCCGCTGGGCTGGGGCGTGGACAAGGACGGCAAGCCGACCACCGACCCACACGACGTGCTGAACGGCGGTGCGATGGCGCCGGCCGGCGGCTACAAGGGCATGTTGCTGGCGCTGCTGGTGGACGTGCTGGCCGGGGGTCTGGCCGGTCCCAACTTCGCCTTCCAGGCATCGTCGTTTGGCGGCAACGAGGGTGGCCCGCCGGATGTCGGGCAGTTCCTGCTCGCCATCGCGCCACAGTCGTTCGGCAACCATGGTGACTTTGCCGAGCGGCTCGAGGCGATGCTGGAAGCGCTATGCGAGGACGAGGGCGTGCGCCTTCCGGGAGACAGCCGCTGGGCGAACCGGGAAAAGGCGGCGCAAGACGGCATCGAGGTGCCGCAGGCGCTGATCGAGACGCTGAAGGCTTACGCCTGAAGCAGCCTCGCGAGTTTACGGCAAGCCGTGTCGAGTTGGGTTTCGTCGAAACCGGAGTATCCCATCAACACGCCCTGCATCGCTGCCTTGCCATGGCAGAACGACGAAAGTGGCCGGAGAGACAAGCCGTTGCGCCGGGCGAGGCCGGACAGCTCAACGTCGTTCATCCTCGCCGCAAGACCGGGGCTGAGCCGCGCGGTCAAATGCATGCCGCCGGCTTCCGGTTCCACCTCCAGCAATCCGTGCAAGTGTTTGCCCACCGCCTCGACCAAAGCCTGCTGGCGGGTGGCATAGATGCGCCGCATGCGCCGGATGTGGGTGGCGAACCTGCCCGACGCCATAAAGTGCGCCAATGCAGGCTGAGCCACCGCTGACGCCATCGCACCGCGGGCCTCCAGCATAGCCATGAAGGACGGGGTAAGCTGCGGTGGCAGCACCAGATATCCCAGCCGCAAGGCAGGCGAAAACACCTTCGAGAACGAACCGAGATAGATCACCCGGCCAGCCTCGCCCAGGCCCATCATGGCTGGGAGCGGCGCTCCTCGATAGCGGTACTCGCTGTCGAAGTCGTCTTCCACGATGAAGGCCTCGTGGCGATGCGCCCAGTCGAGCAGGTCGAGCCGCCTGGCCAGCGGCATGGAGTAGCCCAACGGATAATGCCGCGATGGCGTGACGATCGCCAGGCTGGCGGGAGGCAGCCCCAGCGGGTTCAGGCCCTGACTATCGACAGGCTGGGGCAGCACGGTCACGTTGGCAGCGCCCAGCATGGTGTGGAAGAGGTCATATCCGGGGTCTTCCAGAACCACTTTCCTGCCGGAGAGTCTGAGCGACCAGACAAGCAATTGCAAGGCATCGGCTCCACCTGCCGTAACGATCACGTCCGACGGCTGGCATGCCAGCCCCCGCCACAGATAAAGGTGACGGGCGATGGCTTCGCGCAGCGGACCATGGCCGGCCGGCGTGAAGTCGCTAAGCCCGCCGGGCCCCTGTTCACGCCAGCAACGTTCGAGTAGCCGCGACCACTCCTCATGCGGAAACAACCTGCCATCCAGTGCGGCAGGCTGGAATGGCGCCACCGCAGCGCGACTTGCCGGTAGCGGTCTGAATACGTGCCCGGGCCGCGGCGTGCCGGACGTAAGAAGCGTTTCCGGCAAGTCCGGAACCACGAACAGGCCCCGCCCGTGACGTCCTTCGGCGTATCCTTCGGCCACCAGTTGATCCATTGAGGTCGTGACGGTGATACGTGATACGCCAAGGTCCTTCGCCAGCGCCCGGCTGGCTGGCAACCGCCCCCCGGGCAGGATGCGGCCAGAAAGTATGAGTTCCCGAAGTTGCCCGGTCAGTTGCACGTGCAATGGCTGATCAGCCGCCTTGTCCAGAGTGATGGCGGTGATTGCAGCGTCCTTGGTACCGGCATTCATAGTGGACTTATCAAAACTAATTAAATTGGCTATTTCTTCATAGCCATATCTCACGTCATCTGGCTTCTCGTCAAACCCCTTTCGAGAGGATCCAGCAATGGCAAGGAAGACCGGCGCCCCAAGCGAGCGGACACGGCTGCGCAGATTGAACCAGCGTGGAACGTACGATGCAGCGGCAGTGCATGCGGTACTGGATGCCATGCCATTGTGCCATGTCGGATACATCCGTGACGGCGCGCCGGCAGTGACGTCCACGCTGCAATGGCGCGAGGGCGACCACGTCTACTGGCACGGTTCGTCGGCAAGCCGCTTCCTGCGCGCAGCCGTGGATAGGCCCGTGTGCCTGACGGTCACCATCTGGGATGGCATGGTGATGGCGCGCTCCGGGTTTCACCACTCGGCCAACTACCGGTCCTGCATGGCATTCGGCAGTGCTGAAATCGTCGATGACCCGGCACACAAGGAAGCGAGCCTCGAGGCCATGTTTGCGCGCTGGTTCCCCGGCCGCTGGCCGATGCTCAGACCAATAACAGCGCAGGAGGTCAAGGCGACCACCGTGCTGCGGCTGCCGCTGGATGAGGCGTCAGTGAAAATCCGGTCTGGGCCGCCGGTTGACGACGAGGAGGATTATGCGCTGCCGATCTGGGCAGGCGTGGTGCCATTGGGTATCGTGACCGGTGCGCCGGTTGACGATCCGCGCAACATCCAGGGCGTCACTGCGCCCGACCATGCAAGGCGCTTCAAGGCCGGCTAAAGGAGGTTCATCTGATGCTCTCCACTGAAATGCAGTCGATCATAACCACGCATCCATGCGGGTTCGTCGCCACCATGGACGGGGACGGCCGGCCCGCCGTCTCGCCCAAGGCGACCTTCGTGGTGGTCGACGCGCGCACCATCGCCTGCGGCAACATCCGCTCGCCCGGCACGGCGCGGAACCTGCGCGCCAGCCCCGCCTGCGAGATCTGCTTCCTCGATCCGCTGGCGCGCAAGGCGGTGCGCGTCAGGGCGTCAGGCTCGGTCGTGCCACGGGCGGCCGCGCCGGTGGACCTGGTGGCGAAGTTCGAACAGGGCTAGCCAGACTACCTGCCGCAC
>JAZBOA010000308.1:0-4538 GCA_036350935.1 Anderseniella sp. | reverse complement strand
TTCTGATTTCTCTTGTCCAACATCTCAGTGTGGATACAGCCACAGGATCTTGTCTTGCCTGATGTTAGAAGATTGGTTCTCGTGATTTTTTCGCCTCCACAATCACATTTGCATATCCATGCAACGGAGTTAGCCTTTCTAGTTTCCTCTAAAACGACAAGGCGTCCAAAGCGTTTCCCAATTAGTGAGGGTTTCTCAGGCATAGTTTTGAAGAGGCTGCAAATATTTACTATTCAGAATCGACATCACCTTCGTCGAATCACGACTAAAGCCTAACGCCTGCCATCACCTGGCCGCAGAGAGCATGGCCGAAAACTGCTCAATGGCATCAGTGAATGTCAGACTGCGGCTCAGGTGAATGGCATGGTTGGAAAGTGCTCTTCGCCTTCATCGGAAATCCTTCAGGATCGCGTATCGACTCAACAGACAAATCAACATCCAAATTAGGCCAACAGAGATGCTCCAGCCGTGGGTCGCAGGAAGTTGAGGATCTTCTGAATCGTAGTCGGCTTGAACTTGGGAGACGCTGAAGAGGGAAGGGCTGGCTCATCATCGTCAAGGAGCATCTAGATGCAATGGGCGGATACATTGGTTACCTCAGTCGCTTCGGCTTTCGATCAGCTCCCTATTGGTTGGGGCTACACAGGTAGTCGGCAAGAAATCAGCCCAATTTCTGGACTTCGTGCAGGGCCTGTGCGCACCCCTCTCCACCGTGGCCAGGGAGCTCAAGCTGCTCGGCCTAGCCTCGATCACAGGGACATTGTCCTGCGGATGGGCTGGTTTTTCCAGGATTTTTCTGGCTGCGAGCGCAAGGGCCGCGGGCTGGTTATTTTTAATTACTTTGAGTCGCTGCCTATTTTTTTGCAGCCTCTTTCAGCTTCGCAAGGATCTTATCACACTCTTCTGATGCCCCGGTGATTGTTTCAGTTGCCTCGGCATCAGGAGCAATGGCCTTCAGATTACTCACGGCTCGATTCAGCACTTGGTCGACCTGTGCCTTGCTCAGCAACCCCTCATCCTGCGCGGCCCTGGTGACACCGCAGACACCTGCTGGAAGGCCAACAGCAATGCCATTCCCGGCGCCGGCCCCGAAACCAAGACTGCCACCGACAAAGCCTCCGATTGCACCACCGGCAATCAGCGAAATGATGATAGTGAGTGCTTTGCCCATGTGCAGACCTATGTCTTCATGCAAATTACTCGATAGCAGCCAGCCTTTGTCAACTCTTCTCATGATTGTCCATAAAGCTCGGCGACCCTCAAGGTCTGCTCCGGGCGGGGCATTCAGCAGCAGACCGCATTGGCGATCCATGGAAGGGCTATCGATGATCCAGGCGGGTGCTGTTTGAGCTGGGCTCCGGGCAGGCGCCGCTCGCTGACGCGCTGCACCCCGATGCAGATGGTGCCCAGCTTCGTGCGCTCGCTGGCCCACCGCAATGTGGCCGTGTACCAGTGCAGCTGCTGGAGGAGTGAGTCCAGACTCACTCCATCGTGCGCACGGGGCTGGTGCACCAGCTGCTGCGGCCGATGCCGGCAGCGCTCTGGAAGGGATCGTCACGGAAGTCCGCTCGGCCTTCCCTGGGCTCTATGCGGGCTACCCGCCAGAGCTGCTGCTCGCAGTTGATCGTGACGGTGATGCGGGTGCCGTCGGAGGCGTCGATGCGCACGAAGCGAACACCGTCGTAAAGACCCAGCAGCTTGCCGCCCGCTGCCTGCAGCAGCACCCCCAGGTTGCTGGCGGCTGGCGCTGCCCATGCGGCAGTCGGGTCGCTGACCAGGCCGCCGGCAATGCAGGCGAGCACCAGCGGGAGGTAGCGGGAGAACAAGCTGGACATAATGAAGAGTGGCGGCGGCTCGCCGGAGCAGAATCCAGCATGAACCTCTGTCTGGCGAAACGGCCCACGATGCGCTCCTCTCTCCCCCTGCTGTTGGCCGCCACCCTGGTCCCGCTGCTGCCGTTGCCGGCAGGAGCGGCGGAGGTGTGCAGCCCATCTGAGAGCACCGTGGCGGAAACCCGCTGCTTGATGGCAGCCCTCGAGGCCGTGGACCGGGAGCTGGAGAAGGCCCTGGTGCGGGTCGCCAGCGAGGCCGGGCAGGTGCCCAGCGAGACCTTCCAGACACTCTGGCGCGACAACCTCACCGGCTTTTACCAAACGAGTGCCGACCCGAAAGAGCAGGCGAAAGCCTTCCGCGCCGAACGCCGCAAGGTATGCGCTTATGCCAAGTCGGTGAGCTTCCAGGGCACGGGCTACGGCATCGTCACGACACGCTGTGAGCTGGCGCTCACCCGAACCATGCTGGAGCAGCTGCGGCCTTGAAACGCACGCTCATCCGCCTCTCTCTGCTGCTGCTCACCGGCGCGGTGGTCTGCGCCGTGGCCTACCGGCGGATCGGAGTGCAGGTGGAGGACGATGGCACGCTTAGGGAAGCTTTCGCCCTGATCCCTATCGGCTACCTACTGGGCGGAGCCGGCGCCGCTACGGGGATCGTCGGACTGTTGTGGAGGAAGTCAGCCAGACGTCGATAAGTTACAGCAGCCAGCCACCTCCGAATCTTTCGTCCACTGCAACGAGAGTTGTGAATCGCGACTCTTGCGATGTTTGCCTAGGACCCCTATCTTCGGCCCACTGGCTGATAACAGCAGGCAACAGACACTCGCCACATGTCGAGCAACGCAGGACCCGATGACAGGCGTTGCTAATACGCATGCCAATGCGATACTGGTAACGCACAATTCCTTCAGCATGTACCAAGTCCGTCGCCTTGCAGCCACCTACGGAATCGCCGCGTGTTTGCTTTGCTCGATGCAGACACCAGCCCAGGCCAACAAGCTCGATGCCGTGGCTCAGCGGCTCGGCAATGCCTGCAAACTGCGTGTCACGGATCAATTTAACGTCAGCATGTCCGAAGCCCTTGTCAGCCTTGGTGCCACGCTCAAGCAAAGTCTTGACTCCGGTGCCACGACCATGCAGGACGTCAAAGCCAGTGGCCTCAGCTTTGACTGGAGCGTGACCGGTCAATCGGCCAAGGGTTACTGCAACGTGAACTACGACGGCACTGTGACCGAATTCAAGCAGTGGTAAGTAGGCCCAACGGTTGATCGACACCGACAGCTCTGAACACATCCCAGGCAGCTGCAAAAATCAGCGGCGAGGACGACCCTGCTGCTGATCATTGGGATCCCCGGCATCGCCAGACCACCTCAATCTCCTGCTGGCGTGACTCGATTAGACGCTCTAGATCTTTGATCTTTGTAGAGCTCTACCCAATGTGGCATGCGAGTTCAATGGTCAGTCTGAGCCAGAACTTCGCCTCCCCATCTGGATGACTGACATGGATGCCAATACGGTTTTCCCCTCGGGAGAAGAAGAAAAAGTGAAATTCACCATCCCGGAAGACTGTTGATGACAGGCAGGCTCCCACACCTCCTTGACAGAATAGCCTCGCTCCTCTCGCCGTGAAAAGGCAGTATCTGCATCAACGATGCCTGACATCCTCAGCATCATTGTCTGCTTAGAAAGGCTATTGGCGTCTTTCCAACGCTAATTGGATGGTTTCCGTGAACCGCCGCATGGCTCGCATCGACTTCCGTGAACCATCTTCAACTAGACCAACCTAGCTTCAGAAACCATAGGGGCTCTCAGGCGATCGTGTACGTGATGAACAGTGGTTATCGGACCCGATATCCACGTGTAGCGATAGCTACGATTGATCGGCAGGGCTGATGACGCCCATCGGGCCGCGTTTGGGAACGTGCGGATAGATCATCGTGGTGTTCAGATCCGAGTGGCCCATTCATTCCTGAATGGTTCGTATGTCTTGTCCGCGCTCCCGCAGGTGAGTCGCAAAGGAATGGCGGAATGTGGGGCAACCGACAGGTTTTGCAAGGCCAGCACGTACAACGGCTTGTTTCACTGCCTTTTGGATCACACTTGGATCCAGGTGGTGGCGTCTTTCTTTTCCTGTTGGTTGGTCATTCCAGCGTTTGCGCTGCGGGAATACCCATGGCCAGCCCCATTGGCGTTCAGCATTGCGGTACTTTCGAGCCAAGGCATACAGCAGCATGACCGCTCCCCAGCCTTGAGCCAGATCCGCTCGATGGGTCCGCCGCACATCCTCCAGATGCTCCCGCAGTTGATCGCCCAGGCGATTCGGGAGCAAGGTGCGGCGATCCTTGCCGTCACGCACCGTGAGCTCATGTCGGTCGAAATCCAGATCCTGCACCCGTAGCAGCAGGGCCTCAATCAGCCGAAGCCCGCTGCCATAGAGCAATTCCGCCACCACCGGCAGCCGCCGCCGCGTCCGAGCCCGCACGCCCCCTCCAATTCCAGCTCCAGCTGCTCGCGGTAGAGAAACAACAGCGCCGCCAGCGCCTGGTTCTGGGTGGAGGCGCTCACCTGCAGATCGACCGCCAGATGGCTGAGGAACGCCTTCACCTCAGCGCTGCCCATCTCTCGCGGTAGCGCTGGATCAGGCCTCCCTACGCTGCCGTTGGTCGTCGCCCCGTTCCGCCTTGCCCGCCAGCCTGCCTCCAGGAC
>JAZBOA010000307.1:0-2910 GCA_036350935.1 Anderseniella sp. | reverse complement strand
TTTGTGCGTCAGCACAAGCTCGAGTTTCTCATTCTGCACGGCAGTCTCGACAACGCGGACGTGGTGGAGGCCTACGGCGTGCCGGGCACGCCGACGCTGGTGGTGGTTGGGCGCGATGGCAAGGTCGCCTATTACGGCCATAGTCTGAACGAGGCGACACAGTACGTTCAGTAGTCGCGAAAAGGGCTTTGAAAACAATAGAAAACAATAGCGGACAGACCACGGTTTTGCGTGATGGGAGCTTTTGGTTCCTGGCAAAACCGTGGCCTGTCGCCTGATTCTGCTGATTCCACAAGAGAGGAGGGGAAGCGTGGCGCATATGAACATTCTTGCCGGATGGCTTGGGGTTCTGGGCGGTGTGCTGTCTGGAGCGGTCATCGGCCTCTTCTTCCACCGTGACAACTGGGCTGGGGGATACGGATCATTCTCCCGCCGCATGCTTCGTCTTGGACACATTTCATTTTTTGGCATCGGTTTTCTCAACTTCGCCATCGGGCTGACCTTCGCGACTGTCGGGCTGCAGCCGCCATACGCGCAAGTCGCTGCCTGGGCAATGGTCGTCGGCGCCGTCACCATGCCCTTAATGTGTTTCCTGACCGCATGGCGCAAGGGCTTCCGCCACCTCTTCTTCATTCCTGTGCTTGGCGTTCTGGTCTCGGCTCTGGCTGTCGTGGCAGGCTGGCCTGCTTCATGAAGCTCGGACTCATCGCGCTCAGCGGTGTGCGGGCCTACAACCCCGAACTGACCCGGCTGGGACTGACCCTGCCGGGTTTTGTCGAGCGCAACCAGGTCATCGCATCGCTCCCCAGCCTGGGGCTGCTGACATTGGCGGGGATGACCTGCGGCGATGTCGAGCTGGAATACATCGAGATGCCCGGTGATGTCGAAGGCGAACTCGCGGCCGATTTTGATGCGGTGGCCATTTCCAGCTTCACGGCCCGGATCAAGGATGCTTACCGCCTCGCTGATCGTTACCGTGCGCTGGGGGTAAAAGTGATTCTCGGAGGGCTGCACGTGACCGCGTTGCCGGAAGAAGCCGCGCAGCACGCCGATGCCGTCGTCCTCGGCGAAGGCGAACCCCTGTGGCCTGAACTGGTCGAGGACCTCAAGCGCGGCCGCCTGAGATCCGTCTACGATGCGCGTGCCCTCAGCTTTGACCTTGCCGAGGCGCCGATGCCGCGCTACGACCTGCTCGACATTGCGCGGTACAACAGGCTCACCGTCCAGACCCAGCGCGGCTGTCCTTTCCGCTGTGAATTCTGCGCGTCTTCGATCCTGCTTTCACCCAGGTTCAAACTCAAGCCGGTGGGGAAGGTGATGGCTGAAATCCGCCGCATCAAGGCGTTGTGGCCGAAGCCGTTCATCGAGTTCGCGGACGACAACAGTTTCGTCAACAAGCCTCACTCCCGAGCGCTGCTGCGCGAACTGGCGAAGGAAAAGGTGCGCTGGTTCACGGAAACCGATATCTCGGTGGCAGAGGATGAGACGCTGCTCGGCCTGATGCGCGACAGCGGCTGCGGCCAGGTGCTGATCGGACTGGAAAGCGCCAGCCTGGCCGGGCTTGATGGACTTGAACAGAAGGCAAACTGGAAGGCCAGGCAGCTAGACCGCTACCTGGAGGCGATCCGCCGCATCCAGGATCATGGGATCACGGTGAATGGCTGTTTTGTCCTTGGCCTGGACGGCACCGGCACTGAAAGTTTCGATCAGGTGTGGGAGTTCGTAAGAGAAAGCGGCCTGTACGAAGTGCAGATAACGGTGATGACCGCCTTTCCGGGTACGCCGCTTTACAGCCGCTTGCAGCGCGAGGGTCGCCTGCTCAAGGATGACGCCTGGGAGCTCTGCACCCTGTTTGACGTGAACTTCCGCCCGACCGGCATGAGCGTTGCCGAACTGGAAAGGGGGCTGAGGGATCTGGCCGACAAGCTCTATAGTGCGGAATTTACAAGTGCGCGCAGAGAAAACTACCGAAGACGGCTGCGCGAAATCCGGCATTCGAATTGAATTGGAGGAGGCTTCTCATGTACGTCTGGACGAAACCGCTTTTTGTCTTCGCCGCCTTTTACGACGGCCTGCTTGGCCTGGCCTTTCTTTTTGTTCCGATGGCCATCTTTGCCCATTACGGGGTGGAGCCGCCGAACCATCCTGCCTACGTGCAGTTTCCTGCACTGCTGCTCCTGGTCTTCTCCGCCATGTTCCTGCGCATCGCCAGCAACCCGGTGAAGCACTACGGGCTGATTCCCTACGGCATGGCACTCAAGGCTTCCTATTGCGGCCTTGCCTTCTGGTACCAGCTTACGAGCAGCATTCCAGACATGTGGATACCCTGGGCCTGGGCCGACCTTGTGTTCCTGGTCGTGTTCATCCTGTCCTGGCAGAACCTCAGAACAAGACAAGAACAATAATAGGGAACAGACCGCGGTCTCCCGAGGGCATCGGCGATATCGGGCAACAATCGCGAAGTGAATCAAGGGACCAAGCTCGAATGGATTCCACGCGCTTGACGGGCTCTGGTCTCGGTCACGATGGTCGGATTTTGTTCTTCGTGACAGGCGCCGGGTTACACTTTCTCCCCTGCGGCCTTCTGGTCAGTCTGGGGAGTAAGCAAGCATGTCCCGGCAGCATCCCATCATCGCTGTGACCGGCTCGTCCGGTGCCGGCCTGTCCACGATACGCCACGCGTTCAAGTTCATTTTCCAGCGCCTGAACATTCAGCCCGCGATTGTTCATGGCGACGGTTTCCGGCGCTATACCGAGCGGCAGTTCGCCGCCCTGCTCGAGGAGGCGCGGGGCAGCGGCCGCAGCATTTCCTGGTTCGGACCCGACTGCAATCACTTCCCGGAGCTGGAATCCTTTTTCAAGACCTATGGCGAATGTGGCAGTGGCGTGGTTCGCCAGTATGCGCACACG
>JAZBOA010000306.1:0-7414 GCA_036350935.1 Anderseniella sp. | reverse complement strand
GTCACCTTGTCGAAGAAGGCGTCGACGGGTGCGCGCAGCTTGGCGATGTGGCGCATGGCAGACGTGAAGTCTTCCTCCTCCACGGCCTTCTTCGCGTTGGCTTCCGCCGCGGAGACGGCGCGGTGCAGGTCCTTCTCCTCGCCCTTCACCAGCAGCGAGGCCTGCGGCTGGCCGGTGAAGTCGCGGCCGTCCTTCTTTTCCTCGATGCGCAGGATGTTGGAGGCGCGCTTGACGCCGGCGAGCAGGTTCTGCCCGTCGTCGGTGGCGAGGAAGTCGGACAGCGCCTCGACCCGGCGCACGATCATCAGCAGGTCATCCTGGTTGCCGAGCGAGAACACCGCGTCGATCAGGTCATGGCGGGCGCCGGAGTCGCGAAGGTAGACCTTCAGGCGGTCGGCGAAGAAGGCGAGGAGGTCGGACGAGTACATCTGCTCGCCCTTTTGCTCATCACTAACGCCATCTGTCAGGAACCGCTTTAGCTCAAAATACGCATTTAGGAACACATTGGTCAGCGACAGCCGCAATTTGCCTTCCAGCACAATGCGGATGACGCCAAGGGCGGCGCGGCGCAGGGCATAGGGGTCTTTCGAGCCGGTGGGCTTCTCGTCGATGGCCCAGAAGCCCACGAGCGTGTCGATCTTGTCGGCCAGCGCCACGGCCTGCGCGACCTTGCCAGCGGGAACCTCATCTGACGGACCCTGCGGCTTGTAGTGATCGCGGATGGCGTCACACACGTCATCCGGCAGGCCTTCGGCGCGGGCGTAATATGAGCCCATCAGGCCCTGCAGTTCCGGAAACTCGCCAACCATCTCGGAGACGAGGTCAGTCTTGGCGAGTTTGGCTGCCAGCTTCGCCTGCTCTACGTCAGCACCGATGATCCGGGCGATCTCGCCCGCCAGCGCCTCGATACGGGCAACGCGCTCGCGCTGCGTGCCGAGCTTGGCATGGAAGGTGATCTGCTCCAGCTTGGGCAGCCGGTCTTCCAGCCTGGTCTTGCGGTCCTGCTCCCAGAAGAACTTGGCGTCGGACAGGCGCGCGGCGATGACCTTGTTGTTGCCCTCGACGATCTTGCTGCCGCCGTCCTTGGCGATCAGGTTCGACACCAGAAGGTAGTTGTTTGAAAGGCCGCCGTCCTTGTTGGCCACCGAAAAACACTTCTGGTGCGTCTTGATGGAGGTGATGATGACCTCCGGCGGCACGTCCAGGAAAGTCTTGTCGAATTCGCCCATCAGCACCACCGGCCACTCGACCAGCCCGGCCGTTTCGGCCAGCAGGGATTCGTCCTCGATCAGCTCCAGGCCTTTCGCAAATGCCAGGTCCTTTGCCGACGCGCGGATCGAATCCATGCGCTCGTCGGTGCGCAGCATGACGTGGTGCGCCTTGAGCTTCGTTTCGTAGTCCTCGAAATCCGACACGGTGAACGCTTCCGGCCCCATGAAGCGGTGGCCGCGGGTGACGTTGCCGGCCTCGATGCCATCGACGCCGAAGCTGACCACCTCGCCGTCGAACAGGCAGAGAATGGATTGCAGCGGGCGCACCCAGCGCAGGCTGCCAGCGCCCCAGCGCATGGACTTGGGCCACGGGAACTTGCGGATCACGTCCGGCACCAGTTCCGCGATTACTCCGGCCGTTTCCCGGCCCGGCTTGTCGATGCGCGCAACATAGAAAGAGCCCTTCTTCGGGTCTTCCACCACGTCGCACCGGTCAAGCGTGACGCCGGCCGATTTCAAGAAACCCTGGATGGCCTGCTCGGGTGCGTCGATGCGCGGGCCCTTGCGCTCTTCCTTCTGATCTGCCGTGCGGGTGGCCAGACCCGAGACGCACAACGCCAGCCGGCGCGGTGTGACGTGGGCTTCCGCGCCCTCATAGGTCAGGCCCGCTTCCACCAGCCCGCCGGTGACGAGCTTCTTCAGGTCATCGGCCGCGCGCACCTGCATGCGGGCGGGAATTTCCTCGGAGAACAGTTCGAGCAGAAGCTCAGCCATGGGAGGGGTTCAGCTTTCTTATATCTTCGAGTGGGTGCCGTCGCAGAACGGCCCTTTGCCCGTGTGCTTGCAGCCGCAGAAGAATTTCTTGCCCGTTGCATCTGCGGTCCACTTCATCGGCGCGAATTCAGAACCCTGGTGGGAGCCGTCGCAGAACGGCTGCTTCGAAGACTTGCCGCAGGTGCACCAGAAATAGTTCTTGCCCTCTTCCACATCGACCGGGATGGGCGACTTCTGGGCGACAACCGGATCAGCCATGACGAATTCCCTCTGTTTGCAATGGTTCAGGCAGCCGCGCTGCCGCCAGCCGTTTTCGCCCAGGCCTCGCAGCAGCCCTTGGCCAGTTCGCGCACCCGCAGGATGTAGGCCTGCCGCTCGGTGACGGAGATGACCCCGCGCGCATCCAGCAGGTTGAACACGTGGGACGCCTTGATGCACTGGTCATAGGCCGGCAGCGCCATCAGGTGGCGGTCACCCTTGTCGCCCGCCGCCAGCAGGGCCTTGCACTCGGCCTCGGCGTCTTCAAAGTGGCGCAGCAGTTTTTCGGTGTCGGCATGTTCGAAATTGTGCCGCGAATACTCCTGTTCGGCCTGCAGGAACACGTCGCCATAAGAAATGCGTTCAGCACCCTGGCGGCCGTTGAAGTTCAGGTCGTAGACATTGTCGACGCTCTGAACGTACATGGCGAGGCGCTCAAGCCCGTAGGTCAGTTCGCCCGAGACAGGGTGGCAGTCCATGCCGCCAACCTGCTGGAAGTAGGTGAACTGAGACACTTCCATGCCGTCGCACCAGACTTCCCAGCCAAGGCCCCAGGCGCCCAGCGTGGGGCTTTCCCAGTCGTCCTCGACGAAGCGGATGTCATGGTTGTCGCGGTCGATGCCGATGGCGTAGAGCGAGCCCAGGTAAAGCTCCTGCAGATCGTTCGGCGAGGGCTTCAGGATCACCTGGTACTGGTAGTAATGCTGCAGCCGGTTGGGGTTTTCACCATAGCGGCCGTCCTTGGGCCGGCGCGACGGCTGCACATAGGCCGCCTTCCAGGGGTTGGGGCCGACCGAGCGCAAGGTGGTGGCGGGGTGAAAGGTGCCGGCGCCGACTTCCATGTCATAGGGTTGCAGGATGACGCAGCCGTGGCCTGCCCAGTACTGGTGCAGGGTGAGAATGAGGTCCTGGAACGATGCCTTCGGGTTGAGGCCGGGCAAAGCGGTCATCGGCGGGTGCCACACTTCATGCAAACGGGTTGGCGTGAATCGCGCGCGAAACTATTGCGCCTGCGAAGTGCGGTCAAGGCAACTATGGGAGCGCAAGCGGGCGGCTGCCCGGCGGGCTGTCAGTCTTCGGGGTAGTAGACGCCGGTTTCCGGGTCCTGACGCAGCCGGCGGCCCTTGACGGCGGCGCGGTCCTCGGTGCGGACCTTGACGCGGGAGCGCGCTTGCGCCTCGGCGAGTTTCTTCGCCACCACGTAGGACACGGCCAGCCCGACCCCGGCGATGAGAAGCTTGTACAGCATGAAAGCGGTGCCCTTTCAGATGAATGGCCAGACAGCCGAAACGGTTACAGACCGTAACGAGACCACAAAGCGCGTTCTTCCGCAAGGGTCATGGCGCGCTCCAGCGCAGCGCCGGCGGCCGTTCCCGCAGCATGGTCAACGCCGCCTTGCAAAGCCTTGCCGCCGCCCGGCATCAGCAGCTTGCGCAGCGACAGGCCGGAGCGGGCGTCGACCGTGCGGATGATGACATCGTCGCCGAAACGCTCGCGCAAGGTGGTGTGCAGGCTGCCGATGCCGTCCACCAGGCCAAATTCCAGCGCCTTGCCGCCAGACCAGAACAGCCCGGAAAACAGCTCTTTTTCATCGCCCTTGAGCTTGTCCCCCCGGCTGCCGCGCACGATGTCCTTGAAGGCCTCGTGCACGTCGAGCTGCAGCGACTTGAGGTGCTCCACGTCTTCCTTCTTCTCGGGCAGGAACGGGTCGAGAACCGACTTGTTGGTGCCGGCGGTGTAGACGCGGCGTTCGACGCCCACCTTCTTCATGGCATCGGTGAAGCCGAAACTGGCTGAAATCACCCCAATCGAGCCGACGATGGAACTGCGGTCGGCGAATATCTCGTCACCCGCCAGAGCCAGCAGGTATCCGCCTGATGCGGCCACGTCCTCGCAGAACACCATGACCTTGACGCCGGTTTCCTCCGCCAGCTGGCGGATGCGGCTGTGGATCAGGGTGGACTGGACCGGCGAGCCGCCGGGCGAGTTGACCGAGATCGCCACCGCGGCAAGGCCGGGAATGGCGAATGCTGCTTCGAGCGTGTCCTCGATGCCGGCCATGGACAATGACGGCGAAAGCGGCCGGTCCATGCCGATGGCGCCCTTGAGGCGCACATGGGCGACAAACTTGCGCTTGCCTCTGGCCAGCCTGGTCAGCCAGCCGGGTTCGGGGTTCTTGCCCTTCTTCTTGCGGGACTTGCGGCTCAGCATGCGGGTCGGTGCTCCCCGGGTCAGATCGTGCGTTCTAGGTGCCGGTGAAGATGGGGCGGTTGAACGCGCTTCGCAAGTCAGTCGAAGTCGAGCGCCTCGCCATTGCGCAGCACGGCGTCGATCTCGGGCAGGAAGCCGCCGCCCTCGCCGCCGTGCAGCACCAGCCCCGGCAACAGCCGCATCGGCGCCTTTGACCCCCGGGTGCCGCGCACGATGACGCGCGAGGCAGCGTCCTCGCGGCGCGATCGCATGGGAAGGACGGTAAGGTTGCCGAGGCGCGGCTCCATCGCCGCCAGCAGGCGCGGCAAGGAGCTGGCCGGATGGATGACCGACACGGAGCCGCGCGGGCGAACGAGGCCCGACATCACCTTGATCCAGGCGTCAAGCGCGCCCGGCTTCAACAGGTGGGCCTGGGCGCGCAGCGCATCGGCCGGGGCCTGCACCGAGGTTTCCTCGAAGAACGGCGGGTTGGCGTAGGCATGGGCGAAACTGGCCGGCGCCGGCCAGTCGGCATCGTCGTGGCGCATGCTTTCGGTGAGGTCGCCCCTGAGCACCCTGATGCGCTCTTCAAGCCCGTTGCGGCGGGCGTTTTCCTCGGCGATCATGGCATATCGCGCGGCGATCTCGATCCCGGTGACGTAAACCTCCGGCAGCCGCCGGACGAGGCAGGCGGCGGCGATGCCGGTGCCGATGCCGGCCTCGAACACCTGGTCGCCCGGCGCGGCAGGAATTGAGGCTGCCAGCAGAACCGCGTCTATGCCGGCGCGGTAACCCTTTTCGGGTTGCAGCATCTGCAGCCTGCCGCCCAGGAAGGCGTCATCTGACAGCCCGGCCTTGCCGCCCGGTTCGCGCGGTTCGCCCATCGCGTTGAATTCGTCCAGCATGGCCCTGTCTCCGCAAGCCCTTGTTCCGCATCATTGGCCGGGTGCGCTCAGCTGGTCGCGCAGGCCCGCCTCCGCCAGCAGGCGCCGGGCGCGGTGTTCGTCGTCCGCGGACACCATGACGCGCCTCGGCAATACGCCGACGGAGCCTTCCAGCACGCTCATGTGAGCATCGAAAACGATTGCCGCCAAGCCTTCCTGCTGAAGCAGGTCAACAATGTATGACACCAGAACCATGTCATTGGAGCGAAGAAGTTCACGCATTGGCGGCTTTTCTGCGGTTTGGCGAGCTTGCCGGAGTGGATCAAACGCAGCTTATCCGCATCCGCTTCGTGCGGCCATACAACGCTTGTCGCCCGTGACCTTGCCGCCTATTGTGACGGCATATACGGTTTTTCTGGCGGCGGAGTGAATTGGTGGGTGTAGTTGTTCCATTGAGCGCAGCGGAGGCGAAAGAGGCCAGTCTTACGCCCTTGCTGAAGCTTGTCGCGGCCGACATGGAGAAGGTCAACGCGCAGATTCTCAGCCATGCGCAATCGCACGTGGACCTCATTCCGCAGCTGGCGCAGCACCTGATCGATTCCGGCGGCAAGCGGCTTCGCCCCATGCTGACCATCGCGGCAGCGCGCATGTGCGGCTATGGCCGGGGCAACCACCATGTGGACCTGGCGACGGCGGTGGAGTTCATGCACACCGCTACCCTGCTGCACGACGATGTGGTGGACGAGAGCGACCTGCGCCGGGGCCGGCGCACGGCGCGGCTGATCTGGGGCAACCAGGCCAGCGTGCTGGTGGGCGACTACCTGCTCGGGCAGGCGTTTCGCATCATGGTGGCGACGGGGTCGCTGGAGGCCTTGAGCGTGCTGTCCGACGCCGCCGCAATCATCGCCGAGGGCGAGGTCATGCAGCTGGCAGCCGCCCACAATACCGCCACCACCGAAGACGCCTATCTTCGCGTCATCAACGCCAAGACGGCAGCGCTGTTCTCCGCCGCGGCGGAAGTGGGGGCCATCGTTGCAGGCCGCTCGCAGGCCGAGCGCGAGGCGCTGGAATCCTATGGCCGCAATCTCGGCATCGCCTTCCAGCTGGTCGACGATGCGCTGGATTATTCCGGCAAGCAGGCGCAACTGGGCAAAAGCGTTGGCGACGATTTTCGCGAAGGCAAGATCACCCTCCCCGTTGTGCTGTCGTACCGGCGCGGCGACGACAGGCAGCGCGAATTCTGGAAACGGGTCATGGAGACGGGCGACCAGCGCGAGGGCGACCTCGATCACGCCATTCAGCTGATGAACCAGCACGGCGCCCTCGACGACACCATCGACCGGGCCCGTCATTACGGCGCCATTGCCCGCGATGCACTGGAGATTTTTCCGGACAGCGACTACAAGGCAGCGCTGGTGGACGCCATCGGGTTTTCAGTGGCCCGGGCGCACTGATCGCGCTTGCCTGTTGCTAGACCAGCCGGGTCGCGGCGACCCACCAGCCCGGCCGCGCCGATCGCAGGACCGCTGCGGCGGCGGCGGCAGAAGCAGCATCTTCATACAGTCCGAAGCAGGTGGCGCCGGAGCCGCTCATGCGCGCAAGGCGGCACCCCGGCGTCACAGCCAGCGCGTCGAGCACCTCGCCAATCACCGGCTGCAGCGCGCAGGCGGCGGGCTGCAGGTCGTTGCGGCACCGGTTCAGCCAGTCGAGGCATCCCGACGCGGCAGGCATGGCGCCCATGTCCGTGCCGGCGCTTTCGCCCGGCGTCAGCGCCAGCGCCTTGAAGATCGCAGCAGTGGATACGCCAACCAGCGGGTTGACCAGCACGGCGTGAAGCGGCGGCGCATCGCTCCACGCCTCGATATCCTCACCGATGCCGCGCATCCGGCAGGCGGTGGAGCGCAGGCACACCGGCACGTCGGCGCCAAGTTTCAGGGCAACCTCCGCAAGCCGGTGCGCGGCAATATCAAGATCATTGAAGCCGATGACGGCCTTGAGAGCGGCCGCAGCATCTGCAGAGCCGCCGCCGATGCCGGAAGCAACCGGCAGGTTCTTCTCCAGCGTGATATGGCACGGGCTGACCATGCCGGGGCACTC
>JAZBOA010000305.1:0-3133 GCA_036350935.1 Anderseniella sp. | reverse complement strand
CTCCTGATACTTGTCTCGCTAGCATTATGGTTCAGGCGGTCAGCTGCCGCAGTGGCATAGCGGAACAGCATCGGACTTGAGAAGAACGGAGAATCGACGGCTGGAAAAGGTGATAGTGGGGACGCCGGCTGCAAGATTGGCAAACACCGGCGTCCACCTTCCCCCGGTTCTGAACAGGCAGCGCGATTTCTGCCGCACCACCTGTTCAGCCGATATGTGCCCGTTTTGCTGCCGAACCAGCCAGCCGGGCAATTCCCCCGGGCAAGCGAATCACAGCTGAAGGCACAAAGACGGCCATCTTCCGCCAATACCAATGATGGCCCTCTTTTTTCTTCTGCACGTCCCGCCACACCCACCGTTGCAGCTTGCTACCGGGTAGCATGAACTGTGCACACAGAATGTTCCCCTGTGCACTTTCATTCCATGAAACACCGCATCCGTGCCGTGGCGTTCCGGACGCCGTCTGGTGGCGCAGGCCAGGCGCCGGCCGCCGGTCTGCAATTGCCTGAGAGCACCCGTAGCTCAACTAGCGCTTTGGCATTAGGCATCTTTATCCGATCAGATGATTCAATCTGATCGGATGATGCTCTAATTTGTGGAGACGGCAGTTTGAACTCTGGTGTACATCAACCATCCGGTGATCACCGTGAATATGGCTGCACCGAGATAGAAGTACATACTGTCGTGCAGCATCATGTTGAAGAACCCGGAGAACGCGATTCCGAGGAACACCAGCCGCTCCCACCAGCTTAGATTGCGAAGGAAGTAGCCATAGGCCGCAATCGACACGGCTGCCTGGATTGCCACCACCTCCGCGAAGGCGGGGACAACGGCCCACGTCAGGTTGGGGAACGACATCAGTTCAGGCGAGGCAACAAAGGCGAAGGGAATGATGAACGTGGTCGACGCGATCTTCATCGAGTCGAGGGCCGTCCGCAGGAACGTGGCATTTCCAAGTTTCGCGGCCGCCAGCACACTTACCGCCACTGGTGGCGTCAGCGTCGAGAACACCGCGAAGTAGAAAACGAAGAAGTGGGCTTGCAGCGGCGGCACCCCGATCTGCTGCATGAAAGGCACCAGCGCCAGCGCCACGATCAGGTAGGCTACCGGCGTCGGCAGGCCCATGCCGAGGATCAGCGAAACGATCATCGCGCCGACCAGCAACAGCAACTGGGTATCCGGCAGATAAGCGACCAGAACCGAGCCGAGCCGTCCCGACAGGTTGGTCGTCAGCATGACCTGACCGAGCGGGCCGATGGCCACCAGCAGCAGCGACAGGATGGCGACGAGGTAGAAGCCCTCCTGAACTGCTGAATAGAGCTGCCTGGTGGTCGGGCGGTACTTGCCCTGCAGCACGCACAAGGCCAGTGCCAGCACGATGCCGGCAAGGCCTGCGATGGCGGGCGAGCGGTAGCCGAGCAACAGCCACAACACCACGCCGAATGATACGAGGAAGGTGGGCAGCAACCGGCGGATCATCTGCATGTCGGCCTTCTCGACCAGCTTTGGCAGGTCGTTGCGCTTGGCATAGACGATGATCGCGATGGAAATGCCGATCATGTAGAGCAGACCCGGCAGCATGGCAGCCAGGGCAACATCGACATAGGGGCGGTTAAGGAACGAGGCGATGATGAAGGCGGCGAGGCCCAGGATCGGCGGCATGATCTGGCCCGCGGTCGAGGCGGTGGCCTCGATGGCGCCGGCCATGGAGCCGGAGTAACCGTGCTTCTTCATCATCGGGATGGTGAGCCGGCCGGTCAGCACCACGTTCGATACGGCCTGGCCCATGATCGAGGCGACAATGCCCGAGCCGATCACGGCCGGGCCAGCCGCCCCTCCGGCCACCTTGCGGCCAGTAACTTTCCCAACTTCCAGCACCATGTCGAGCATGCCCACGCCGAGCAGGATGGCGGCGTAAATGATCAGGAAGTAGACCGAATCCGCAGCTACCTGCGCCAGGTAATAGAAGCCCTGGTTGGTACCCAGCCCGATATAGTTCATCACGAACTTGGCGTCGTAATAGGGGGTCACGAACAGCGGATTCTCGATCAGGTAGCCGAAGAAGAAATAGGCGATGGAGATCGAGATCACGGTCGTCAGCAGCCACCCCCAGTGAATGAAGGTGAGGATCAGGATGGAGATTGTCATCAGCCATCCGAACAGCATGTCAGTATCGGTAAAGAATGGCTGGGAGGTCTCCAGGTGAACCGCGTTGAGCCGGACATAACCCATGCCGGCAGCACTCATCACCAGCGCCGCCGCCGCCAGCCCAAAGCGCGGCCAGAACAGCGGCTTCACCCCGGCGCCCGCACCGGCATCGCTGTCGGCCTGTTCGATGCCGAGCTTTTCATCGCACAGGTTGCGGATGGCCAGCAGGCCGGTCATCAGGCAGACGCCAAGTATGAAGTTGGAATAGTGTTCCGACGAGTTCTTCACATAGCCGAACGCAGAGACGCCGATATAGACCGTCAGGATGACGCCAATGGCGATGAAGGGGATGTCGGCAGCTATTCTCAGTGTGCGCCAGTTGGTCATGTGCGGGACTTCCATGGAACGGATCAGGCCGGCCGCAAGGGACCCGGCATTTCAGCGGAGGCATATGGCCGGAGCGGACAGAACCGCCCCGGCCTGCAGGGAAGGATCAGCTCTTCGGATAGGTCATGGGTTCGCACTTCGAGGTGAGATCCCACATGCCCAGTTCCTTGTAGGCGCGGATGGCGCCGGGATGGGCGTTCTCTTCCGAAAGACCGCAGGTCATCAGTTCAGGTGACCAGATCTTCCACAGCGGATTGAGCTCTTTCATTTGCGGTCCGAGCTGAGCCACCGTCTTGACCAGCTTGTAGGCCAGTTCCTCGTCGAACGTTTCGTGTGACGCCTTGAAAGCACGGTTGAAGCCGATGCCAAGCGGCTCGGTCTGGCTGGGCAAGGTGTTTGCCGGAAGCTCGACGTGGATCCATGTCGCCCCGTACTTCTCGTTCATCTTCTTCACCTCGTCCGGGGTGACGCCGAGATAGCAGATCTTCTTGCCGGTGGCCTCAAGCTGGCGGACAGGTCCCGGTATCAGGAACTCCTTCAACAAGGGCTCCGCACCGATGGGCGTGACCGAAGCATCAGTAGCGCCATCAATCAGCTG
>JAZBOA010000304.1:0-3016 GCA_036350935.1 Anderseniella sp. | reverse complement strand
TCCGAGGGGCATTCACGCCGACGGCGGATCGTTCAACTCGTAGGAGGTAGAGCGCCCGCCGGCAGCGGATTTGCGCAATGCGCCATGGGCCAGCAATTCGTTGATGTCGCGCAGGGCGGTATCCGGCGAGCACTTGGCGATGGCCGCCCACTTGCTGGTGGTGAGCTTCCCTTCGAAGCCGTCGAGCAAGCGGTTGAGCAGCTTCACCTGCCGCTCGTTCATTGGCATACCGGCAAAGCGCTGCCAGAACCGCGCCTTGGCCAGGACAGCGTCGAGGGTGTGCTGGGCCTGGTCGACCGCGCGGTGCAAGGTATCGAGGAACCAGGCGAGCCACGCCGTGACGTCGAGCGTGCCTTTCTGAGTGCGCTCCAGAATGTCGTAGTAGGCATTGCGCTCACGCTGGATCTGCGCCGAAAGGCTGTAGAAGCGCTGTGGGCTGCCGTCGGCACGGGCCAGCAGCAGGTCGCCAATGGCCCGGGCGATCCGGCCATTGCCGTCGTCGAAGGGGTGCAGAGTCACGAACCAAAGATGGGCGAGGCCGGCCTTGATGAGCGGCGGCTCCCCCGTCTCCGTATCGACCCATTCGAGAAAACGACTCATCTCGGCCTTCAGGCGGTCGGCTGGAGGCGCTTCGAAATGCACGCGCTGCCGGCCGATGGGACCGGACAGCACCTGCATCGGACCGCTGGCATCGTCCCGCCAGCCACCGACCTTGATTTTGGAGAGGCCGGAGTAGCCGGTTGGGAAGAGCGCCGCGTGCCAACCGAACAACCGCTTGCGGGTGACCGGGGCCACGCAGTTGGCCGTCGCGTCGAGCACCATCTCGACCACACCCTCGACATGCCGATCCACCGGCGCCAGGGCGCCAATGTCCACACCCAGGCGGCGGGCAATGCTCGAGCGCACGGACACGACGTCGAGCCGCTCCCCCTCGATCTCGCTGGTCTTGACCACGTCCTCGGTAAGCGCCGAGAGGCTCGCCTGGTCGCGCAAGGCCATGCCGACGTCAGCCAGGCGCCCCATCAGCAGACCTTGGGCACGGCTAACCTCGGCCATGGGCCCGGCCAGTGTCGCCAGGTCGTAGCGCCACTTGGGCCAGTCGTCAGCCTGCCAGATGTACTTGTAATCGCCGCTATTCATGCGGAGATTATGGGCCTCATTCTCCGCACGCGCAAGATATTCGCCGCATGATATGCGAGGAAAAGGTGCCGGTGTTACGGTTTCGGAAGTCCTCTGTCAGCCGCCGACGAGCCCGGCCCGCGTACAAAGTGATACCGAAACCGTAGCACCGGCACCTATATCCCATACCGAAACCGTAGCACCGGCACCTATATCACCGAAACCGTAGCACCGGCACCTATATCCCTGAGCAGTACTCAAACGCCCCGGCGGTTGGTGGAGATCTTTCTGCCCGCTGTCGCGCGCCGGTCACGCTGACAGGCTCGAACGTCGGCCTGAATGCCACCAGGTCCAGCGTGCTGCCGGCCGTGTCCAGGTTCGCTACTGGCGGACTGGACACCAGGCGATAGTCGCCGGCGTCAGCATCAACCAGGCTATCGGAGCCGACAAGGTTGTTGGCGACGAGAGTCAGTGGTCCGCTTGTCGATAGCTCGGGGGCGCCTGCGAACACGTTGAACGCCACCGTCCCAGTGGTCACCGAACGATTGGCGACGAATACCGTGTTGCGCCGACGGGTAAGAATGGTGTTGAAGGCCACGACAAACTGTCCGCCCTTCGATCCGCGGGCCTCTGCGGCATAGCTGATGACATGTACATTCGGACTGGTCGCAGCCTGGTCGATCACGTTGCCGATCACGGTCACATCGCCGCCTTCGGAGAAGTCGAGTTCCAGGCTCGCCTGCCCATCCTTGCCGTCGATGAAGCGGCTGTAACGCACGTCGTTGACTCTGGCGCGGCTCTTTAGCAGGTGACCGTTTCGGCCGTGGTGGAAGTAGGAGAAGCGAACCGTGAGTCTCCCGATGCGCCCGGCGTACAGCCCGTGGTGAAAGCGGCCGCTGTCCATGCCGTTGAAGCCGAATTCGCTGAACTCCACGACGAGCCAGTTGTCGGCGCTGTTGTTCGTCAATATCCCCATCTGGTTATCAAGGAAGGCGCTCGCCCTGACCGTCAGTCCGCGACCTTGAGCACGGATGCCAGCGCCATTCCGGCTCGGAACCCGGGCGCCGCTGAATTCGAAATTCTCGATTGTGATGTCCCGGCCGCTGACGACCCAGATGGCCTTGTCCTCGGCCAGACGTCCGCGGGCCACGAGGCGGGGGCGACCATTGATCCCTCGAATGAGCAAGCCGTTCCGGCGCCAGACCGCCGAGTCTCCGACGTAGTCCCCGGCCTCGATCAGTACTACATCGCCGTCCTGGGCTGCGGCTGCCGCTTGGGAGGGAGTCTTGAGCTCCTGGGCAGGACCCACTCGTAGCACGCGTCGTTCCGGTGCCCACGGCTCGGGTTGCCACCCGATGGTTGGACCCGATGCCACGCATTGGGGCGCCGCACTGGCCCCAGCGTCGGGGGGCACTTGGCCTGCGACGGGCTGCGCCATGACCCCGGCCAGCATGACTGCAACAACAAAAGGCGGGTTCTGCAAGGACTCGAGAACTCGTCAGCGCCTACAACAGGCACCGCAGACATTGAGGATACAGCCCTGACGCTGATTGCCTTTCTGCATCATGGGCAACTACTCCAAGAACAAGAACCCCGCCGAAGCGGGGTCCAGGGGCATTCGCTCAGGTTGGCGCCACGGCCTACGCCGCCGCACGAGGCCCAAGATACGGGCAGCCAACCGCCTCCATGATCGCAGTGGACTGGCCGATCAGGTCGTCGGCATGTTCCTGCGTGATCTTCGGGCCACGCGGCTGCTGGCCTTCCTGCCGTAGCCATCACCCGCACTGGAAATCGTCCGCACCGACCGGCTTGCAGCCGTCGCCCCATCGGCCGGTTTGTCGCCAGTAATCGGCCACGCCGGTCTGGATCAGCAGTCGCTTGAACTCCGGATGGGCCC
>JAZBOA010000303.1:0-5313 GCA_036350935.1 Anderseniella sp. | reverse complement strand
GCCGTCGCCGTCTGCGCCACCGCCCCCATGGCAAACACGTCGCCCAGCGCATGGTTGGCCGCTATCCGGCCGAAAACCCAGGGATCGTCGATGAAGGCACGGAAGAAATCGACCGTCTGCACGCTCGCCATGCCTGCTGGCACGCGAACCACGGCGGCATCGTCCGGGGCATACAGGCCGATCAGTACGTCATCGTGCTCAACCGGATGCACCTTGGAAAGAGCGCGCGACAGCACGCTGGCGCCGACTTTCGCCCCGCAACCGCCGCAGCGCATGGCGATGGCCGAGATAGCCTGGTCCTGCTCCTCGGCATCCAGCGCCAGCCTTGCGGCGGGCCGGGTGAGCGGCGTGGATGGCATGGCCAACTCGGTAAACTTGCGCATGAAACGCCGGTCGATCCAGTCCTTCCAGCGCCAGATCAGATCACCTCGCGCATAGAAACCGCCGCGTGAAGCGATAGCATGCCGGTCGCCGGTACTGATCAGCGCCAGCCAGCGCTGCTGCGGGCGGTAGTGGATCAGGGAGCGGCCAAGCAGGGTTCGCCGCAAATTCTCGGCCAGCGGCCTGGCCATGCGAACAGCGAAGACGCCCGCCTTTTCCAGCGGGTAGTCAATCATGGCGGCGCAATCACCCGCCGCGAAAATGACGGGGTCCGTTTCGGTCTGCAAGGTATCCCGCACGCGGATAAAGCCCTTTTCGTCCAGAGCCAGGCCGGTATCACCCAGCCAGGCCGCCCCGCCGGCCTGCGTCACCCAGATGATTTCATCGGCCGCCAGCACCTCGCCCGAGCCGGTTTGCAAGCGCCCGGCCGATACCTGCGTCACCTTGGCACCGCGATGCACCACAACCCCCCGTGCCGCCAGTACGCGATCGAAGGCGTCACGGACCCGCGCATTGTGGGTGCTCAGGATCTGGGGATCAGCCGAAAAGAGATGGAAGTGAAGTTCATCGGGATCACGGCCGAGCGCCACCAATTCGCGACGCAGGCGATACTGCATGGCCAGGGTGAGTTCGACACCGCCGGCTCCCGCCCCCACCAGGGCAATAGTCATCGCCCCCGGCTGTTGGCAAACGCGCTCTAGCAGGGCCAGCCAGCGTTCATTGAAGCGCCGGATCGGCTTGACCGGCACGGCATATTCGCCGGCCCCGGCCACCTGGGCCAACCGCGGCGTCGAACCGATATTGATCGAGAGGGCATCGAAAGGGACTGGCGGGCGATGGCGGCACAGCACCCGGCATGATGCGCGATCGATGCCGATCACCTCGTCCTTGTAGTAGCGCGCGCCGGCAAACGACGCCAGCCGGCGCAGGTCGATATGCACCTCGTCGAAAAGGTAATGACCGGCGATGTAACCGGGCAGCATGCCCGAATAAGGGGTATCGGTATCCGTGCAGATCACCGTCAGGCGCACGCCCGGCAAGGGCTGCATGGCAAACATGTGGAGCACGCCGACGTGACTGTGCCCCCCGCCAATCAGGACAATATCCCTTACTACCGGCTCGGTGACTGCTTGCATCTAGGCCTTTTCCAGAAGTTCATGAACCAGCCGCCGGAGCGCGGCGCGCTCGGTGGCCGGGTCGAAAAGCGGCGCCCGTGCGCGACACTGTGCCGCCAATGTCGACAGCAGCTCTCCCGAACGGCAGCGCAGGATCAGTTCAGCCAGTGCCGGTGCATCGCCCCAGGGGAAGTAGCCCGTGTAATCCGCCCCCAGCATCCCGACATTGCCGGCAACCGCCGAGGCCAGCACGGGCGTACCGCTGGTCACCGCCTCCATGATGACATGAGCACCCCCCTCGATACGGCTGGTATGCACCAGCAGATTCGCCCGCTGGATCCGCCGGCGGACCGCCTCATGGGCCAAGCCACCCAGCCAGCGGTAGTTGGGCACGGCCAGCATGGTTGCCCTTGCCGCCGCGGCGAGGGCCGGATCAAGCCCCTCGCCGACATGATCAATTGCCACATCGGGCTGGTTAGGCAGCAGGCGCGCCGCGGCGAACAAGGTCTCCGGGGACTTTTCTTCGCGCAGATGACCGACCATCAGCAGGCGCAGGCGGCGGGATGACTTGGCAAGGATCTGGCGTGCCGGGGTCGACTGGAAAATGACACGCGTTTTGGCGCGACATTCGACAGGCAAGGCTGCCGGGGCGCATTCCTGAAGGACCACCAACTGCCCCGCCATGGCAAGCGAACGCCGTGCCGAGGCATCGGTCTGGATGTCCCGGTAAAGATCGGTCCCGGTCAGCACGACGGCCAGACCGCCCAGCGACCGCGCCGCATGCCAGGCGGCGATGGCATCGGCCGAACGCCGCGCATGCAGGGCGATCATCACCCGGTCATCCGCCGACGCCTCATCGGGCCAGTGAGTGACGATGCGCGTCCGGAACTCCGCCGCCAGATGCGCTTGCCAGCGGCGCGCAGTCTGCCAGTTGCCGTTGTTTGCATCGCGCAAGGCCGGGCTGACAATGACGACTTGCGGCATACTTCCCCTATTACGCACTTACGGAAGCCTCGCCATGAACACTGCCGAAGCCATAGCGGCCCGCACCAGCGGCCGCACCCTTCTTGCCGAAGCCCTGCGCGACAGTCATCAGCGCACCCTCGGCCTGCTGGCCGCTTACGCCGACAGCCTTGGAGAGGACCTGGTGGTCCCCTATTCGACCCAGATCAATCCACCCTGTTGGGAAGTCGGGCATATCGCCTGGTTCCAGGACTACTGGATCAGCCGCAACCAGCAGCGCGCCCGGGGTGTTCAAGCCGACCCCGATCATCACCGGCCCGCCGGCCGCCTGCAAGAGGCCGACGCCTGGTACAACTCCAGCCATGTCGCCCACCCAAGCCGCTGGACGCTGCCACTGCCCGACCTGGGGACAACCCGCACCTATCTTGAAGCCGTGCTGGACGACACCCTGGCCTTGCTGGCCAACACAACCGAAACCGACGAGGACCTGTATTTCTACCGTCTTGCGCTTTTCCATGAGGACATGCACGGCGAAGCGGCCATCTACATGGCCCAGGCCTTGAGCATTCCCCTGCCGGAAACCCTCATTGCCCCGCCCGTCGCCCTGCCGCCGCTGACTAGCCTGAAGATTCCCGGAAACAACGGGAAGCTGGGTTACCCGAGCAGCGGCTTTGCCTTCGACAATGAGTTGGGCCTCCACGGCGTCGAGCTGGCCGCCTTTGAAATCGACAGTTGCGTGGTCAGTTGGGAACGCTACCTCCCCTTCCTGGAAGCGACGGGCACGGCACCGCCCCGCTACCTGCGCAAGCAGGGTTACGAATGGCAATGGCTGGTTGCGGGCAACTGGCGGACCTTGCCCCTCGATACCCCGGCGACCCATTTGACGTGGTTCGAAGCCGAGGCCTGGTGCCGTTGGGCTGGCCGGCGATTGCCAACGGAAGCCGAATGGGAATTTGCCGCCAGCAGTCAGCCGGATTTTGCCTGGGGCGCGGTCTGGGAGTGGACATCCAGTCCCTTTCTGCCTTATCCCGGCTTTGTTGCCCACCCTTACCGGGACTATTCCGTCCCCTGGTTCGGTGACCGACGGGTTTTGCGGGGCGCCAGCCGCGCCACCTCGCCGCGCATGGTGCATCCACGCTATCGCAATTTCTTCACGCCGGAACGCAACGATATTCACAGCGGGTTTCGGAGCTGCGCGACCTAGATCCATGGTCAGGAAAATGCCCTGAAAACAGCGAACCAGCCGTTTTCATCCGTCCAGGACTCCACACGACGAAAACCGGCAGCCTGGAGCAGGTCTGTGAAGTCTTCCGAGCGCCACTTGTAGGAATTTTCGGTATGAATGCGCTCACCGGCGACAAAGGCTCGCTCGCCGTCGGCCCAATGCACGACCGTTGCCTTTACCGCCTCCAGATGCATTTCGATACGCGACGCTCGCGCATTGAAAAATGCGACATGACGCCAGTCATCGATCGCGAAATCGGTGCCGACCAGGGCATTGAGATGGCGCAGCAGGTTGCGATTGAAGGCCGCGGTAACGCCTAGCGGGTCGTCATAGGCCCGCTCGAGAATGTCGGTCGGCTTGACCAGATCGACACCGATCAGCAAGGCGCCACCGGCGCTGGCCAGGTGAACCTGACGCAGAAAGGCCAGTGCTTCAGCCGGAGTGAAATTGCCGATACTCGACCCAGGATAAAACATCGTCCTCGGCCCCTTGCCAACCTCGGCCGGCAATGTCAGGGTCCGCGAAAAATCGAGGCCGATCCCTAGCATGTCCATCGTCGGATGCTTGCGCTGCAGACTCTCCAGCGAATCCCGCAGGTAACTGGCCGAAATATCGACAGCAACATAGCGTTCCACCTGCAATGCCGCAAACAGGCTGGCCGCTTTCTCGCAATTTCCTGCCCCAAGGTCAACCAGCGTCGTGACCGGCACCAGTTCCTCAGCCATCTCACCGATGTAGCGGGAAAAAATGCTCGCCTCGGTACGGGTCGGGTAGTACTCCGGCAATTCGGTAATGGCCGAAAACAGACGCGAACCCAGGGCATCGTAAAAATACTTGGGCGGGACTGCTGCCATCGACGCCGAAAAACCGGCAAGAATCGCGGCCCGGGTGGCGGCGGGATCTTCCCGTGCGAATTGCAGCAGGCGGGGCCCTTTCACTTGGCTAGGCCAGGAGCGGCCTTGGCAACTGCCGCGGAGAGTTCTTCACCCCTCTTGTGAATATCACCCGGGGCATCATTGCCATCGGCGACAGCGTTACCCGGCATGTAATGCCCGGCAGGATTCTGAGCGCTCATCGGGCCGCCGCCACTCAGCGGAAATGCCGTGAGCAGTAGGGTCGGAAAAGAAGACAGTGAGCGAGAAATCATGGGGAAGTTTCCATCGAACAATCGGGTGTTGGATAGCCGGCCGGCACAGGAGTTTCCGCCGGCTGCCGCGCATAAGGTGCCGGCCAACCAAGCAGCTCACTGGCTGCCAGGCACCGCTCCCGCAGATCGCGTGCATCCTGGCCCCCAAGGTGCAAAATGCCGTAACGATAGCTGCCCAGCCACTTGAAATCACGGGCAATCTGCCCCGGTGATTTGGCAAAACGGAACAGCAGCGCATCCGGAAATCGTTCGGCCAGGGCCGCCTGTTGGGCGGCGCCCGGCATCGCGGGGCGTTCCGCCGGATCAAAGCAGCGATAGACAAAGCTGGCCGCGGCACCGGCCGCAGGCTCGGCCCGCGGCAGCCGGGCCGGGTCGCGACCGAAGGCCAGTTCCAAACCGAGACGGTGCAGATCGACCCCGTCAACTCGCAAATACAGATCGGAAAATTGCGCCGCCATGCGTGGGTTGAATTCGATCACCGT
>JAZBOA010000302.1:0-8986 GCA_036350935.1 Anderseniella sp. | reverse complement strand
TCGCCCTTCCACATGCCGGCTGGCGTCAGCTGGCGCACGACATTGTGGTAGGTAATCTCCCGGCCCGAGTTCTCGCCACGCTCGATGGACACCGTGACCTGCGGCACCACCGACATTACCCACAGCGTCGAAGCCTGGATGATCCGGTCGGTCGGGCCGCCACCCACCTCGATGTCGAGTTCATTACCCTTGGCGCTGAGGGAAACCGGTACGAAATAGCTTTCCGGCACCGAGGCCTGGCGGCCGATTTCTTCGAGTACAGTCTGCTTGTGCGAGCCTACGACGTGCGAGCGGCCGTTGATGACCATCTGCGGTGTGTACACCTGTCCGTCGCCGCGTCGCGCTGCATACTCCTTCTGGCGCCGGGTGAACACGGCTTGTGAAAGCGTGTCGCGCCAGCCCAGGTAGTTCCAGTAATCGACGTTCATCGACACGGCAATGATGCCCGGCCGCTGCACCAGTTCGCCCATGAACTTGTCGGCAGGCGGACAGGACGAGCAGCCTTGCGAGGTGAACAGTTCCACGAAGACTGGCGGGCGTTTTGCCTGCCCGGCCAGCGCGCCCGGGCCCACGCCAAACGCGGCGCCGCAGGCAAGGCCGGATGCCAGCAGCCGGCGCCGGGTGATGGAAGTGTCGTAGTTCATATCACCGGTTATGGCCGAACTGCCGGTCAACTGCCACTCACGAGTGAGTGAGGCCGCAAGCTGACGCAGCACACAAGTCAGCCGGCCTGCCTGTCAGGCCGCAAGCTGACGCAGCACACAAGTCAGCCGGCATGCCTGTCAGGCCGCAAGCTGACGCAGCACATAAGGCAGGATGCCGCCATTGGTGAAGTAATCGAGCTCGTCAGCCGTATCAATGCGGCTCTTCACCTTCACCGTCTGCGTCTTGCCGCCCGAAGTGATCTCCACGTCAAACGTCTGCTGCGGCTTCATCTTGACCGCAAGACCCTTGATGGTGATCGACTCATCGCCCTTCAGGCCAAGGCTCTGCCAGCTGTCGCCTTCGTTGAACTGCAGCGGCAGCACGCCCATGCCGATCAGGTTGGAGCGGTGGATGCGCTCGAACGACTGCGCAATGACCGCACGCACGCCCAGCAAGCGCGTACCCTTGGCCGCCCAGTCGCGCGACGAACCGGTGCCGTATTCCTTGCCGGCGAACACCACCAGCGGCACTCCGTCCTTCGCATACTGCATGGCCGCATCGTAGATCGCCATCTGCTTGTTCGACGGATAATGCTTCGTATAGCCGCCCTCGACGCCATCCAGCATCTGGTTCTTGATGCGGATGTTGGCGAAGGTGCCCCGCATCATCACCTCATGGTTGCCGCGCCGCGCGCCGTAGGAGTTGAAGTCCACCGGTCGCACCTGGAAATCGGTGAGGTAGCGGCCCGCCGGGCTGTCGGCCTTGATTGAACCGGCCGGCGAGATATGGTCGGTGGTGATGGAGTCGAGGAAAAGGCCGAGGATGCGGGCGTTCTCGATGTCCTCAACCGGGTCCGGCTCCATCTTCATGCCTTCGAAGTACGGCGGGTTCTGCACGTAGGTCGAGGCCGCGTCCCAGCCATAGGTCATGCCGCCGTCAACCTTGATCTTGCGCCACTGGGCATCGCCCTTGAACACGTCCTTGTAGCGGGCCTGGTAGGCCTTGCGGGTAACGTTCTTGCGCACGAACTCGGCCACTTCCTTGGCATCCGGCCAGATGTCGGCCAGGTACACCGGCTCGCCCTTCGGCGTGTGGCCCAGCGGGTCGGTCGCCAGGTTGACGTTCATCGAACCGGCCAGTGCATAGGCCACCACCAGCGGCGGCGAGGCCAGGTAGTTGGCGCGCACGTCCGGGTTCACGCGGCCTTCAAAGTTGCGGTTGCCGGACAGCACCGAGCACGCCACCAGATCGTTGTCCTTGATCGCCTGCGAGATGTTTTCCGGCAGCGGGCCGGAGTTGCCGATGCAGGTGGTGCAGCCATAGCCGACGAGATCGAAGCCGAGCTTGTCGAGGTCCTTCTGCAGGCCGGCCGACTTGAGATAATCGGTCACCACCTGCGAGCCCGGCGCCAGCGAGGTCTTGACCCACGGCTTCACCTTGAGGCCCAGCTTGTTGGCGTTGCGGGCCAGCAGTCCCGCGCCGATCATCACCGACGGGTTGGACGTGTTGGTGCACGAGGTGATCGCCGCGATTACCACATCGCCATGGCCGATCTCGAAGTTGGCGCCGTTGACCTTGCATTTGCGCACGTGATGATCCGACTGGGCTGCGCCCTCGGCGATCATGCGGGCTTCGTCCTTGCCCTTGGCAGGCGAGCTCTTGGGCTTGGGCCCGCCGGAAATGTCGGCGAGCGCCTTGGCGAACTCCGGCGCGGCATCGGCCAGCGCCACCCGGTCCTGCGGCCGCTTCGGCCCGGCTATGGCCGGCACCACGTCTCCGAGGTCAAGCTCCAGAGTCGAGGTGAACACCGGGTCCGGGGACGACTTGGTGCGGAACATGCCTTGCGTCCTGGCGTACTTTTCAACGAGGTCGACCTGCGCCTTCGATCGGCCGGTTCCAGTCAGGTATTCCAGCGTCTCATTGGAGGTCGGGAAGAAGCCGCAAGTCGCGCCATACTCCGGCGCCATGTTGGCGATCGTCGCCTGGTCTTCCAGCGACAGGTTGGACAGGCCCGGGCCGTAGAACTCCACGAACTTGCCGACCACGCCCTTCTGGCGCAGCATTTCCACAACCCGCAGCACCAGGTCGGTTGCCGTGGTGCCCTTGGCCATCTTGCCGGTCAGCCTGAAGCCGACCACTTCCGGGATCAGCATCGAGATCGGCTGGCCCAGCATCGCGGCCTCAGCTTCGATGCCACCCACGCCCCAGCCCAGCACGGCGAGGCCGTTCACCATGGTGGTGTGCGAGTCAGTGCCCACCAGCGTATCAGGGAAGGCAACCGTGGCAGCCTTGCCGTTGATCTTCTGCTTCTTGGTCCAAACCGTCTTGGCCAGGTACTCGAGGTTCACCTGGTGGCAGATGCCGGTGCCGGGCGGCACGACGCGGAAATTGTCAAACGCGCCCTGGCCCCACTTGAGAAACTTGTAGCGCTCGCCGTTGCGGTCATACTCCATGTCGACGTTCTTCTTGAACGCTCCGGCGGTGCCGAAGAAATCGACCATGACCGAGTGGTCGATGACCAGGTCGACGGGTGCCAGCGGGTTGATCTTCTTCGGGTTACCGCCAAGGTTCACCATCGCGTCGCGCATGGCGGCGAGGTCCACCACTGCGGGCACGCCGGTGAAGTCCTGCATCAGCACCCGGGCCGGGCGGAAGGCAATCTCGCGGGTCGACTTGCCCTTCGAACTCACCCACTTGGCCATCGCCTCGATGTCAGCCTTTGTTACCGTGCGCCCGTCTTCGTGGCGCAGAAGGTTCTCCAGCAGCACCTTCAACGAATAGGGCAGCGACGAGATTCCCTTCAGGCCGTTCTTTTCCGCCACCTTGAGGGAATAGTAGACGTAAGACTTGCTGCCGACCTTGAGGGTCTTGCGGCACTTGAAACTGTCGAGGGACTGCTCGCTCATCTGGTGGTGCTCCGTCGCGTTCGATGTGGAGGATGTGCGTCTTCTAGACAAAACTTTTCGCAAGCACCAGTACGTCTCTTGTCGAACGTGGCTTTTATCGCAGCCGCGCTTGCGTTAAACGGCGTCTCATGGAGATTTCGGGCAAAGGGCTGGCGTGCGAGCGCGGCGGACGGCTGGTGTTCACCGGGCTGGACTTTTCAGCTACCGGCGGGCGCATGCTGGTGCTGCGCGGACCCAACGGCGCAGGCAAGACCTCGTTGCTGCGGCTGATTGCCGGACTGGCGGAGCCTGCGGCCGGCCAGATTTCCTTCACTGGCGCAGAAGATGGCGAACTTGGACCGCAGGTACATTTCATCGCCCACCAGGACGCCATCAAGCTGCACCTCACGGTAGATGAGAACCTGACCTTCTGGGCGGGCTTCCTTGGCGGCGGCGACATTGACGTGGCGCTCGATGCCCTGAACCTGCGCGCGCTGCGGGCATTCCAGGCCCAGCGCCTGTCGGCGGGCCAGAAGCGGCGGCTTGGCCTCGCCCGGCTGGCGCTGGCGCCGCGCCCGGTGTGGCTGCTGGACGAGCCCACCGTCGGCCTTGATACCCATTCGCAGGGACTGCTGGCCAGCCTGATGACGTCCCACCTCGCAGCCGGCAACATCATCATCGCCTCCACCCACATCGACCTGCCGGTCGCCTCGACCGACGTGTTCGACTTCGCCGCGGCCACCACATGACCTCAGCCTTCCTTGCAACCCTGAAGCGCGACCTGAAGCTGGCGGCCCGCCAGGGCGGCGGCATCGGTACAGCCATCGGTTTCTTTCTGACCGTCGTCGTGCTGCTGCCGCTGGGGCTGGGGCCGGACCAGAACCTTCTGTCCCGCATCGCGCCGGGCGCCTTGTGGATCGCGCTGCTGCTGTCGGTGCTGCTGTCCGCCGACAAGCTTTGGCAGGCCGACTATGACGACGGTTCGCTGGAGGTCATGGCGCTGTCGGATACCCCTCTGGAAGTGACTGCCATGGCCAAGGCGACGGTGCACTGGCTGACGTCCGGCCTGCCGCTGGCCATCGCGGCGCCGCTGCTCGGCTTCCTGCTGAACCTCGACACCGCGCTGGTGCTGCCGCTGATGGCAGCCATGGTCACCGGCTCGCTGGCGCTGTCGCTGCTGGCAAGCCTCGGCGCGGCCATCACCGTCGGCCTGCGCCAGGGCGGCCTGCTGGTCTCGTTGCTGATCCTGCCGCTCTATGTGCCGGTGATGATTTTCGGCGTGCTGTCCACGTCCGGCTTCCAGACCGGCATCGACAATTCCGGTACGTCGCTGCTTGTACTTGCAGCAATCGTGCTGGTGGCGCTGGTCGTGTCGCCGTTTGCCTCCGCTGCCGCTTTGCGCAGCTACTTGAGGTGATGCCGCTTTGCACAGCTACTTTAGGTGATGCCGCGTTGCCTTTCTGCCAAGTTGACCTGACCAATCTGTAACGCAAACGCGCATTGCCAGCCGCGAGCAGCGCGGCTAGAAGATCAGCTCATGAGTTCGATCGAGAAGTTCGCCAACCCGACCCGCTTCCTGCGTCTGCAGGCGGTGGTCCAGCCATGGGTCTGGGCCATAACCGCGGCGCTGTTCGCCAGCGGGCTCTATCTCGGCCTCGTCACCTCGCCGACCGACTACCAACAGGGCGAGACAGTGCGCATCATGTACGTGCACGTACCGGCCGCCTGGTCGGCGCTGATGGTGTACTCCATCATGGCGCTGGCCAGCATCGTCGCCATCGTGTTCCGTCACCCGCTGGCCGACGTCGCCGCCAAGGCGGCCGCGCCGGTGGGTGCATGCTTCTGCTTTCTCGCACTGGCCACCGGTTCGCTTTGGGGCAAGCCGATGTGGGGCACATGGTGGGTTTGGGACGCCCGGCTCACCTCGATGTTCGTGCTGTTCCTGCTGTATCTCGGCTACATGGCTGTCTGGCAGGCCATCGACGATCCGCGCCGCGCGGCCCGTGTGGCGGCCATTGTGGCCATCGTCGGCTTCATCAACGTGCCGATCGTCAAGTTTTCCGTGGACTGGTGGTACTCGCTGCATCAGCCGGCCAGCGTCTTCCGGATGGACGGGCCGACCATACACCCCTCGCTGCTGACACCGTTGCTGATCATGGGAGTGGCCTATACGTTCCTGTTCCTGGCGCTTCACCTCAAGGCCATGCGTACTGAAATAAGCGCCCGCCGCATCCGCCAGGCTGAGCTGGCGCAAACCGGCGCGCTGCGCTGACTTCGACAGATTCAAGGCTTGCTGAACAAGATGGACTTTTCCGCCCCGCACATCAGTTTCGTCATCGCTTCGTACGCCGTAACCTTCGCCGTGCTCGGCGGCCTTATGGCATGGACGTTCGTCCGCGCCCGCGCGGTCTCGCGCCGCCTCGACACGCTTGAACGCGATGGCCTGGTGCGTCGCAAGCCGGGTGAACCGGCCGCTGTGCCGGCCGCAGCCACAGCCACACGGAATTCCCGATGACCAAGACCGACATTGAGCCACAGCCCGCCCGCGGGCGGTTCTGGGTCCTCATGCCAGTGCTGATCTTCGCCGCACTGGCCGGGCTGTTCATGGTCGGCCTGCAGAGCGGCGACCCCTCGAAGCTGCCGTCTGCCCTTGTCGGCAAACCGGCGCCCGGGCTCGACCTGCCGCCGGTCGAAGGACTTTCCAGCAACGGATCTCCCGTCCCCGGCCTCACCACGGCAGACATCAGCAACGGAAAGGTCACCGTGCTGAACGTCTGGGCCTCATGGTGCGGACCATGCCGCGACGAGCACCCGCACCTCGTCGCGCTGGCTGACCGTGATGACATCAACCTGGTCGGCCTGAACTACAAGGATCAGCGGGAGAACGCGGTTCGCTTCCTCACCTCGCTGGGCAACCCGTTCTCACGGGTTGGCGCAGACACGACAGGCCGCACCGCGGTTGACTGGGGTGTATACGGCGTGCCGGAAACCTACGTGATTTCGCCGGCAGGCATCATCACCTACAAGTTCACCGGCCCGCTGACTGCACGGTCGCTGCAAGAAGAACTGATCCCCGCCATTGGCAGGGCTCAGCAGAACTGACCTGAACCCGCGGGCTCCGGTCAGGCCTTTTCAGCGTCGAGCTTGCCCGACAGTTCCTCAAGCGATGCAATGAAGGGCTTGCGCAACTTCACCGGCAGCAGCTTCACGAGTTCCATGTCCACGACCGTCGCAACCGGTTTCGCCTTGATGACGGTTTCCCGGCCAAGCGACGTCAGAAACACGAAATTCACCCGCGCATCTGTCGGGCTGCGCTCACGCCGGACATAGCCCTGCGTTTCAAGCCGGTTCACCAGGTCAGCAAGCGTTGACCGGTCAATGCCGGTGGTGCGGACAAGCTCGGTCTGGCTGGCGCCTTCATTGGAAAGCACCGTTTCAAGCAACGTGTACTGGCGCTGCGTAAGGCCGGTCTTGCCCAGTTGCTCCGCGAACAGGTCCGCTGACAATTGAGCCGCTCGCTTCAACATGAAACTTACTGGCGAAACGCTCTCGGAGCCTGCATCAAGCTCAAGCGGACGGTCATCCACGACGGTACCCCCCCAGCTCAAGTCCGGCTCGGACGGGTTTGCCATGGTGGCATGTATGGTAATATTTCAGTGCTGCGTGCATCGTTTTCCCCCGGTTGCACATGTCACAAACAATAATCCCCTTATCCGCTTACCAAGGGAAAATCAACTACAATGGTGTCCGTATCGTAAAGATTCGCGCAGTCCTTGCAACCGGGGGCTTCAATTTCTGCCGTTCTCCGGATCGATCATGTGGCGTTGCATCAGTGGCAACTGTGCCATGGCGAATATCATTGTGATCGGCATGATGCCCCAGACCTTGAATGCAACCCAGAAATCGGTGGTCTGTGTGCGCCAGACGATTTCGTTCAGCGCCGCCAGAACAAAGAAGAAAAGACCCCACCGCCAGGTCAGCTTCCGCCAGCCTTCCGCATCCAGCGCAAAGGCCGCGTCGAACACATAAGCCAGCAGCGAGCGGCCGAACGCCAGCCCGATCAGCAGCACGGCGCCAAAGAACACGTTGACGATGGTTGGCTTCACCTTGATGAAGGTGTCATCCTGCAGCCAGAGCGTCAGCCCGCCCATCACCAGCACCACGATGCCGGTAATCAGCGGCATCACCGCCAGGTGCCGGGTCAGCACCCAGCTCACCGCAAGCGAGATCAGCATCGCCACCATGAAAACGCCGGTGGCCAGGAAGATCGGCTCGGGAAAGATGCCTGCAAGATCATAATTGTCGATGAACGACTTGCCCCGGGCGTTGACAAAGAAGAACAGCACCAGCGGCCCCAGCTCCAGAGTCAGCTTCAGCACGGGGTTGACCTTGGGCTTCGTTTCAGCCGCACTCACTTGTCCTGTCCCTCCCCGACCCCGGCGATGGCGCGGGCGAAGCCCTCCGCATCGAACGGCTGCAGATCCTCGATCTTCTCGCCTACGCCGATGGCGTGCACCGGCAACTTGAACTTCTCGGCGATGGCGACGAGGATGCCGCCGCGCGCCGTACCGTCGAGCTTGGTCATGATGATGCCGGTCACGCCCGCAATCCTGGTGAACACCTCGGCCTGCGAAATGGCATTCTGACCGGTCGTTGCGTCCAGCACCAGCAGCACTGCATGCGGCGCCGTTTCGTCCTTCTTCTTGATGACCCGCACGATCTTTTCGAGTTCGGCCATCAGGTCGGCCTTGTTCTGCAGCCGGCCTGCCGTGTCGATCATCAGGATGTCGGTGCCATCAGCCTGCGCCTGCTCCAGCGCATCGTAAGCCAGGCCCGCCGCATCGGCGCCGGTCGGCCGCGACAGCACTTTCGCTCCCACCCGCTCGCCCCACACCGAAAGCTGCTCGATTGCCGCGGCGCGGAACGTGTCGCATGCAGCAATCATCACCTTGAAACCTTCAGCCTTGGCAATGCCGCCCAGCTTGCCGATGGTGGTGGTCTTGCCGGCCCCGTTCACGCCCACCACCAGGATGACGAAGGGCTGCGTATCCGAGGCAAAGGTAAACGGCACCTCGACCGGCTTGAGCACCTTGACGATCTCGGCCGCCATGATGCGGCGCACCTCGGCCGGATCGATTTCCTTGTCATACCGTCCGCGCGATACCTCCTCGGTAATACGCATGGCCATGGCCACGCCCAGATCAGCCTGGATCAGCACATCCTCCAGGTCCTGGATGGTATCAGCGTCCAGCTTGCGCCTGGTGAAGATGCCGGTGATGTTGTCGGTCAGCGAGCGCGACGACTTCGACAGACCCTCGCGCAGCCGCCGGAACCAGCCCCTTGGCTGCTCAGCTTCGACTGGCGGCGCAGGCTGCAGCTGAACCGGCTCTGGCTCTGGCTCTGGCTCTGGCTCTGGCTCTGGCTCTGGCTCTGGCTCTGGCTCTGGAGCAGGCTTT
>JAZBOA010000301.1:0-2946 GCA_036350935.1 Anderseniella sp. | reverse complement strand
CTATGGCTATGTGCCTCCACCTCCCAGCATGTGGGGTGGCATTGTCGTGCTCATCTTCCTTGCGAACGTCATCTTCAGCACCGTGCAGTACTGCAGTCAGAAAGAGGTGCGCATCCCGGCTCAACCGATGAACACCAAGCAGACGCAAGAGCGAAGCTGATAATAACGCGATGCGTTCAGCAACACAGGTTACGCAAACCAAGCAGCAATCGGTCTGCAGCAGAAGCCGTTCTCTTGAGGCCATTTGGCGATGCATCCAGTGTGGCAGCTGCGGATGTTCATTGACAAGTGTCTGTCGCCGCACTGTCTACTTGACCTTCATGTCGTCAATGGCTACATAGCAGCATGAAAGACGTTGTCTATTCCCGAACAGCGCAAAAGGCCTTGATGCGTATGCCGCGGAACTGGGCCAACCGCATACGTCACAAGATCTCAGCTTACGCAGAAGATCCAGGCTCTCAGGCGAACAACGTCAGACCGCTTAAAGGCCTTGAGGGCGTCATGCGCCTACGGGTCGGAAACTGGCGAATTCTGATGCGCGACGAAGTCGTTCTTCTGATACTTGACGTTAAGGCGCGCGGCAGTGCCTACAAGGAGTAATGGCCATGACGGAAATGGTGACAATCCCGAAAGCAGAGTATGCGCGGCTGAAAGCCCTGGCAGAGGAACGCGTTGACGTCCTCGAGGCAACTGAAATCCTGGCCCGCATCAAGGCAGGCGCAGAGGAACTCGTCCCCTCAAGTGTTGTTGACCGGCTGCTTAGCGGCGCCTCACCGCTTGAAGTCTGGCGACAGCACCGCGGCATGTCTCAGCGCCAGCTGGCACAGGTTTCAGGGGTGAACCGCATACAGATCATCGACATCGAGGCTGGTCGAAAGACCGGGTCAGTTCATACCCTGAAAAAGCTGGCCGAAGCCCTTGGCATCGATATTGAAGACCTGATTGCTGCGCCGTGTTCAGCATCTGACCAACCCTGAGGGAGGCGGTGAAGACGGTTATTCGGGAGCATGAACTGATCAGCCTGAACGCGAGCGACAGTGCGGCGTTTGTTGAGGCTGTTCTGGAGCGCCGGGCTCCAAGCTTAGCAAGGCCGGCAACCGCTACAAAGGTCGCGTAAAGGCTTATGCTCAACTGGCAGGCATCCTGCGAACGCTGGTAACAGAAATTCGCGCCGGCTGGGTCTCATTGGCTTTCGGCTGTACCCGGATCTCAATGTCCTGATCGAGTGCCGTGAGTAGCCGCATCAAGCGTTCAACAGAATAGCCCTTAAAGTGACCGTGCAGAACATTGGATAAATCCGGCTGCGCCATGCCGATCAGTGTGGCAGCCTTCGTTTGGGTCAGCATCCGCTCTTCAATAAGCCGCCGCAGTTGCACTACAATTTGCGCCTTGAGCATGTGTTCGTCGGCGTTGGGCAGGCCAAGGTCGGCAAACACATTGCCACTGCTTTCAACGATGCGGGTATCTTCGTTGTTCATAGCTCTATCCTTTGTCTTTAAACTGCCGGATTGCATAGTTTTCCTCAGCCACCTTCAGTCTGCGTTTGATCAAGTCGATGTCGTGCCTTGCGGTTGCAATGCCCTTCCTCGATTTCTTCTGAAACGCATGCAGAACATAAACCACCCCGGCGAAGCGGACAGTGTAAACGGCCCTGTAGGTGTCGCTGTCATGATTTTCGACGACTTCCAAGACGCCGCTGCCGCCAAATCCCTTAAGCGGCTTTGCCGAAAGGTGCCTCAGCCCATTTTGCGCTTCATAGAGAGCAAAGCCTATGTCTTGCCTCACGGCGTCCGGAAAGGCGCGAAGATCATCAGCGCTGGATGCGATGAAGATGCAGGGCTTTTGCGCAATTTCATTCATCGCAATATTATAGCGAAACAACTATAAACGTCAATGCACGCTCTACTGGTGCCGGGCAGCACCATGGCTCGGCCTGTCAATCTCCTAGGCAACATTCAGAGACGGAACATCGCTGACATCAACATTGCGTTCTACGTGCCAGGCATCATAAGCACCCTGCATCCTAATCCAGAAGAGCGGGCCGTTGCCGAGTAGCTTGCCCAGGCGGGCCGCAACAGAGGCGCTAACGGGCCTTTTCTCATTCAGGATGTCATAGAAATGCTGGCGCGAAATGCCCAGCATCCTTGCAAGTTGCGACTTGCTGTAGGCAATGCTCGGAATGATATCCTCGCGGAGCAGTTCGCCAGGATGCGTCGGGCAGCGTTGTGCGTCTCGAGTGATCATTTTGATTTCTCCCAGCCGTATCGCTCGACGTCGACGTGATGGACGTCACTGTTCTCGAAGGCGAATGAAGTGGGCCTAAGGTCAATCTGCCTGTTGTTCACACGCTGATCGAGAGTATGCTCCATGAAGCCTGAGCTTTGCACGATGCAAGTGTACATCTCCCATGAGTTCAAAGAAAACACTCAACGTCAAGAACCTCGAGGCACTCGGCGCCGAACGCCTGGCTGAACTGCTGATCGAGATCAGCCAGGGCAATGCGGCAGCCAAGCGCCGCCTGCGACTGGAACTGGCAGGCTTGGTGGGGCCGGCCGAACTCGCCCGCGAAATCCGCAAGCGCCTGGCGACGATTGCAAAGTCGCGCGCCTTCGTCGACTGGCATGAGCGCAGGCGCCTGATCCAGGACCTCAATACCCAGCTTGACGCCATTGTTGATCAGGTTGCTGCCAAAGATCCAGCAGAGGCGCTAGACCTGCTGTGGCGCTTTCTGGAGCTGGCGCCATCCGTCTTTGAGCGCAGCGACGACAGCAGCGGCGACATCAGCGCCGTTTTTGCCAACGCCTGTGACCAGCTTGAGCCGGTGGCCGTCGCTGCCAATCCCGATCCGGTCAGCCTGGCCGAGCGGGTGTTCGCGGCGATCCAGGACAATGGCTATGGCCAGTACGACGACATCATCCACCTGCTGGCGCCAGCCTTGGGTCCCCG
>JAZBOA010000300.1:0-3417 GCA_036350935.1 Anderseniella sp. | reverse complement strand
TCGCTCGCCAATCCAGTCACCTGATCATGTCTGCGTAACGCCCCCCGCGAAAGCGGCAAGTGCCGATAAAGTGCACAAAACGCGTTCTGCCAGGCTGCATTTTTTCACAGTCCGCGTAATCGGGATGGGGCAGAACCATCGCATCGGGCTGGTTCGCCACCACTAGGTTGGACATAACCTGCTCGCTGCCCCATCTGTTCCAGGCCTGCCCCAATTGGGACTGCAGTTGCCTGGAGAGTTCATACATCAAGTCAAGTTTATCGGGACCGCGAGCGAAACCCGCGAAACCGGAACAGCCGCGAACGTAGCGCAGCGATGCCGCGTTCGCGAGTTGATCGAAATGTGCTTCTGCCAGCATCTGAACATGGGGGGACGTTTTTGCCAATGCAGCGCGGGCACGATTCGAACACTCGCTGACGGGCTCGATCACCTGCCTGTCCCACGTGCCGATGGCGAACGAACGATTGCTTCTGCAGGCCTGTATCACTTCGTCGAGCCGTCCCAGACTAAGCGTGTCCGCATCAAGCTGAATCACGTAGCCATTTTCAGAAAGGCGAGCAATGGCGATCAAGCGCTCCCAGGTCCCGCCTGTAGGCAGGTTTTCGTCGCGACATTCCGCCAGGGCCTTGAACTGGATGCCCGGGATATGCCTCTCCAGCAATCGCCGATCGTCCTGCGTCAGGCTGCCGTCATCGACCACATGAACTGCGCTTACCGGGACATGCGCCGCGAATGATTTGATGGCGGCAAGGTACATCAACACGTCCTTGTGCTGGAGTTGCGACAGTACTGCCGGCGCGGGGGAATCTCCGAGCACCAAGGGCGCGGTATCGAGCAGGAATTGCACTCGCCGGGAAAACAGCTCACGCCGCAATTGGTCCTTCAGTTTGTAAAACATGGCGCCTCTTCGTTCTGAAATGACGGGCCCGGGAAAGGCAGATTGCCACCGACGTCACCCAGCATGCCAATGAGTCCTGGTACGCCAACTGCAAACCTGTATCGATGTCGGGAAACACTCATTCCGGGTTCCTACTCATCTCACAGTTCCTATACGCGCCTCACACTGGCCGGCCGCATTCCCATCAGCCATGCCAGCCCTGTTAGCCTTGCCAGACGCCAGAAGCCGGCAATATTTTGAACTCGAGCGCGCCACACATTCAGGCATCGAAGCGGACGTTGCTCGATCCATCCCGGGTCATTCTTCCGAATCGCAATCCCGAGTTCCTCGACTGAAATAAAACGCAGATCCGGATAGCCGACCAATGCCTGATCATAAAGTCGCCCTATTTCAGCCAGCGCATTACCGGCCACGCTTTCATCACCGATGAAGTTGCTGCGGTGCGTCTCCAGCAGACAGGGGCGGCCCTGTTCCGTTTTCTCCGCCAATGCCTGCAGCGCCCTTTCCGCCCGATGCCCGCGCTCCGGTTCGAAGTAATCGTCACGCACCAGATACGTCACGCCCTCGCCCGGCTCGCCGTTGCGGAAGGGGCCGCTGTCGCAGTCGGGCAATCCTGATGCGTTCCGGCAGGCGCTGCGCAGGCCAGGCGTTACAACGAATTCGACGCCTTCCCCTGCCCAGGCACGCTCGACCTCTGCCGTCCAGACAAATGTGGGCGGGACTGCCACACGCGGTTTGTCACCGAAAACTCGCTCGAAAAGACGCACTTCCTCGGCGACGGCGGACGCGACCGCTTCCCTTTCGAGTGGCCGGGACGGAAGCGCCGTGGCATCCACCCAGCGGCTCTGCAGATGGGACGGCAGCTTTTCCGTCGCTTGCGGCTGTTCGGCGACCAACCAGTCGCTGACAGAGGACTCGTTCACCGACATCAGGTTCGCAGGCCAGTAGTGCTCGAGCCCATGCAACTGCAGCGCAAAAACACCCGCCCTGCGGCCACGCTCGATGGCTGCCCGCACAGGTGCATAGCGGGGATCATCAAGTGCTATCCGATGATAACGACCATCGCGGCGTATCGCCGGCCCGTCAGGAACCGCCAATACCAGCGCGAGCGTCATTACCGGATGACGGCCATCGCGGTCGCGATATCGGGTCAGCACATCCACCAGTTGATTAAACGCTGCAGCCTGTGACTCGACCGGTCCTGCGCCCCAGTCGTCGCTCTCGATGATCATCACCGGATAGCGCAACACTGGCTCGCGCCACACGGCAACCAGGTCACGGCGGTAGTAAAGCAGCACGCCGCCAACCACGCCCAGCCAAAGGATCGGCAACAGCCAGATTGCGCTCAAGATTTCCTGACCGGATTCATGTTTATCGGGCACCCAACACAGTCATCGTTTCGACCGTTCCATTCTCTTCGTGTTTTTGCCCTGCCACACTCGCTCAGCCTGGCAGGCAAGGGTTTTGCTAACTGATCTAAAGCATTCACTCAACCGACTTGGCTTGCTGACAGGATAACGACGCTAAACTCCTAACAGGATTCGTGCCAGTGGCGGCGGTTTGTTCGATAGACTTCTTCCGACCTCTACCCAGTTATCACTGGGAACCAGTCAACCCGATCTGACTGGATTCCGAGTCAAACGACGAAGCGAAGATCGAGATTTGAGAAACGCCAAAGCGACAACAATCAAGCGCCACCGGACAGTTCAATGCAGACGCGTTAGGCACATCACTTATATTCAGTTTAATTATCCCGTTTAACACTGACAAAACTAGACCATGGACGGCATCTTCGGCTGGCTGGGCGACCAGAACGAGCACCAGGAATTGATCAAGCAGATGGGGCAGGCGACCCGCCTGTCATCCGACGGCGGACTGCGCGCGCACAGCAGCCAGGCGATGGGGGTGGCCGCAGGCTCGCGTTTCGGCAAGGCCGAGAGCCACGTCGAGGATGGCATGGCTGCGGCCTTGCATGGGCGGCCACGCTTCATCGACAAGGAATTGGCCTCGATCGCGCGCGACCGGAGTCCTGTCGCAGCGGTGGCGCATGGCTGGCTGCGCCATGGTGAAAAGCTGCCGACCCTGATGCAGGGCAATTTCGCCCTGGCCATCATCGACCCGGCCAAACAATGCGCCTTTCTGGCGCTCGATCGGATCGGCGCTGAACGCCTGTGCTTTGCGCATCGCGATGACCATCTGGTGTTCGGCACCAGTGTGCAGAGCGTGGCCGCGCACCCCGCCGTCGGCCGCAACATCGATCCGCAGGCGATCTACGACTACCTCTATTTCCACACTATCCCGGCGCCGCGCAGCCTTTATCGGGGCGTGCATAAACTGCTGCCGGGACAGTACGCCACCCTGAGAGACGGCCAGCTCACCACCGGGTTCTACTGGCGGGCCGACTACGCTCCGCTCGATGCTGACTTCGATACCCAGCGGCGCAATTTCCGCAGCGTGCTGGATCAGGCGGTGCGCGACGCGGATGCGCCGGGAACGGCCGCGTTCCTGTCCGGCGGCAC
>JAZBOA010000299.1:0-2039 GCA_036350935.1 Anderseniella sp. | reverse complement strand
GGTCACCGCAGCGGTGCAGCATGCTCTGTGCGCAGATGATCTATCCCTGGCTGCCGCCATTCTGGAAGCGGCTGTGCGTCCCGAGATGATGCGCGGCGATACCCAGCAGGCGCAGGAATGGCTGACACGCTTCCCGAACAATGCCCTCGACCAATACCCGCATCTGCTGTTGGATTGGTGTCTGCTGGAGATGATGCGCGTCCAGACAAATCTAATCGAATTGGTCGCGCGCACGGAAGCCGCCCTGGCATTAGCTCAGCTGACGGCGGAGGAACGTCGGCGCGCCCAAGCCGAACTCACCATTTTCACCATCATTGCTCGGTTCTACCGGCGTGAATTCGACACTGTCAGGCAACTCGTCCAGGACAAAGATCAATGTCTGGCAGATGCTGAACCATTGATCCAGGGAATGTTGGCCTACGTACAAATGCATCTCGCTTGGTACGAAGGGCAGTTCGACTACGCCTTAACATTCGGTAGTCAGGCAATTGAAGCGCTCCGAGACGCGGGCTTTGACCACATTGTGATTTCCATTCGAATAGATCGAGCGCGGATCTCGGCCCAGCGTGGATACCCGCGGGAAGCACTCGCAATGCTCCAAGAACTCGTGGCCGCCGAGCCGGCGAACGGTTCATTTGTGATACAGGAGTTGGCGCTTGCACATGTGAATGCGATGAATCTTCACTACTGGATGGATGATATCGAATCAGCGCAGCGCGAGCAGCAGTCGGCCCTGGCTCTGGCCCGGCGTCTGGCCGATCCCGATTACATCAGTGAAATTGCCTCACTAGACGCCCTCTTCGATATGGCTCGTGTAACGGGTAAATCCAGTGAGATTGAAGCGTCTTGGCCTCAGGGCACAGTGAGTACCATCCTACAGCTCAACAAACTACACTTTCATCAGTTGGTGCGACAAGGTCAACTCGAACGTGCCTGGCACTTCGCCACGGCTTTTGGTGTGCGACTTGATAACGAAATCACCGCCGAAAACCTATTTTACTTTATCATGCTTCTGGAGGTAACGATCGCCAGGGGAAGTGAACTTGAAAGCGTAATGCCACGGTTGGCAGACGCCTTCGCCCAGGCAGAGATCGTAGGGAGCCGGCTCTTTGTCGCCGAACTCTATGCCCTGTCGGCATGGGCCCATCTGCAGCTGGAACGACGCGAGGAGGCTGAAGACGCCCTCAGCCACGCGCTCGATCTGGCAGTTGAAACCGGCTACGTACGCTTCATCATCGACATCCCTGCGCTGGCATCTCTGCTGGCCTTTATCGATCATCCGGCAGCGGCAGGGATGTGGGTTGCCACGGTATCCGAAGCGCAGCGCCAGCAGGCTGCGAAGTTAACAGCTCAGGAACGGCTGGTGCTGGCGCACCTGTCGAGGTCGGGTCGGTATCAGGATATTGCTGACAGTCTGTGCATCAGCATCAACACTGTGCGAACCCATATACGCCACATTTACGCCAAACTGGGTGTGACCAGGCGCGAGGAAGCTGTAGACCGGGCAATTGCCCTGGGTTTGACTAAGGTATGATTCAAGCTCGGGTTCCGGTTTTGGGAGGTCAGGGTGGGTGAAAGACAAGACCTGACCCGATAAGCTCAGATAACACAACTATACCTCAGATGGAGCCTGTCGTTCAACCCATTTCAAACACACCCTATTCAATTCGATCTTTGCCTGCATTACAATCCGAATTCTTGATCCGCATTCGATCATGTTCTTGAACGCCAGGATATCCAAGCCCGCATATCCCCCCACCATGATCGACAGGCCGCGCCTGAACCGGCAACTGGACCGCTGGCAGGACGTGCGCGCCGTCATGATCCACGCGCCCGCCGGCTATGGCAAGGCATCACCACTGGTCAGCCGCTGGATCGATCAGGCCGGCCTTGACGCCTGCTCCGCCTGGCTCACGCTGGATGAGGGCGACGCCGATCCCCACCAGTTCGCCCTGCGTCTGGCAGCCGCTCTGGACCGGGTCGTCCCCGGCGCCCTGGCATTGGCGCAGCCCATCCTGAAGGACAGCGGGGGCAGCATC
>JAZBOA010000298.1:0-18515 GCA_036350935.1 Anderseniella sp. | reverse complement strand
TCCCCCTGCCGGCTGCGGTAATTCGTTCTGCCGGTAGCGCTACACGCACGCGGTTTGCCCGCAAGCGGAGAGGTCACTGCCGGACTGCGGATCACCCCCAACCGGGTGAGCCGACGTGGCGGGCCGGGCATGCCGGGCCGTCCGTCCGGGCAGGGATGCGAGCCAGCCGGAGGCAGCGCCATCAGGCACTGCCGGAAAAAGCCGCCGGTGCGGGGCCTGCCGGGCCGCACTTCACACAAAGAAACAAGCGGTTCGCCTGCGCCCCGCCCAAGCTCCTTTTACTCGGCTCACGGCAGTCCACGCTGCGCGTGGACGCGGCGCATGCGCGGGCAAAGCCCGCCTCGCAGTCGCTCGGATGGGAGTGACACAAGAGGCGTGGAGGAGCGAAGGCTCCGACAGGGAACCAGGAAAGTCGCGCTTGCCTCAGCCCTGCGGGCTTCGGAAGGCAGATCACTGAGACGTTGAAGGATGGCACCCTCCCCCCCCTGCGGCAGCACAAGATTTTGCGTCCAGCAAAATCGCCAGTGCGCGAGCAGACGGCCGCACGGACGTGCGGGCGGAAATCAATCAAGAGCCGTGAAGGAGCGAAAGCTCCGACAGGGAAGCAAGGAGGTACCGCTCACGCCTGCGTGTTTTTCCCGTGCCCCGGATCCATTCCGGGCCCAGACTGGGTCCCGGCACAAGGCCGGGACACATCAGGAAAATCAATTGCCTACTGCCGATTGGCGATTGCCGCTACACCAGCAAGGCCGCGTGATGCACGTCGCGGGTCCAGGCATAGGCCGCCAGCATCGGTGTGGCGCCCGTGTTGGTGGCGTGCGGCACAAACGGCTCGTGCCAGATGGTCTCGCCCGGCTCGCGCGGCTCGAACGGCTCATCGCGCATCCGCCAGTCGCTTTGCCCGGACAGGATCCAGTACAGCTCCGGTGCGGGGTGAGCATGGTTGGGATATCTGAGACCGGGACCCAGCAGGAACAGCCCCAGCAGGAAGTCGTCGCCCGGATAGATGCCGTGCGGCCCGATGACCTCGGCATAGGCGTAGTTGTTCATGTAGCCGGGCTGGCCCATGGCCTCGTCGGAATAGTTGGGGTTCTGGCGCCAGTTGAGGTCTTCCTCCAGCGCCGCAAGGGCCGCGGCAACGTCGGGCGCCGACAGCAGGCTTGCCGACACCACGTCGGGCAGGAAACGGCAGGCAGGCAACCGGGTGGCCTGTGGGGTGCGGGCAGCGGCGGCGGAGACGTCCTGCTGCGCCAGCCGCTCGAGCACTGTGGACACGCCGTCATCGCCGGCATTGTTGGCTGCCAGCGTCGAACGGAAGGCACGGATGAACCACTGCGCCGCATCGTGAACGTGAGAAGTCATTGCCGTCACCTGCGTCCCTTGCAAATGTTACCCCGGCATCTTGATAGCGCGGCAGTGCGAGGGCGCACAACAAAAACCCCCGGCACGCTTAATGCCGGGGGCCAGACAGGTGCTGCCAAGCAGGGAGGGGAGGATGTCAGCGCTTGACAGCGTCCGCTGTACGGTTGGTTGCGCGCGCGTCGCGTTCGCTGCCTGTGGAGCCGCGAAGCCGGGCCGGCAGGACGAAGGCGATGGCAATGAAGACCAGGCCCATGACGATGCCTATGGCCTCGCCGCTGACGCTCTCGAACAAGGCCGGATAGTCCGCACCGGCGATCTTGCCCAGCGTGGTCTTGCCGCCGGCGATGGCGTCCAGCGCGCCGGTGCCTTCGACCCAGGCGAAGTGGCCCAAATAGGCTGCCGCGCCCAGCAGGCCGCCTGCGGTGAAGAACAGCGCGTCCTTGCGGCCCGTGGCGGCGGCGGCAAGGCCGGTGCCAGGGCAATAGCCGGCGGCGGCAAAGCCGATGCCCAGCAGCGCGCCGCCGATGAACACGCCCAGATAGGCGGTCTTGACGTCGAGGTGGCCCGAGTCGATGGCGCCGGCCAGCAGTCCGGTGAACATCAGCACCGAGGAGACGCCAATGGCCAGCAGGATGGTTTTCATCAGGTGAAGGTTGCCCAGCCGCAGCATGGAGATGATGTAGCCCGGGTTGGTAGCGCCGACACGGTCCAGCACGAAGCCGAATGCGGCGCCAATGACGATTGCGAGGATGATGGTGGTCATGGCTCAGGCCTCCTTGCTGTAGAGGTACATGGCGACGGGGATGCCGGCGGCGAAGGCGCCCGCGGCGAAGATGTACCCGGACAGGGCCGTCTGCATCATGCCGCTCATCATGTGGCCGCTGGTGCAGCCGCCCGCCAGGCGCGCGCCATAGAGCACAATGAAGCCGCCCACGAAGGCCGTGAGGTAGCGCTTCCAAGGCGCCTCGCCAAAGTTGGCGCGCCAGATGGCCGGCATGGTACGCTCGTCACGTCCGACGCCGCCGCGCAGCAGCGCCGACAGGCCTGCCCCGGCAAGCATCGCCAGCACGAACACGAAGCTGTAGTTGAGCGGGTTGGCGACGTTCTTTGCATACTTGCCGCCGGACTTGTCCAGGTAGGCATTGGGGCTGGCATAACCGGACTTGGCTTCCGGCGCCTCGACCACCACGTCCGGATTCACCATGTCCCAGACGATGCCGTCGAAGATGACAAACTGCGTCGATACGCCAATCGGCTTGACCAGCACGACCGCCATCAGGAACACCAGTCCCAGCAGCGCGCCGCCTGTCTTCCAGTTCAGGACCATGATCTCACTCCGTTCCTTGTTGGGTTGCTCACGACTCAAACCATACATATTCACAAATTAGAATGTTTGATTCAGATCAACGCTCCACTCGCGTCTTTGCGTCAGTTTCGCGCCAGGACAGGGATTGCAGGGGCACAATACGATGAGTCTGATCTCGATCATGGAGCGGCTGGGCGAGCCGCAAACGGCTGCCCTTGGCGGCTTGGCCATCGGGCTCATTTTCGGCGCGGCGGCACAGCAGAGCCGGTTCTGCCTGCGCGCCGCGATCATCAGTTTTTCGCGCGGACTGTTCGACACCCGCCTCGCCGTCTGGCTGCTGGTGTTCTCCGGGGCGCTGGTGGCCACGCAGATGCTTTATGTCACCGGCATGGCCAACCTCGACGAAGCCCGGCAGATCGCCACCAGTGGCTCGCTGTCCGGAGCAATCATCGGTGGTGCACTGTTCGGCGTGGGCATGGTGCTGGCCCGGGGCTGCGCGTCGCGCCTGCTGGTGCTGTCGGCCACCGGAAACCTGCGGGCGCTGTTATCGGGCCTGATCTTCGCCGTCACCGCGCAGGCAAGCCTGCACGGCTTCCTGTCACCGGCCCGCAACTGGCTGGCGGGCCTGTGGACCATCGGCCCGGCGGAAGGTCTCAACCTGTTATCCAGCGCCGGCGCCAGCCACGGCGTGGGCGCCCTGTTCGGCGCCGTGTGGTTTGCAGCAGCGGTATTCTTCGTGCGCCGCAACAAGGTGCCGGCGGGGCAATGGATCACCGGTCTTGCGGCGGGGTCCGCGGTGGCTATCGCCTGGTGGTTCACCTACCAGATGTCGGTGCAGGCGTTCGAACCTGTGCCCGTCAAAAGCCTTACCTTCACCGGCCCGTCGGCCGATACGCTGATGGTGTTCCTGACCCCGCCTGGTTCGTTGCTGGACTTCGATGTCGGACTGGTACCCGGCGTGTTCCTCGGCTCGTTCCTGGCAGCCTACGCCACGCGCGAACTGAAACTCGAGGGCTTCGAGGGCGGAGCCGCCATGCGCCGCTACATGCTGGGCGCGGCCTGCATGGGCTTCGGCGGCATGCTGGCGGGCGGCTGCGCGGTGGGCGCTGGCGTGACCGGCGCCTCGATCTTCGCGTTGACCGCCTGGGCAACGCTGAGCGCCATGTGGGCGGCCGCCGCGATCACCGACAGGCTGGTCGACAAGCCCGCACACGTACAGACGCCTGCACCGCTACCGGCCGAGTAAGGCAGTTCAAGGCATCGGCGGGAGCCTTGTCGTCAGACGATCTCCAGCGCCGCCTTGCGGCCCTCATAGATTGCCATGTGGGCCTTGCGCGGGGCATTGCAGTCGCCAACCACATGAAACGGCGGGCAATCGCCCAGCGCCGTGATGCCATCCACGAACGAGGTATCGGGCTCGGCGACTGTGGCCAGCACGAGCGTGTCGAAGCGGTGCTCGAAGGTTTCGCCGGTCAGCAGGCTCACGAAGCTTGCGATCGAACCGTCATTGCCGGGCGCACCCCACGCCTGCAGGGCCGCCTCGGTGATCACCTTGCCGCCTTCCTGCGCGAAACGGGCGCGGGCCAGCCCGTCCGCTCCGGTGCCGGACAGTTCGGTGGCAGCCGCCGCTTTTGCGGTGACGATGGTAACCGCGTGGCCCCGCCCGGTCAGGTAGAGCGCGGTGCCGATGCCGCGCCAGGAGTGCAGGTCGTCCAGCAGCAGCACCCGCTGGCCAACCAACTGGCCGCCTTCAAGCACCGCGTGATAGCTCAGCACGTTGCCGTGGTCATGGCCGGGAAGCACGTCGTTCATCGGCAGGGCCCGCTGGAAGCCCGAGGTGACCGGCTTGATGCCGGTGGCGGCAATCACGTGATCGGGGTGCAGGCGGCGCACGAAGAGCGGCGTTGCCTCCTCGCCAAGCCGGATGTCGACTCCGAGCCGGGCCAGTTCATGGCGGTACCAGCCGATATGCAAGTCAATGCGTTCGCGGGTCGGCTGGCGGGCGGCGAGGCGCCACTGACCACCGAGTTCCTTGTCCTTCTCGACCAGCGTAACCTTGTGGCCCTGCTCTGCCGCCACGCGGGCAGCTTCCAGCCCGCCCGGGCCTGCGCCGACCACCAGCACGGACCTGCGGCGCTCGTTGCGGGCGATCCTGTCGCCACGCCATTCCCATTCGCGGCCCACCGACGGATTGACCAGGCAGGAAATCCAGTAGTCCCGGTAGCGCCTGGCAATACATTGCTGGTTGCAGTGGATGCAGGGACGGATGCTGGCGGCCTCGCCTTTCTCCGCCTTCGACGCCAGCCACGGATCAGCGATCTGGGCGCGCACCATGGAGCACATGTCGGCCTGGCCGGTGGCGATGATCTCTTCCGCCCTGTCCGGCGAGTGAATGCCAGCCTCGGCCTGCACACGGGCATGGCGCAGATGGGTCTTGATGTGGTCGGCCAGCTGCGCACCCTCAAGCCCTTCGTGCAGGTGGGTCGGGATGATCGGCTGGTTGCGGAAATAACTTCCCGTCCCGCAGGTCAGGTAGTCCATCAGGCCGCGCTCATCGTGCCACTCGGCGATCTCGGTCATCGCTTCGAGCGACAAGGCCGCCGGGGCCTTCTGGTCAACCGACACGGCGAGGCCAATGATGAAGTCCGGTCCGCAGACCTGGCGGATACGCGACAGGATTTGCGAAGAGAAGCGGACCCGGTTTTCAAGGCTGCCGCCCCAGTGGTCGTCGCGGCGGTTGGACCACGGCGTCCAGAACTGGTCGACCAGGGAATGGTAGGCGGCGAAAATTTCCACCCCGTCAAAACCCGCCTGCCTTGCCCGGTCGGCGGCTGCCGCGAACGACTGGATCAGCTCCTCGATCTCGGTTTCGGAGACCTTGTGGCCGCCGTCGCTGTCATGCAGCGACGGCATGCCGGAGGCCGACCAGTTGGCATGCCAGGAGTTGGCGCCGTCGCCGTGTTGGCCGACATGGTAGATTTGTTGGATCATCACCGTGCCGTAGGTGCTGCACGCCTCGTTGATCTTGCGCAGCGGCGCAATGATGGCGTCATCTTCGGCGCGGAAGTTGCCGCGCGTCAGCACGCCAGACTTGTGCGCCGGTACCGGCTCGACCACGATCATCGCCGCTCCGCCCTTGGCGCGCTCGACGTAGTAGGCCTTGCTGCGCCGCGACGGCAGGCCGTTTTCGGCCATGTTGTTGGTGTGGGCGCCGAACACGATGCGATTCTTCAGGCGCTTGTGATTCAGGGTGATGGGCGTAAAGAGATGCGGAAAGGGCTGTGACATACCCACCTAGACCGATCTGAAATGAAGCCGTCCCCTTGGTCATTTTACTGTCATGTTTTCGACGCTGATTTGCCAAGCTTTTTTTCCGTGAACTGACGCCATGGCGGTTCCGGGCGGTACAGTGCGGCGATCCAGTCTATGAAACTGCGAACTTTCAGGGGGACGTACAACTTTCCCGGGTAAAGCGCGTGCACACCGAGCGTGCCGCCGCTCCAGCCGGGCAAGACCCGCACCAGCTTGCCTGAGGACAGACTGCTGTTGCAGATGAAGTCCGGCTGCAACGCAATGCCGGCGCCGGCCACCGCCATGGCCTCGATCGCATCGCCGTTGCTGGCCATGACCGACGGTTCGATGCGGACCGCGGCCTGCCGGTCTGCGATGTCCTGCAGCCGCCAGACATTGCCCTCGCTGCCCAGCGTATAGGCAAGGCAACGATGGCCGGTGAGATCTTCGGGGCGAACCGGCGTGCCATGTTCAGCCAGATAGTCAGGGCTCGCGACGCAGATCAGTTCGACATCGGCAATCCGCCGGGCGATCAGGCTGGAGTCGGTCAAACGGGCAATGCGGATGGCCACGTCGAAGCCCTCCTCGACAAGGTCGACCAGCCGGTCGTTGAGCGACAGATCGACGATGACGTCCGGACTGGCGCGGATGAAGGCCGGCAGGTGCGGCGCCACGTGACGGACGCCAAACGACATCGGCACCGAAAGCGCCAGCCGGCCATGCGGCTTCAGCCGTTGCAGGCCGGCGGCCCGGTCAGCCGCTTCAAGCCGGGCCAGCACGTCACGCGCAGTTTCGAGGTAGCCCGCGCCGATGGTCGACAGGCTGACCGAGCGTGTGGTGCGGTTGAGCAGGCGTGCCCCAAGGTGGGCCTCGAGGCCGGCCACATGGCGCGAGGCCATGTTGCGCGACATGCCAAGCTGGTCAGCGGCAGCGGCGAAGCTGCCCTGCTCGGCCACGGCGACAAACACTTCGATGGCGCGAAGGCGATCCATATTATCCCTTCAAAAGAGATAATATATTTCACAACCAGCTGATTATCTCAAGCTGTTGATCCGCTATCTCTGCTTCATCGCTCACACCAACAGGAGTTCAGACCGATGAACGAGACCCAGATGACTGCCAATGGTACCGCCCTGCTCCGCATCACGCTTGGCGTGGCCGCGCTGGCCCACGGGCTGCTGAAGATATTCGTGTTTACCCTGGCGGGCGCCGCCGGCTTCTTTGAATCCATCGGCCTGCCCGGCTTCCTGGCTTATGTGGTCACCTTCGCCGAAATCATCGGCGGCGTCATGCTGATTGCCGGGTTCCGGACAAGGGCTGCCGCGCTGGTGCTGATCCCCATCCTGCTTGGCGCCACCTGGGCGCATGCCGGCAATGGCTGGCTGTTCTCCAACCAGGGCGGCGGCTGGGAGTACCCGATGTTCTGGGCCTTTGCGCTCGCGGCACAGGCCCTGCTCGGTAGCGGCGCCTATGCGGTGGATGATATGGTTCAACGCAAGCCGCAGACGGTCTGACGCCAATGACCGGGAAGGAGCCACTTACCATGATCAAGAACATCGACCCCACCCCTGCGCGCCCGGTTTCACCGGGTGCGCGTATCGGCCACGTTCACCTGAAGGTGGCCGACCTCGACAGGGCGCTCGGCTTCTATGTCGGCGTTCTGGGCTTTGGGCTGAAACAGAAGTACGGCAACCAGGCCGCCTTCGTGGCTGCCGGCGACTACCATCACCACATCGGCCTGAACACCTGGGAAAGCAAGGGCGGCAACCCGCCGCCGCCCGGCACCACCGGCCTGTTCCACATTGCCATCCTCTACCCCGAGAGGGCAGACCTTGCCGACGCCCTGAAGCGGATCATCGACGCCGGTTACCGGCTCGACGGAGCCTCCGATCACGGCGTGTCGGAGGCGCTGTACCTGCGCGATCCGGACGGCAATGGCGTGGAACTGTACTGGGACAAGCCGGAAGGCGAATGGCCGGTCGCCGACGACGGCGAGTTGCAGATGGTCACCGAACGGCTGGACCTGGAAGACCTGATGAAGCTGGCTGCCTGAGGCCAGCCGGTCAGGCGAGCTTGCGGAAGATGCGGTAGTGACCCTCCACCGCGTCTTCCGGCAGCGGCAGCAGCTCGAAGCCGTCCAGCACCAGCGGCAGGTCGGAGCAGACGAATCCGCCCGGCGCCACGGCCTGCGGCAGCCAGGGCGCAATCAGGCCGGCCATGTGTTCGTTGTGGGCTTGCCGGTACGAGCCGAGATCGCAATTGGCGAGCACCACCTGGCCTGCGAAGCGGGCAGCATACCGGGGAAGTGTTTCCTCAAGGTCGCCAGCCACAATGAACGCCTCCGGCGGGCGGCAATCCTCGATAGGCACGATCTCCCGGTCGAAGGCATAGATGTCGCGGTCCGGCATGTGCCAGCGCAGATGATCATAGGTGCGCCCGCGGCCAAGGCCCAGCTCGAACACTGGCCCCTTCATGGTGGCGATGGCGTCGATCACCAGCCCGAGGCAGGCAATCTGGCTGCGCAGGCGCGCCGACGTCTTTTCAAGCCGGCTCAGGTCGCGTGGGGCGATCTTGCTGTCCATTGCCGGTTCAGACCTCCATTGCTTTCCTGCGTCCCTCGTAGATGGCCATGACGGCGGTGCGCGCGGCCACGCTGTCGCCCACCTCGATCATCTCCAGCCCCGTGCCCTCCAGCTCGCGCGCCAGCCAGTCATCGGCCTTGTTGGTGGAGGCAATGACCAGCGTGTCGGCTTCAATCACCACATCGGGCGAGGCAAAGTCGGTGATGACAGCGGCGTTGCCACGCCACTCCCTGACTGCTGCATCGGTATGGAAGGTGGCGCCGAGCGCCTTCAGCCGCTTGCGGATGGGGATGTCGGCGGAGGTGCGCTCAACTTCCTTGGCCACCATGCCGTGCGGCGTGACGACGGTTACCTGGTGCCCGGCCTCGGCCAGGTGCAGCGCCGTGCCCGCGCCCTTCCAGTTGCCACCTTCGTCCAGCAGCACCACCCGCTTGCCGGGCCGGGCCTGCCGCGCCATCACCTCCTCGGCTGAACACACGTTGCCGTTCTCGATGCCCGGCAGCCGGTCATGGTGCGGCAGGGCGCGCTGGAAGCCGTCTCCCGCCGGTTGCGAACCGGTGGCCATAATCACCACGTCGGCGCCGAACGCGGTCACTTCATCTGCATCCATCGGCCTGTTGAGCCGCACCTCCACCTGCAGCTTGTTGAGCTGCCGCTCCTGCCAGTCGAGATAGTCGATGATCTGGTGCCGTCGAGGTTGCATGCCGGCCAGACGGAACTGGCCGCCCAGCTTGCCGCTCGCCTCTGCCAGCGTCACCCGGTGGCCTCGCTCGGCCGCAACCCGCGCTGCCTCCAGCCCGGCCGGGCCGCCGCCCACCACCAGCACCCGTTTCGGCTTTTCTGCCGGGGTGAAACGGTCTCCGCCCCATTCAAACTCGCGGCCTGCCGAGGGGTTGATGAGGCACGAAATCCAGTAGTCGCGGAACCGCCTGCCCCAGCACATCTGGTTGCAGGACAGGCAGGGACGGATGTCTTCCGCCCGGCCTTCCTTCGCCTTGTTGGCCAGGTGCGGATCGGCGATCTGGCCGCGCACGATGGACACCGTGTCGGCCTGGCCCGAGGCGATGACATACTCTGCATTCTCCGGCGTGCGGATGTGACTTTCGGCCTGCACCTTGATGTGCTTGCACACGGCCTTCAGGGCCTCGGCATAGGGCGCGCCCAGCTTGTCGCCGAAGAACACGGTGGGGATGAGCCCGGTGAAATCGAAGTAACTGCCGGTGCCGCAGGTGACATAGTCAAACAGCGCACGGCTGTCGAACCAGGCCAGCACTTCCTGCGTGGCCTCGATTGACAACGATGCCTCGATTTCCGGGTGCAGGTTGATGGCGAGGCCAATGATGAAATCCTCGCCCGCCATCTTGCGGATGCGGGCAGCGATCTCGGCGGCAAAGCGGCAACGGTTTTCGAGGCTGCCGCCCCAGCGGTCATCGCGGCGGTTGTTGAACGGGGTCCAGAACTGGTCGATCAGCGCATTGTAGGCAGCGAACAGCTCGACACCCTGGAAGCCTGCATCGCGGGCCCGGCGGGCGGCCTGAACGAAGCTTTCGATGACGAGCTCGATCTCGGCTTCCGACATCTGGTGGGAGCCGTCTGAGTCGTGGAAGGACGGCAGGCCTGAGGGCGACCAGTTGGGCTGGAACGAGTTGTCGAAATCGCCGTGCTGGCCGACATGGTAGAGCTGGTTGCAGATGACCGCGCCTTGCGCCTTCACCGCTTCGGTGATCTTGCGGAAGTGGGGAATGACGTCGTCCGAGCCAGGACGGAAATTGCCACGCGTGAGCAAGGCCGTCTCATGCACCGGCACCGGCTCGACCACGATCATGCCGGCCCCGCCCAGCGCGCGCTCGCGATAGTAACCAAGGTGACGTTCGCCAGGCAGGCCGTCTTCGGCCATGTTGGCGGTGTGGGAGCCGAACACGATGCGGTTGCGAAGCGTCGCGCCACGAATGGTGAGCGGCGTGAACAGGTTGGGAAAGGCGGTCATTCTGTCTGGCCTCGTCAGGCGGTTGCACCGAGTATCTTCAGGATGAACAGCGCGGTGTAGAGATCAAGATGACCGCCGCCGCCGTTCTTGAAAAGGGTGATCTGATCCGGATCACGCCCGATATCGTAACCCGGCTGGCACAGCGTGTAGAGGTCCGCCTCGATGCTGTCGCGGGCGATGACGCCGCGGTTGACCGGGTCGATCAGGTCGCCGAATTCCTCGACGTTCCAGGCGGCATCGACGAACAGCCGCGCCCGGCGAACCGCCTCATCGTCAACCTCGCGCATGGCTGGCGTGAAACCGCCGACGAGGTCGACATGCGCGCCGGCCTTCAGCCACTCGCCCCTTACCAGCGGCTCGGTGGCGGCGGTGCAGCATGAAATGACATCGCCCTCGCGGACTGCTGCTTCGAGCGAAGCGACGGCTTCGGCATCGACGCCTTCAGCGGCGAGTTCTGCCGCGACCGCTTCAGCGCGGTGGGTTGAGCGATTCCAGACCAGCACCTTCGACAGTGAAGGACGCACCGCCAGATGGGCACGGGCAAGCCATGGCGACAATCCGCCCGCGCCAACCATCACCAGCGTCGCAGGGTCATCGCGCGCCAGCAAGCTGGCGCCCAGCGCCGAGTCGGCAGCCGTCTTCCGGTAGGTCAGCGAGGTGCCGTCGATCACGGCGAGAGGCGCACCGTCATCACCGCTGAACAGGGCATATAGCGCCTGGATGGCCGGCATGCCAGGATGCCGGTCCGGGTTATCCGGCAATACCGTGACGAGCTTCGAGCCGAACGCCACGCCGGGCAGCACCGCCGGCAGGTTCAGGAAGGTTTGCGTCGTACTGCGCACCGTCGCGGTCACATCGGCACGTCCGGTTAGGGGCGGCGACTGGCGATGGGCTTGCGCCAGCGCTTCCACCAACGCCGGCCACTGGCAGACGTCATGCACCTCGCTGGCGGAGACAAATCGCATCTGGAACAGCCTTCCGGCACAGGCGCTGCCTCAAGACAGGCCGGGGCCGGTAATTTCCTTCAGAAGCTTGCGGTAAATGGCTTCGCGGTACGCCTCATAGTCGTTCGCCTTGATGACGAAGTGATAGGGACCGCCGACCACGGATTGCTCGAAATACTTGTCCAGCGTCGGCCACTCGTTGAGGATGGCAAGGCCGTTGATGGTGATGCCGCGCGCGATCACCTCGTCCCGGGAAAGCTCGACGATGTCGCCGCGATTGTTGCGCCCGTCCGACGAGACGTCGATGACGCGGCGGTTGGCGACGAAGGGGGCGGCCTCAAGGGCGGCGGCGCCGAAGGTCAGCGCCGCGCCGATGGCAGTGCCGCCTTCCGACAGCTGGCGCTCGATGGCGAACACCCGCTGGGCAAACGCATTGGCGGTGTTCTCGCTGTCAATGACGGTCCAGGGCGTCGACAGGGCCTGGTTCTCCGCGTCTGACCACTGGAAAACGGTCACCGCAATGCGCCCGAGCGGGCCGGACTGGATGGCGCGCTGAACCTCGACCGACTGGAAGGCATGGCCGATACCGTCCATCTGCAGCCGGAACTCGCGCGCGTCCACCGAATAGGAGCAGTCCACCGCCAGCACCAGGATCAGGTCGACCTCGCCGCCGGACTGGGAGACGGCGGGGCCGGTCATCTCGATGCCGGCAAGCGATATGCCTGCCAGGCCTGCAGCCCCGGCAACAAGCATCCGCCTGCGGGATATTGGCTGGCGGATGCGCTGTTTGCTCATTGGCGGCTCTGCACCCGATCAGTTTGGCGTCAGGCCACGCAGGCGCTCCGACCGGCGGCGCAGCAGTTCAACCGTACTGAGCAGGGCAATCGAGATCAGCACCAGGATGGTGGCGACCGCGAGGATGGTCGGTGAAATCTGCTCGCGGATGCCCGACCACATCTGGCGCGGAATGGTGCGCTGCTCATAGTCAGCGAGGAAGATCACCGCCACCACTTCGTCGAACGAGGTGATGAAGGCGAACAGCGCACCTGAGATCACACCCGGCAGGATCAGCGGCATGACGATCTTGCGGAACACGGTGGTGGGCGCAGCGCCGAGGCTTTCACCGGCGCGGATCAGCGAGCGGTCGAAGCCCACCAGCGTGGCTGTCACGGTGATCACCACAAAGGGCGTGCCGAGCACGGTGTGGGCGAAGATGATGCCAAGATACCCCGTCAGCGTGCCGTTGGCGCTGGTCAGCCCGACATCGGAGAAGAAGAAGAACAGGCCGGCCGCAGTGATGATGATCGGCACGATCATCGGCGAGATCAGCAGCGACATGATCAGGTTGCGCGCCGGCATCTGTGACTGCGACAGGCCAAGCGCGGCCATGGTGCCGAGGGCTGCAGACAGGATGGTGGCGAAGAAAGCGATAATGAAGGAGTTCTTCGCCGAGTGCATCCACTGGGCGTTGGCCCAGCTGTCGGCCAGCCACTTCCAGGTATCGGTCTCCTGCGGGTTGACCATGCCGTTGACGAAGATGTCGCGATACCAGCGGATGCTGTAGGCGTCCGGTGACGGCAACCAGGTTGCCCACTCCGGCCCCAGCCCCTTGAACGGCAGCATGCCGTCAGCGAAGGTAAAGTATGGCTCGGCGTTGAACGACAGCGGAATGATCAGCAGGACGGGTGCGATCAGGAACAGGAAGACGAGTCCGCAGAAGAAGCGGAAGCTGTAGTACCAGATGCGTTCCCAGGTTGCAGCGTAAGCAGGAAGTGCCATTTGGGTTCTCGCGCCTCCCTTAACCGAGCTTCATGTTATCGACGCCGACCAGCTTGTTGTAGACCCAGTACAGGATCAGCACGCCGGCCAGCAGCAGCGTGGCAAGTGCCGCAGCCAGGTTCCAGTTCAGCGACCTCTGCATGTGATAGGCGATCAGGTTGGAGATCAGCGTACCGGTCTCGCCGCCGACCAGCGCAGGGGTGATGTAGTAGCCGATGGCCAGGATGAACACCAGAATGCAGCCGGCGCCCACGCCCGGCAGGGTCTGCGGCATGTACACCCGGGTGAAGGCTGTGAACTGGTCGGCGCCCAGCGAGCGGGCGGCGCGCATGTAGGACGGTGGTATGGTCTTCATCACCGAATACAGCGGCAGGATCATGAACGGCAGCAGGATGTGCGTCATGGCGATGACGGTACCGGTCGAGTTGAAGATCAGCTGGATTCGGCCATCGTCACTCAGAATGCGCAGGAACACGAGGATATCGTTGATCACACCCTGCGTCTGCAACAACGCGATCCAGGCGGTGGTGCGCACCAGCAGCGACGTCCAGAACGGCAGCAACACCATGATCATCAACAGGTTGGACGTCCTGAGCGGCAGAACCGAAAGAATGTAGGCGACCGGATAACCGAGGAACAGGCAGGCCAGCGTCACCGACAGGGAGATGACCAGCGTTCGCCAGAACAGTTGCAGGTAGATCTGCTGCTGCTCGGGTTGCCAGACGATCTCGTCGTTCTCGTTGTAGGTTTTGTCGACGGCGGCGATGTAGTAGCGGGCAGTGTAGGCGGAACTGAGCTGCTTCATCAACGCCCAGATCTTCTTGTCGTCCCATTTGGGATCAGCCGCTATCAGGGCTTCCTTGTAGGGCCCTTCGGTGATGCCTTCAGCCTTGCGGGCGGAGCCGGTGAACAGGCTGCGGGCAGCGGGCCATTCATAGTTGACGGCGGTTGCCACCTTGCCGATGTCACGGGACTTGCGGGCATCCTGCAGGTCCTTGACCAGCGCTTCCCAGGCCGGCTCCGGCGGCAGGTCCTTGCCGTCCCAGTTGGCAAGTTCGGCAGTAACGCGGGGCATGAAATCAGAAAACACGGGCGAATAGATCGACCGGTGGAGCATTGAAACGATTGGCCAGAGGAAGGTGACCGCGATGAAGGCGAGCAGCGGGAGAACCAGCAGGAACGCCCGGATGCGCTGGCGGCGCGTGGCGCGGGCCAGCGCTGTCTTCAGTGGCACCCCGTCGCTCGTGGTGAGCTTGCCGGCTGCGGCCGGCGGCGCGGTCATGGTCACGTCCGTCATGTCTGCCCTGTCCCCGTTCTCCACCCGGCGGCACCGGCCTGGGGCTGCCAGGTGTCCGCCAACAAATCAAAGCATTCGAAAAGCGTTCAATGAACCGGACAGGTGGCGAACCACCTGTCCGGCCAAGGCAAAATGAGCCTTACTGTGCGAGCCAGGCGTTGAAGCGCTCGTTCAGCGCATCCTGGTTGTCAGCCCACCAGAGGAAGTTGTTCTGGACGGCGTTCTTCAGGTTGTCCGGATGGGTCGGCATGTGCGTGGCCATCTCGGTCTTGCCGTCGTTGAACAGACCAACGAGCGGACCGGAAGACTTGCGGGCCGGGCCATAAGAAATCCACTTGGCCTGATCGGCAAGACGCTGGGTGTCGGTCGAGAACTTCAGGAATTCCCAGGCCTTGTCTGCATTCGGCGCACCCTTGGGGATGGCCCACAGGTCAAGGTCCCATACCTGGCCGTCCCAGACGATGACGAACGGCTTGTTCTCGGCAACGGCGGCGTTGAAGATACGGCCGTTGTAGGCGGTGGTCATCTGCACTTCGCCGTCAGCAAGCAGCTGCGGCGGCTGAGCGCCGGCTTCCCACCAAACGGTGTTGCCCTTGATGGTGGCGAGCTTGGCGAACGCGCGGTCGACGCCTTCCGGCTTGGCCAGTTCGTCATACACGTCAGCGGCCGGAACGCCTTCAGCGATGAGGGCGAACTCCAGGTTCGGCTTCGGACCCTTGCGCAGGCCGCGCTTGCCGGTCCAGGTGGTGGTGTCGAAGAAGTCGGCCATGGTAGTCGGCTTCTTTTCGCCAATGGTGGTGTCGTCATAGGCATAGACGGTCGACCAGACAATGGTGGCTACCGCGCACTCGTGCAGGGTGCCTTCCAGGAAGTCCTCCTTGGCCGGGGTGCCATCGGCGCCGGCCGGCAGATCGTCGAGGTTCAGCTGCTGGAAGAGGCCTTCGTCGCACCCGCGAACGGCGTCTGACAGCTCTACGTCGATGATGTCCCAGGTAACGTTGCCGGCTTCAACCTGCGCCTTTACCTCGGCAATGCCGCCGGAATAGTCCACCGAGTTGACGGTGATGCCGGTCTTTTCGGTGAACGGCTTGTGATAGGCTTCCACCTGGCTCTTGGTGTAGGCCCCGCCCCAAGACACGGCGGTGATGGAGCCTTCGGCGCTGGCTGCCGTAGAGACGGCGGCAACAGCAAACGCAGAAAGGCCTGCAGTCAGAAGTTTTTTCATAAAGACTTACTCCCTTAGTAGTTCGGCGACACATAGGCCCCCGTGCACCGCCCTGCCCTCACTCACGGGGCAGGCCGGAATTCCGTTGAAGTTACGCTGCCATATCGTCGAGGGCGCGGCAATCCTCGGCCTCCCAGCCCACGGTGGTGGACTGGCCCTCCTTGAGCTGGTGATGGCCGGTATTGTTGGGCACCTTGACGATGAAGTCGGCATGACCGGCTACAGACATGCGGGTGCGGATGTGGTCGCCGTGATATATCAGCTCTTCCACCCGGCCAGGCAGTTCGATGGTGTTCTTGCCCTTCCTGGGCGCAATGGTGACGCGCTCGGGGCGGATCGACAGCAGCGTGCGATCACCCTTGCCCTTGACGTTTACAGCGAGCGCCCGGACCACGTCGCCAGAGTCGAGCTTGACGGTGGCGATGTGATCGCGGCCAAGTTCCTCGACGGTGCCGCGCAGCTTGTTGTTCTCGCCGATGAACTGGGCCACGAACGAATTCGCCGGCCGCTCATAGAGCTCCTCTGGCGTCGAGAGCTGCTGGATGACGCCGTCCTCGAACACCGCCACGCGGTCAGACATGGTGAGCGCCTCGGACTGGTCGTGGGTCACGTAGACGACGGTGACGCCAAGGCTTTCGTGAATGTGCTTGATCTCGTACTGCATCTGCTCGCGCAGCTGCTTGTCGAGCGCGCCCAGCGGTTCGTCCATCAGCACGAGGTCGGGCTCGAACACCAGCGCGCGGGCGACGGCGACGCGCTGCTGCTGGCCGCCTGAAAGCTGCGCCGGGCGGCGGCTGGCCATCTGCGGCAGCTCGACCATTTCCAGCACCTTCTTCACCCGATCTTCCTGCTCGGCCTTGGACATGCCGCGCACCGACAGCGGGAAGGCAAGATTCTCGGCCACCGACATGTGCGGGAACAGGGCATAGTTCTGGAACACCATGCCGATGCCGCGCTTGTGCGGCGGCACGTTGTTGATGGGCCGGCCGTTCAGGTAGATTTCGCCGTTGGTCGCAGGCTCGAACCCGGCCAGCATCATCAGCGTGGTCGTCTTGCCGGAGCCCGACGGGCCCAGCATGGTGACGAATTCGCCCTTGGCGATGTCCAGGTTGAGGTCTTTGACGACCAGCGTTTCGCCGTCGTAGCTCTTCTGGACCTTGTCGAAGCGAACCATCGGTTCGCCGCTTGCTTTACCCTTGCTCATGTAACTCCCCGAGCGCCCTTCCAAATCCCTCGCAGCCGCGTTGGCCCGCACTGCTGTTGTTATCGCCGATCAGCATAATCAACTGATCAATCGATATGCAACAGTGACCACATTTTCGGCACGATCAACCCTTTGCACGTCATCAAATCGCTTTTTCGCGGCATCGGCCCAGATTTAACCAAATCCACGCAAGACTCGTGCCAGCCGAAACCCGCTGGGTGCAGCGCCATCCCGCCCTGTGGCAGCAGGTGTCCGGACCGCTTGACCTTGGCCACCGGGACCGCCAAGTATTCCGCACATGAAAAGCGAACTTGAGATTCCGGCCGGCCTGTCCGGCGCCGCTTCCGGCATGATCGACCCGTTCGGCCGCTACGTCAGCTATCTGCGCGTGTCGGTGACCGACCGGTGCGATTTCCGCTGTGTGTATTGCATGTCGGAGAACATGACCTTCCTGCCGAAGAAGGACATCCTGACGCTGGAAGAGCTGGACCGGCTGTGCTCGGTGTTCATCGAGAAGGGCGTCAGGAAACTGCGGCTGACCGGTGGCGAACCGCTGGTGCGGCGCAATATCATGTCGCTGTTCGAGAACCTGTCGCGGCATTTGAAGTCCGGCGCGCTGGAAGAGCTGACGCTGACCACCAACGGCTCGCAGCTTGAGAAGTATGCCGGGCAACTGGCTGATTACGGCGTGCAGCGCATCAACGTGTCCATCGACACGCTGGACGAAGGCAAGTTCAAGGAGATCACCCGCTGGGGCGAGCTGAGCAAGGTGCTCACCGGGGTGAAGGCGGCGCAGGATGCCGGCCTTGCCGTGAAGATCAACATGGTGGCGCTGAAGAACTTCAACGAGCACGAGATCGTGCCGATGATCGAATGGTGCCACGGTCAGGGCATGGACCTGACGCTGATCGAAACGATGCCGCTGGGCGAGATCGAGGAAGACCGCACCGACCAGTATCTGCCGCTGTCGGTGGTGCGGGCCAAACTGCTCGACCGGTTCAGCCTCGAGGACATTCCCTACAAGACCGGCGGTCCGGCGCGGTATGTCGAGGTCAGGGAAACCGGCGGTCGGCTGGGCTTCATCACGCCGATGACGCACAATTTCTGTGAAAGCTGCAACCGCGTGCGGCTCACCTGCACCGGCACGCTGTACATGTGCCTGGGCCAGGAAGACGCGGCCGACCTGCGCGCGCCATTGCGGGCGTCGGAAGGTAACGAACTGGTGTCGGCAGCCATCGACGAAGCCATCGGCCGCAAGCCGAAGGGCCATGACTTCGTCATCGACCGCACTACGAGGACCCCCGCCGTATCACGCCACATGAGCGTGACCGGCGGCTGAGCGCTCAGCTGCTTCAGTTGGTTGAGGGTTCCAGACCGAGTTGCGCGTCAAGCTCGGCGCGAACGTCGTCGTCCTGGCCCTGCTTTGCAGCCGCACCCCATGCCTCGTCGGCGGTTTGTTGAGCTCCCGGCAGCTGACTTTCGGCGGCAACTAAGTCTCCGTAAGCTGCTGCAATCGAATCTGCCTCTTCTGCTGTTAT
>JAZBOA010000297.1:0-2328 GCA_036350935.1 Anderseniella sp. | reverse complement strand
CGCAGCATTCGTCCGCCGGATAAGGCGACTGCGTTCGATTTACACATGTTGCATCGGGATGGCCAGGATCATCTGCGCCTGCGCCGACTTGTGTCAGATTTCTTCTCGCTGCAGTCTCTGCGTCGTCTCGAACCCCGGATGAGGACGGTGGCCAGAGAACTGGTTCGGGAAGTCCGGCAGGCGCGCCAGGCCGACCTGATAGCCAAGCTTGCTGAGCCGATGCCCCTGCGACTGATCGCCGAACTAATCGGCGTACCTCAGGAGGATATGCCCCTGGTGCGCACGTGGTCCCTTGTCCTTGGGGAGGGTTTTGACTCGGTGCGCATGTCTTCCGATCTCCGTGCGCGGCAAGCCGACGCAATGCTGGGTTTCCTCGAATACCTGCGAGGTCTGATCGAAGATCGGCGCCACGCGCCCGATCACGGCTTGCTGAGTTTTCTGGTCGAGGCTGAACAGGATGGTCACCTTTCGGAGGATGAGTTGCTTGCCATGGCGGGTCTCCTGCTGTTTGCCGGACACGAGACTACCGTCAGTCTGATTGGCAATGGCCTGTGGCTGCTGCTCGCGCACCCGGAACAGTGGCAACTTCTTCAGCGGGAACCCGGCCTGATTCCAAGTGCCGTGGAAGAGATCCTTCGCTACGAGAGCCCGGAGCAGCGCACTTCCTTCCGGATGGTGATTGAGCCCATGGACATCGAAGGTAGGAGGATGGAACCGGGTCAACAGGTAAGTATCATCATCGGGGCTGCGAACCGCGACGCGGCGGAGTTCGAGAACCCCGAGATTTTTGACGTTCGGCGCAGTCCCAACCGGCATCTGGCGTTTGGCTCGGGAATCCACAATTGTCTTGGAAAGACTCTCGCCCGACTCGAGGCCCGCATTGCCATTGCGGCAGTACTCGAGGAACTGCCGACTCTACGCTTGATGGATGCCTTGCCCGTCTGGAGGGAGAACTCGTTCTTTCGCGGCCTTTCGTCATTGTGGGTGGAGACTGATGCGTCGACATGAATATCCATACGATTGCGCTGGCCCAAAGCGGCAGCATCGATTTTGTTGAAGTTGAACGAGCGTTTCTTCGTCACCGCGTGGTTCTGCTGCGCGGCCGGGCCTTGGACCTGGATACCTTCGAGGCATTGACACGGCGTCTTTGTGGCACATTCCATGTTGTCGGGACGCGGTATGCCCTGCGTTGAGCAGCGGGGGATGGCTTCACGACGGAGGTGTTCCAGAGCAACTTCATACTGTTCGGACATGCGGAAGGGGCCTACCGGCCCTGTCCGCCGCTGCCCGAGATCTGCTTTTTCATGTGCGTCGTTCCACCTTCCGCACCAGGTGGGGCGACAAGCTGATTGATGGTGCGCAGATGCTCGAATTGATCCCACAGGACTTACGGGAGCGCCTGGAGGCGGTCGGGATCATCTATGAATGCAGATGGGAGCCGAGCCGCTGGCGGCGAGAATTCGGCGTCGACACGGAACCCGCCGTTTGCGCGCTGCTCGAACGCCTGCCTAACACGAGATTCAGCCTTACCGATGGAAATTTGCGAATGCTCTATTCGACGCCCGCGATCACCCGTCTGCCCGATGGCAGTCCCGTCTTTATCAACGGCATCCTGGCACACCTTCCACGCATCGATCACCCCCGCTATCGCGGGCAGCCGGTGTATGCGACGGGCATGAACCGTGTGTGCTTTGGTGACGGCGAACTGATTTCGGATCAGGTTACCAATGCGCTGATTGACGCCCACGATCAGGTGCGCTACCGGCACCGCTGGATGGCCGGAGACGTCCTGATCATCGATAACACGCGATACATGCACGGCAGGGAGATGACCACTACGCCTTGCGAGCGAGTCCTCCTGACGCGTTTTGGTCGACGCAGCAACCATAGCCCTGAACCGTCGGAGTACTGAGTGTTTGGTCCACTGGCCTCGTTTGCGTAATCTTGGGTGCAATTCGATTGAGTATTGCCATTGAGAGAACCCCCTTCCGTCCGGTGCAGGGTTTCGCCTCTGCATGCTCTATAGGCGGTGCCCGATATCCACCTATAGCGGGTTTTCTTGACCGCAGCCCGGCAAAACGATTACCCTCACGCGTTCACCAACGAACTGATTTCTAGCGATTTTATGGAAGCCACGGGCGCCGAGATCGTCGTACGTTGTCTGGCTGAAGAGGGGGTCGAGTTCGTGTTCGGCTATCCTGGCGGAGCCGTACTCAACATTTACGACGAAATCTTCAAACAGAACAAATTCAAGCATGTGCTGGTGCGCCACGAGCAGGCCGCGGTCCACGCCGCCGACGCCTATGCGCGCGCCACTGGCCGCGTCGG
>JAZBOA010000296.1:0-2100 GCA_036350935.1 Anderseniella sp. | reverse complement strand
CGATTTCGCCTTCGACCGGCGCTTCGCCGGTATGGCCCTTCACAAAATAAGGCATCGCATTCATGGAGAGGAACACCGACACATCGTCTCCGGTCGCAGCTGCGACCGATGCGATCATTGAAGCCATCTGGAGCTTTTCCCGCGTTCCCGTAATACACACAATGCTCAATTTCGCCATGCTGGTTCTACCTCGTTTATTGAATCAATCGGTTCGTTGCGGTCGGCTCTGCGGCAGCGCCATCATCATGGCTCCATCGCGAAGACATCAATCAAATGTTCAGCCTGGAGACGCCGTGGCTGTCGAGGGGGAGCGTGCTCCCCTCCTAGTCAGCCGCGGTGCCAGCTGAAGCGCTTGATGAGCATCACGCAGATGCTGTCGAGCACGAACCCGACCACACCAATCATCAGGACCATCCCCATGAGGTTGGCGTATTCCAGGCTCTCACGCGCATCCTGGATGGCGTAGCCGAAGCCGGACGTCACCCCGAGAAATTCAGCCGGAATCACCACAATCCATGCCACGCCCAGCGCAAGCCTGACGCCGGTTATCACGTCGAACATGATCGCAGGCAGGATGATTCGCGTGACCATCTGCCAGGGCCTGGCACCCAGGTTGCGCGCAACCTTGAACCAAGCGGGGTCGACCTTGGCGAGACCGGATGCGGTGGCAAAGGCAATCGGCCAGACGGCGGCAATTGCGATCAGGAAGACAATGGCCTCGTTCCAGCCTGCAAACACGACGACCGCGATCGGTTCCCAGGAGAGCGGGCTGATCATCCGCATGAACTGGAACGGCACGTTCGTCAGCCGCTGGAACCACCTGACCTGCCCCATCAGGATGCCGATCGGCACGCCGATGAGGATCGCAAGGCCCAATCCCATTCCCAGACGATAGCCTGTGGTCTCGAGCGCATGCGGAATGGTGCCGTCCTCCCAAAGATCCGGGAGTGCCTGCACGGCCGACAGGGGTGCAAAGTCCGCGAACGTCGAATTGGCCGGATCAAGGGTGACGATATAGATAGCCAGCCACCACAGCCCGAGCAGTGCCGTCAGCCCCACGAAGAAGTGCAGGGACTTGTCCGACAGGTTCTTCATATTTCGCGTGAAACAGTTGCCGCTGACCCCGGCACTCACTACCCCGTTGTCAGCAGACACGATATTGCCATTCATCTATTAACTCCCGCCCGTCTACCGGGCATAGCGAACGCCAATCTGGACGTCCATTTATTCGTATACGTGCGACCCGTGCCCCGCCGCTTTTCGAGAACAAGCCGCGGGAAAAGGCCGGATGGCTGGTGACCGACTTGTCGCCAACGCACCCGGTCAACATCGAGTCGCCTTTATGCATGGATCGGCTCAATCACGCCACGCCGCCGCGATGCCAACTGGCGCGCTTGATCAAGGCCACCAGAATGCCGTCGAGGAAATAGCCGATGATGCCGATCGTGACCACCAGCGCTGTCAGGTGGTTGTACGACAAGGTCTCGCGTGCATCTTCGATGGCATAGCCCAGACCCGACGTCACGCCCAGGTATTCCGCCGGAACCAGCACGATCCAGGCGACCCCGAGTGCGAGCCGGATGCCGGACAGCACATCGAACATGATTGCCGGCATGATCACCTTCGTCAGCATGTGCAACGGCTTGGCGCCGAGGTTACGGGCCACCTTGAACCATGCCGGATCCACCTTGGCCAGACCGGCAGCCGTCGCAAACATCACCGGCCAGACCGAGGCAATTGCGATCAGGAAAATGATCGACCCGTTCCATGTCGAGAACACCAGCACCGCAAGCGGCATCCAGGCCAGCGGACTGATCATCCGCACGAACTGGAATGGCGAGTTGGTGAAGTTGTTGAACCACTTGATCCTACCCATCAGGACACCGACCGGTGCCCCGATGGCGATGGCGATCAGCAGACCCATGCCAAGGCGGTATCCGCTGGCGGCTGACGCCGCCTGGATCTTGCCTGCCTCCCACATCTCCGGAAAAGCCTGGAGTGTGGGGACAAGGCCAAACGCGGTAAACGTCTTGGTCGTCGGGTTGGCCGCAAGCCAAAGGCCTGCCAGGTACCACATGCCGGCGACCAGACCAATGCCGG
>JAZBOA010000295.1:0-2910 GCA_036350935.1 Anderseniella sp. | reverse complement strand
GCGCTCGGGCAGATAGTCCGTTATCTGAGCAACAGCAGACATCTGCCGGGTAGTGACCGCGAATGCGGTTTTGTCTGACAGCAGAACAAAATTGCATCCGAGCATCAGAAAACAGGGTTATCGGGAAGTTGATTGGACCCCTGGGGGACCCCTGAGTTCAATCCAAATGAGTCCCCGGAGGCTTGTCGTAATCTAAGCATCTGATTTAAATGGTGATCCCGGCAGGATTCGAACCTGCGACCCCCAGATTAGGAATCTGGTGCTCTATCCTGCTGAGCTACGGGGCCCAAGACGGTCCGGAACACGGTTCGCGGACATCTGGTGAAACGCTAACTTCCTTAAATCACAAATCTATCTGAGTCCAAAGCTGCCGATTAGGAATCTGGTGCTCTATCCTGCTGAGCTACGGGACCACTGGCGCCCTACATACGCGATTGGGCGGCAAGGCTCAAACCCGGAAATGCCGTGATTCTGCCTTGCGCAGCAAAAAACCCGCCAGGCGAACCTGACGGGTTTGAACGTTGAGCCGAAGCTGGAGCCTTATGCAGCTTCTTCCTCGGCGGAAGGAGCTGTCGACTTGTCGGCGCGGCGCGACGACTTTTCAAGCAATGCCTCGATCTCGGAAACGGCAGCCGCGTCGTCCATCTTCCTGACGCAGGCAATTTCACGGGCCATGCGGTCCAGCGCCGATTCATAGAGCTGGCGTTCGGAGTAGGACTGTTCCGGCTGGCGGTCGGAGCGGTACAGGTCGCGCACCACCTCGGCCACGGCAATCAGGTCGCCGGAATTGATCTTGGCTTCGTATTCCTGGGCGCGGCGCGACCACATGGTGCGCTTGACGCGGGCCTTGCCGGTCAGCACCCTCATGGCGTCGTCGGCCATCGGCTTGTCGGACAGCTTGCGCATGCCGACGCTGTCGCACTTGCCGGTGGGCACGCGCAGCCGCATCTTGTCCTTCTCGAAGTCGATCACGTAGAGTTCCAGCTTCGCACCGGCGATCTCCTGCTCCTCGAGGGCGACGATCTTGCCGACGCCATGAGCCGGGTACACGACGAACTCGTTGACCTTGTACTTGAGCTTCTTGGATGCGGTCTTCTTGTCAGCTGCCATTTTGTTGTGTCCTCGCACTCGCCTGGTTGCACTCGCGTGATGCCGTCTCGCGTCTTCAGAAAGCGTTGTCACCTGATGGAGCCCCGGCTGGCGCACGGCAACATATCTGGCCACCCCGGCGACATGATCGCGGAGCAGGCTGCCGGTTCAGGTCCGGCTGGATGTTGTCGGCCAGTCTTGGTGAGCGTCGCAGGTGGTCGTCCGGTCTTGATTTCATGCCTGGCTGCTCATTGGCAGTGGCGCAGGCGTCTGTCTGGGCGAACTGTGCGGCTCGGGAACTGGATCAGGCGAAAAAAACTCCGGGCTCTGTAGAACCCGGACCCTCAATGCTTTGCTGTCAACGTCATGTCATCGACGCTACATATAGCACACGTTATGGGTTTCTTAAAGTGGCCTGACGCAACAGAACGCCGGTTTTTGCGCCTGAAGGGCGAAAAGTATAAAGAATTGGTTAACGCCGCCGAGAATTTTTCCCTAAGGGCAGGGCCCGTCAGGGCTGCCGCTCAATCGCCTTCACCAGGTTCTTCGGAGAAGTATTTCTCCAGCTTGCCCTCTTCGCCATCGAACTTTTCAGCGTCCGGCGCCGGATCGCGCTTCTGGGTCACGTTCGGCCAGATGTCGGCGAACTTCGTGTTCAACTCCAGCCACTTTTCCAGCCCCGGTTCGGTGTCCGGCTTGATGGCCTCGGCCGGGCACTCGGGCTCGCAAACGCCGCAATCAATGCACTCGTCGGGATGGATGACGAGCATGTTCTCACCTTCGTAGAAGCAGTCCACGGGACACACTTCCACGCAGTCCATGTATTTGCACTTGATGCAGTTCTCGATGACGATATAGGTCATTTGCAGTCTCTCGAGCAGTCAAAGGCGGCGGGTTACAATGGCGCTGGCGGCCATGAACCCAAGCGTCCGCCATGGATTTTCAAGGTTCTGCGGCGTCACTCGCATGTTCCGGCGAATGCGTCAAGCGGACAAGTCGTCTGTTCCGGCCGGTGGCGCCGGTTCGCTGGCTGGCGGGCCGCTGCGAGGGGTCAACTCAGTGTACAGAAGCCGTGCTTCCGGAGCTGGGCCGCGGCGATGGCCCGGCTGTTCCACGCGGATGACCCGGATATGGTCATGCACCAGTACCGAGACGACATCGCCCGGCGCGACGGTCTGGGAGGACTTGGTGAGCCGGTTTCGATTGACGCGGACGTTCCCGGCCGCCACCAGCCGCTGGGCCAGGCCGCGGGTCTTTACCAGCCGGGCAAACCACAGCCACTTGTCGATACGCTGACAGGCGGCGGCGGTTTGCGGGTCCTCGAACGTCATTCAGTTATTTCCGCGACAGGTCCTGCTTGAGCTGGCTCAATATGGCGAACGGGCTGTTCGGGTCCGCTTCGCGCTCCTTGCGGGGCTTGGCCGGTTGCGATCCGGTCGAGCGGCGCGGTTTGCCGCCGTCGGCGTGTCTTGGCTTGCCCTTGCCGTGCTTGCCGGCAGGCTTGCCCGTGGCCTTGTGCTGGCGGTGGGCCTGTTTCTGGTGCCGGAACGGGCCGGTGTCCTTCGGCCACCAGACGTCGACAAACTCGGGTTCCTGTCCGGCTGCCTCGGGAGCTGCAGCAGGCGCTTCACCTTCGGGTGCAGCCGCGGTTGCCTGTTCAGCCGGTTGCTCTGCCTGAGCAGGCGCTTCAACAGGAACTTCGGCGGCCGGCGGTTCTGCTTCGGCAGACGGTTCACCTGGCGGATTTGCCTCTTGAACCGGTTTTGCGGGGTCGGCCTTGCGACGCTGGGCGCTGAAACCGAGCGAGCGCAGGATCGAGGC
>JAZBOA010000294.1:0-13956 GCA_036350935.1 Anderseniella sp. | reverse complement strand
TGGAATTCCCTGGCGCCGATCTCGATCTGGGCGACGCCCATCTCGTTGTGGAATTTTGGTGTGCCGGTCGTTGCCATTGTAGAAACCTGTTGCCGAGCGCCGGAAGGCCGGCGTCAATTGGGTGTTGATGGAGGGCCGCTACAGGTGGACCTCGATGCTGGCGATAGCATACCTTTGCGCCTCGGGCCAATACCCGCCAGTACAAACCGGAGAGCATCTTCCCTTGCCCAGCTTCATGTCAGACGACGTCGAGATCGCCTACGAGGTTCACGGGGAAGGTGAGCCGATCCTGCTGATTCACGGTTTTGCGTCCAACGGGCGGGTGAACTGGGGCTCCACCGGCTGGGTGGAGCTGCTGACCCGGGCCGGGCGGCAAGCCATCGTCATCGACAATCGCGGCCACGGCAAGAGCGCCAAGCTGCATGACCCGGAGCGGTATTCGGCCCGGGAGATGGCGCTCGATTCGAGCCGCCTGATCGAGCATCTTGGCCATGAGCGGGTGGACATCATGGGCTATTCGATGGGTGCGCGGCTGACCGCGCTTCTTGGCATCCATCACCCGCAGCAGGCGCGCTCGCTGGTCATTGCCGGGCTTGCGGCCAACATGATCGAAGGCGTGCCCGGTTCGCAGGAGGTCGTCGCCGCCTTGCGCGCGCCTTCACTGGCCGAGGCGAAGGGGGAGCAGGGCAGGGCCTTCCGCGCTTTTGCCGAGCAGACGAAGTCGGACCTGGAAGCGCTGGCGGCTTGCATGTCGTCGCACCGGGTGCTGGTGAGCCGGGAAGAGCTTGGCGCCATCAAGGCACCGGCCCTGATCGTGGCGGGCGAGGAAGATACGGTTGCAGGACCTGTGGATCCGCTGGTAGAGGCGATACCCGGTTCGGAAGGCGTGGTGCTGCCCGGCCGCGATCACATGAAGGCAGTGGGCGACAAGACCTACAAGCTCTCGGTACTTGATTTTCTCGACAGGCGGCCATGACGGCGAAACAGACAACCGTGTTCACCGGTGCCCAGGGCAACCGGATCGTGGCAGACATTCATCCGGCCGATGAGCCGCGTGGATGCGTGCTGCTTGCCCATGGCGGCGGGCAGACGCGGCATTCGTGGGGCGGCACGGCGCGCGCCCTTGCCAAACGCGGCATCACCGCCGTCACCATCGACCAGCGCGGCCACGGCGACAGCGACTGGATCAAGACCGGCGAGTACAGCTTCGAGTGGTTTGCCGAGGACATGCTGTGCGTGCTTGACGAGTTGCACCGCCTGACCGGCTTCGTGCCGGCGGTGGTGGGCGCATCGCTGGGCGGGCTGGCCGGGCTGTTTGCCGGCGGCAGCGCGCATGGGCCTGAGGCCATGTCGGCGCTGGTACTGGTGGACATCACGCCCAAGATGCGGGTGGATGGCGTGGCGCGGATCATCGGGTTCATGCAGGAGCACGCCGAGGAGGGCTTCGCCACGGTGGAGGAGGCTGCGGACGCCATATCGGCCTACCTGCCGCACCGGCCCAGGCCGACCAACCTGTCCGGCCTGTCGAAGAACCTGCGCAAGGACGCCGATGGGCGGTACCGGTGGCATTGGGATCCCAACTTCATCATTACCCGCGAAGACCCTGCCAAACATGCACGCGACGTGGAGCGCAAGGGCTTCGAGGCGGCGGCGCGGTTGAAAATGCCGGTTTTGCTGGTGAGGGGCCGGGAAAGCGAACTGGTGGGCGAGGACGAGGTGGAGGCGTTCGTGAAGGCGGTTCCGCACGCGGAATTTGCCGATATCGCGGGGGCGCGGCACATGGTGGCCGGCGACAAGAACGATGTGTTCACGGATGCGTTACTCACCTTCTTTGACGAGTTGACTTGGCGCTGACATGGTTCGGGAGTACATAAGGGCCTGAAACCGCCGCGCCGGCGCCGTCGTCTTGCGCGGCACTCCCGAAGGAGGCCACATCATGCCCAAGCAGCAGATCATTCCGCAGGTTGCTACCGTCGACCCGGTCTGGGATCGCATTCGCGAGGAAGCCGAGGCCATCACCCGTGCCGACACCAGCCTTGGCGGGTTCATTTTCACATCGGTGCTCAATCCCGACAGTTTCGAGGAAGCCCTGTGCCACCGTCTGGCGCAGCGTCTGGGCAATGCCGACATCGGCGCGGAACTGATCGTGCACGGCTTCGAGGATGCGCTGGAGGCCGACCCCGACATCGGCGTGGCGGCGCGCGCGGACATTCTTGCCGTGTTTGATCGCGACCCGGCCTGCCACCGCTACATCGACCCGCTGCTGTATTTCAAGGGCTTCCAGGCTGTGCAGACGTACCGGATGGCCCACCGGCTGTACCAGATGGGCCGCAAGGACTTTGCCTACTACCTGCAGAGCCGGTCCTCGATGATCTTCGGCGTGGACATTCACCCCGCCGCCCGCATCGGACGCGGCATCATGATCGACCATGCCCACTCTATAGTGATTGGTGAAACAGCGGTGGTCGAGGACAACGTATCGATGCTGCACTCGGTGACGCTGGGCGGCACCGGCAAGGCCGACGGAGACCGGCATCCGAAAGTGCGCCACGGCGTGCTGATCGGGGCGGGGGCGTCGATCCTCGGCAATATCGAGATCGGCCATTGCTCGCGCGTGGCGGCGGGTTCCGTGGTGCTGCACGACGTGCCGCCCAACCGCACGGTCGCCGGCGTGCCGGCCAAGGTGGTGGGGTATGCGGGCTGCAGTGAACCGGCCCGCATCATGGACCAGCTGCTGCCGGAAGACGAACGGCCAGTGCCGCAGGGTGAGTGACGCCGCCGGCAGGGCTTGTTCCCGGTGGCCAATTAAGGCTAGACCAGTGCGCGCCGGAACAGCCCGCTACTGTGCGAGTCGGCTCCGGCGGGGCTTTTTGCCCGTTGCGCCGCCGTGAACAAATCAAGAGGCAGACATGACCCCTGACGAAATCAGCAAGCTGACCCGGTATTTCCAGAAGACGTTCAAGCAACCGGCCATCCAGCTTCGTCAGCGCCCGCAAAAGGACGACTCTTGCGAGGTCTACATGGGTGAGGAGTTCATCGGCGTGGTGTTCCGCGACGACGAGGACCCGGACGACCTGTCCTACAACTTCTCCATGGCCATTCTCGATTACGACCTGGAGTAGCGCCGTTCAGGGCCTTGGCTTCTACTGCGGCTGGTAGCTTCGGAACATGTTGGCCATGGCGAGGCGGGCGTTGCTCTCCACGGCGGCCCATTGTTCAAGGTGTATCTCGGCGAAGCGGATTTTCAGGCGTATGTCGGGTGTGAGACGCAATGTCCGCTCGCACAGCACCGGACCCAGCACCGACGGTTTGCGGTCGCACCGGTGCACCACGTGGTTACCGCCGGCATTCGCCACGTACAACACCAGGTCTGAATAGGGCGTGCCTTCGCGGAAGCGGTAGCGCAGCAGGTTGCCTTCGACCTGCTCCGGCTCGCCGTCGAAATAGACCGGGTAGATCTCGCCATAGCGCTCGACCGGTGTCAGTTCATCGCGAATGCCGGTTTCCAGCGTCAGGATAAGCCAGTTGTCGAACTCGTCCGCACTTTCAGGCAGCGACGGCACGGTGCCGGGCTGATAGGGGAAGGGCAACAGCAAGTCGAGCTTGGTGATGTTGCCGAGGGTGCGCTTGTTGACCCGGGTGACCAGCCTGGTCGGGGCAGTCAGTTCGGCGCCGTCGAAGCGGTAGCGGGCCATGACGGGGGCGGCTTGGGGGTCTGACTTGGCTGCAGGGGCGGAAAACAGCAGGTCACGGTCGGCAAGGAACAGCCACGTCAGGATGAAGCCGGCGGTGACCACGATCATCCCTGCAAGATTGAGCGCCAGGCGTCCGACTGAACGCTCCTGGGGACCGGCGTGCTGGCGGTGGCGGCGCATGGCTTTTCTTTGCTCGTGGCTTGTTCCGGGGTGCTGACCCCAAGCTTGCCGGACGTGACACTTCGAAACTGGTATGCCTGTTGCAAGGTGCTGGCGCAAGCGGCTCGAAGTGTGCTGCGATGAACCCGGCTGGGCCATGGTCTTGCGGGGGTGTGAGTGAGTTTGGGGAGTTGGCGAGATGGACTACAACACCTTCCTGCTGGTGATGGCGTTTGGCCTTGCAGGCGCCGGACTGACGCATTCTGCCTGGCTATGGCTGGGCGCCACGCGGCCGGCCTTTGTGTCGATCATTGACGAGGGGCCGGTGCTGACGGTGCCGTTTCGCGTGCTTGGCGTGATGTTCGCCGCGCCGCTGATCCTGGCCGGTTCGGCGCTGCGCCAGCTGGAACACGGCTGGCGTTATGCCGGCGTGACGGCACTGGGGCTGCTGGCGGCAGTGCTGTGGTGTTTCATGAGCGGGATCGTGCTAATCGTGCTGCTCGACATGATGATGTCCGCCTGAGGCAGGGCCTTGTGCCCGGCTGCCGCAGCGCGGGCTGCCAATGCCGGGAGACCAGATGAGCATCTATGAATTCGAAGGCCACCGCCCAAGCTTGCCGGGCGATGAGCCATACTACATTGCGCCCAGCGCCGAGGTGATCGGCAAGGTCACCATCGGCAAGCTGTCGAGCGTATGGTTCAACGCGGTGATCCGCGGGGACAACGATCCGATAACCATCGGCGAAGAAACCAGCATCCAGGACAATTGCGTGCTGCATACCGACCCGGGCTTCCCCATCAGCATCGGCAACCGGGTGACAGTTGGCCACCTCGCCATGCTGCACGGTTGCCGCATCGGCGACGGTTCGCTGATCGGCATGGGCGCGACGGTGATGAACGGCTCGGTGGTAGGGCGCAACTGCATCGTGGGCGCACACGCGCTGATCGGCGAGGGCAAGGAGATACCGGACAATTCGATGGTGCTGGGAGCGCCTGGACGGGTGGTCAAGACGCTGGGGCCGGAAGCCGAGGCCATGCTGGCCAAGGCGGCGGCCACCTATGTCGACAAGGTGCATCGCTATGCGAGGCAGAACGGCCTGAAGCTCATCGAAAGCTGATTGTCACGAGAGCTGAAAAAGGGACGGGGCCAGCATCGGGTGGGATCGATGCTGGCCCCTGGGACCCGGTCTGGTGGGGGATGGGGAGGGGACGCCGACCGGGCCGTTTCGTATTGGTGTTTCGCCGTGCGCGTTGCTTCAGTTCGCTCCGGCGGTTGTTTCGTTGCTGCGCGAATGCTGCCTGGTCATCGACACCCAGATGCGCGGGTTCTGCTGCGACTGGCGCTTGAGGAACTGGTAGCCGGTTTCCGACCAGCGCAGCACCGTGTTGCGGCGGTTGTCGAGAATGAAGTCGCCGCCGTCGGTGCGCACCGTCAGCACTGCGTGGCCGTCGCCGCTCTCGTCGAGCACCACGGTGATCAGCAGGCTTTCGGCGGGAAAGCCCAGGCCTTCCAGGTAGCGCTTCTTGAGCAGCACATAGTCTTCGCAATCACCGGCAACGGCCGGGTATTCCCACCGCTCCACTGTGCCGTACAGGTCGAGGTCGGTGGCCGGTTCGATCTTGGTGTTCACGTACGAGTTGACTTCAACGATCTGCGACCAGGTGCGTTCGTTCAGCTCGGCCTGCTGGTCGCCGCGGCCCGTTTCACGGCACTCGTCCTTGTAGCGGGCGCAGAACTGCACGTAGCCGATCGGCGGCAGCGTGACCCCGAATGCTGGTGCGTGAACGGCATCCGGCGATGCCAGGTTGGCTGAATTTGAAGTGGTGTAGGCTGTTGCCGGCAATGCCATGGCGCATAACGCCAGACATATAGCTGTCCCCTTGAGAATGTTCATTTTGACGCCCCAATCCCTTTGTTATTGGATTGAAGCGTAGCGGGGCCGATTTGAGATTCAGCTAAACAGATGTGCCGGATTTGAATCGATGCCAGCGAAATCCGTTAATCATGAAGCCTGTGCTAACTGGTGAGCAAAACGTTGACGGGGCCTGTAAAGCGGCGCATCCCGGCCAACAAGAAGCCCGCCGGAGCCGGGCTCGGGCGGGCTACATGTCAGCCAGTGGCCTGGTGATCTAAAGCTGGGCGTGCAGCTTGAGGTTGGACGGGTCCATCTTGCGGATGAACTCGATGGCGAAACCGTCGGCGGTGTAACGCACCACCCGGCCGCGCATCTTGCCGAGGTTCACATAGGTGCCGATCGACGGCAGTACGTGGCTCTTGATGGCTGCGCCCGAGATCGAGATGTCGAGAACCTCGCAGTCATACTCGCGTCCGTCGGCGAGGGTGATCTGCGACACCGTTTCCTTTGGCTTGAAGCGGTCGTGACGGCGCTGATCGGGGCTGGATTCCTGCAGCCATTCGATGCGCTTTTCCATCCGTTCGCGGCGCGCGCCGGTCAGGTTGAAAGCGATGTGGAATCCACTGGGCTGTTTGCCGGTCACGGTGCCGTCGACGCGGCCGATATCATCCAGATAGGCAATGATGGCGGTGCCGGCGTCAGCAGAAATGTCGGTCAGCAGGACCACGCCGTCGGCATTGATGGAGCCAACCTGGCAGGGATGCTCGCTCATGTCCGGCAGCATGAAGCGGCCGAAGAGAATACGATTGCCGGCAGGTTCGGCAGAGTCGTCAAACATGCCCGCATTGGCGGAAAGCGAAAAAGCATTCACGACAGTGTTCCTTGTTGAGAGGCGGTTGATTGTCTCTCCCCGCGCGGGTTAGTGGAAAAATTCCATAACCAGCCTCCGCAACCTTAAGTCGGTTGGTGTGAATGCTTTGTTAAGAATACGCTTTGGTCCGGCAATTTGTTTCACCGGACGTCACCTGGAACGGCGGTCCGTATTCAGGTTTTGCCGCCGTCAATTACGCGCAGAAAGCTGGAATTGATGCGCCGGACGTCGTTGTTGCTGTAGGCAGGCGACGTTGTGGTCGGTGCACCAGGCAACTGGTCGCTCCACAGGATGCGGATGCGCCGGATTTCAAAATCCACCAGCGGATCGCCGCTGATCCGCCGCTGGTCGCGGAAGGTGGCGAAGGTGGCCAGCACATGTACGCTCTCGCCATCGTTGGCGATCACCGGCACGGCAGCAAACTCGAAGCCGACTTCGCGGCCGCCGAAGGAGCGTGCGAGGAAGCGGCCAACGCAAGGCTGTTTCATGCCAACTACCGTGTCGAGGCCGCGAACGATGGTTTCGCCATCAAAACTTGGCCAGTCGTTGAAGGCTGGCAGCCCGGTGAGCGTGCGGCCCCAGGTTTCGCAAACGCCGCTGCCGGCGAGGCGCCATGTATAGGCCATCTGCTGCGGATCACGGTGCAGGATGCAGACCCATGGCAATATGCTGGACAGATCACGCATGGTAACGTCTGACCGTTTTGGAGCACTGCTCTCGCCGCGCAGGCGCTCCCAGGTGCGAAGCAGGGACCGGCTTGCGGGGTGCATTGCCGCTTCATCGGGGCCGTTGTTGAAAATGTGTGTCTTGCTTGCCATAAGTCTTCTGCCTGTTCGCGTCTGCCGTCCACGCTGTTTCAAAGCTGAACTCTGTGTGAAGATGGATGCAGGCCGCGTGCCAAACTGATCTGCCCCGGGAGGCGCAATCTCCACATGAACGAACAAAAGCCGGATCATCCGGACCATGGCCGGTTTGACGATGAGCTGCGGCCAGACGGGCCAGGCTACGCATCGGAACCCGGTGCGGCAGTGCCGGAACCGCTGTTCAACGCGCCGCCTGTGGTGTTGTGGCTGGCTGGCACTTTCATGGTGGTCCATCTTGTTATCCAGTTCGCCGGTGACCAGTTGGCCAACTGGCTGCTGCTGGCGCTGGCTTTCATTCCGGTGCGGTTGATGGAAGGCGGAGAGGGGTTGCCCGGTGGCGAGGTTGCGCGGGTGACGCAGTTCGTCAGCTATGGTTTCGTACATGGTGACTGGATGCACCTGGCGATGAACTCGTTCTGGATGCTGGCGTTCGGATCGGTCGCCGCGCGCCGGCTCGGCGCGGTGAATTTTCTCGGCTTCAGCGCGCTGGCAGCGGTGGTGGCGGCGAGTTTTTCCCTGGCGCTGAACTGGGGGCAGGAGCTGGTGCTGGTTGGGGCATCCGGGGCGATCGCGGGCCAGATGGCCATTGCGGTGCGGCTGATCTTTGCCCACGGCGGCACCTTGCGCACAATCATGCAGCGAGACGTGTCACAGGCGCCGCCCGAACCGCTGATCCGGCTGTTTTCCAACAGGTCTGCGGTTATCTTTCTCGTCATCTGGCTTGGCATCGACGTGCTGACCGCAGGCAGCGGCATCCTCACCGAAGGCCGCATTGCCTGGGAGGCGCACCTGGGCGGCTTCCTGACCGGATTGCTGGCATTTCCGCTGTTTGACAGCCGGGGCCGGCAGCGCAGCTGGGGCAGGGACTGAAACGACTGGTTAATGGTTTCGTGCGAGATTGGTTTACTGAGAAAAAAAGCACGCAAATCAACGTTTTTTGCCAGTCCAGGTCATGAACGCAGCATCCATCATCGAAACCTTCGGGCGCGGTATCCCCGCCACACTCGACACATCCATGATCGTTGACGTGTGTGCGTATCTTCGCTCGACACAGTCGCCCGCCGTACTGGTGCTGACCTCGCGCGGCGAACTGAGGGGAGTGCTGTCGCATCGCGACATCATTCATGCCTCAGGACGGCTTGGTTCCTCGGTGATGCAGATGATGGCCCAGGAGCTGATGCGCGACCAGGTGCCGGTGTGCCAGAGCGGCGACGGACTGATCGAGCTGCTTGAACTGGTGACTGAAACCGGCAGCGACTTTGCGCTGGTTGCCGAGGGCAGCCGGATTAAGGGGCTGGTGACCGTGCAGGATCTGACGGAGTTGCTGGTGACCGCGCTTGGCGGAGGCGAAGCGAACGCCGATGCCGCGGAGGCGGCCGCGCAGCCGGAACAACCAGTGACCGCGCCGCCCGTGCCGGGTTCGCCGCCACAGCAGGCGCAGCCGCAACCTCCAGCGCAGGTGCAGGAGCAGCCTGTGGCGATGCCACAGCCGCTGGCCTTCCAGCTTCAGCCACAGCCACAGCCGCAGCCGCAGTCAATGCCGGAGACACTGCAGATGCAGCCGCAGGCAATGCCGGAGCCACTGCAGCCGCAACCTCAGCCGCAGCAGGTACAACCTGCCGGGCAGTGGCATGAGGCGCCGCCTCAGGTTCAGCATGAACCTTACCAGGCGCCTGCCGCTCATGCGGCGCCGCCGCAGCAGCAAGGCCACTGGCCATCACCTTATCCTTCCGTGCCGGACATCCCGCCAGCTGCAGCCTTTGCGCAGCCCGGCCAGCCCGCGCCGTTGCCGTCACAGCATGCAGGGAGTGCCGGCATGCATCAGCTGCAGCCTCAGCACATGACTGTCCCGACGCAGCCGCAGTTGCAGCCGCAACCTGCAGCCGCGTCACCCACCTGGGCAACGTTCAACAGCTAGGGTCCTGACCCTAAGGCTGTTCAAGTCTTGCGGTAGACCTCGTCCGGATCGATCAGACGCTCGCCATCTATGGTGAGCAGGCTGCCGTCCTGCGTTACCTCGCGATAAAAGCAGGTGGCGCGGCCCGTGTGACAGGCGGCGCCATCGCCGGCCACCTCTACATCCAGCACAACCACGTCCTGGTCGCAGTCGGTGCGAATGCGAACGACCCGTTGAAACTGGCCGGACGTCTCGCCCTTCTTCCATAGCTTGCCGCGCGAACGCGAATAGTAGTGGGCGATGCGGGTTTCGAGAGTGAGAGCCAGCGCCTCGGCGTTCATCCAGGCGAACATCAACGGCGCCTGGCTTCCGGCCTGCACCGCCATGGCAGGGATCAGGCCGTCGGCACCAAAGCGGGGCGCAAACACACGGCCTTCCTCGATGTCGTCAACACTGCCGGGCGAGGGGAAGGCTGTTTTGGTCAAGGCTGCGGTTCAATCCGCCTTGCGATAGCGGATCATCTCCATGAAACGGGCCTGCTGGTGGGCCTGCGCCTTGAACTCGCCAGTGAAGCGGGTGGTAATGGTTGAGGCATCGCGCTTCTGCACGCCGCGCATGCTCATGCAGTGGTGCTTGGCCTCAAGCATGACTGCGACCCCACGGGTATCGAGCTGCATGTCGATGGCGTGAGCGATCTGGGCCGTCAGGTTTTCCTGGGTCTGCAGGCGGCGGCTGAACACCTCCACCACGCGGGCGAGCTTGGACAGGCCTACAACACCGTCGGTCGGCAGGTAGGCAATGTGGGCGTGGCCTGCAAACGGCACCATGTGGTGTTCGCAATGCGAGAAAAACTCGATGTTGCGCACCAGCACGATGTCGTCGTAGCCGCCGACTTCCTCGAAGGTGCGTTCCAGCACGTCGCGGCCGCTGATCTGATAGCCGGAGAACAGCTCGACGTACGCCTTCAGCACGCGCTTCGGGGTATCAAGCAGGCCTTCACGCTGCGGGTCGTCGCCTGCCCACGCAATCAGGGTGCGCACGGCTGCAAGCGCCTCTTCCTCAGACGGCTTGGCGACATCGGGACCAGCGCCGATATCCGGCTGGGTTGGCTTGAGGCGCTTTACGACAGCATCCATGATAACCTCGGACGGTTTGATTGAGTTAGACGGCATACCCGTTTGCACCCCACTCAAATGCTCTACCAGTGATACGGGTTCCCCGATGCCGGCAACTTTTTACCACCAGAGGCGGAACTGGAATGTTTACCACCGGTTGAGGCCATGTGCAAAACCAGAAGTAGCCCGTCCCGGCGCCATGGCGGCCTTTGGCCGATGCGTCCTTCATATGGTAGGAAACCTCTGGCAATACAACAAAAGCAACTCCATATTCACAAGCATCATGCTGAACGACATCTACAACAAGCAGATCCTTGCATTTGCAGCCGATATTCCACGGCTCGGGCGGCTCGACGCGCCCGATGGCACAGCGGTAGCCCATTCCAGGCTGTGCGGATCGAAGGTTACCGTCGATGTGAAGCTGGAAAACGGCGTTGTGACGGATTTTGCCCATGACGTGAAGGCCTGCGCGCTTGGCCAGGCATCGTCTTCGATCATGGCGCGGCACGTTATCGGGACCACCGCCGATGACCTGCGGGCGCTTCGCGAGCAGATGCATGCCATGCTCAAGGAAAACGGGCCGGCGCCGGACGGCCGCTGGGCGGACCTGCAGGCGCTCACGCCAGTGCGCGATTTCAAGGCGCGCCACGCCTCGACGCTGCTGACCTTCGATGCGGTGGTCAAGGCGCTCGACATGGCCGAGGGCAAGGCGCAAGCACAGGCGGATGAGGCGCAATCAGCCTGATTTCTTTTCCGGTTGGGGCGGCACCGGATAACGCGCCGTTTTTTCCAGCACATTCAGGTCCTTGTGGTTGCGCATGTACTGCTCTGAAGCGTCGCGTAGCGGTTGGTAGTCCCACGGATACCACTTGCCTTCCCGCAGGGCGTGCCAGACGGTGAGGCGCACCAACTGGCTTTCGCGGATTTCGCTTTCAAGCCTTGCCGGGTTCCAGCGGGCCGCCGCCATGCCCTTGAGCTTGCGCATGGTCTGGGCGTGATCAGGATGTTCGGCAAGGTTCGTCCGCTCATGCGGGTCGCTGGCCAGATCGTAAAGCTGGTCGGGGTCGGTCCTGCAGGTGATCAGCTTCCAGTTGCCCTGGCGCACCATGAATACCGGCGCAACGCAGCCTTCACAGGTAAGCTCGCCGAATATCGGGGCGGCGGCGTCTTCGGCTGCGCCATCGAGCAACGGCAGCAGCGAGCGGCCATCCAGCGTGGCGGCATGGGCGCCATGACCGGCAATGTCCGACAGGGTGGGCAGTATGTCGAGCAGCGAGGCAGGCTGGCTGACCCGGCGCGGCTTGAAGCGGCTGGGGAAGTGAACGATCAAGGGCACGCGGGCGGAATGCTCGAGGAAGCTCATCTTGTACCACAGGCCGCGCTCGCCCATGAAGTCGCCGTGGTCGGAGGTGAACACGATCACCGTGTCGTCGGCGAGACCGCAGTCTTCCAGGGTCGCCAGCAGCTTTCCGACGTGGTCATCGAGGTAGGTGATGTTGGCGTAATAGGCGCGCCGGGCGTTCAGCGTGTCCTGATCCGTGATGTCGTAGTCGTCCATGGCCGACACCTTCCACAGCCGCTGCGAGTGCGGGTCCAGCCTGTCATAGCCGGGGCAGGGTATGGCAGGGGAATCGATGTCCGCCTCGTCATACATGTTCCAGTATTTCGCGCGGGCGGCGTAAGGGTCGTGCGGGTGGGTGAACGAGGCGACGAGGCAGAACGGGCGCTGGTCAGGGTTCCTGGCATAGTCATAGATGCGGCGCACCGCCTGGAAGCCCACTTCATCGTCATATTCGAGCTGGTTTGTCTGTTCGGCAATGCCGGCCTGCTTGACGGAGAGCAGGTTGTGGTACCACCAGTCGACGCGCTCCTGGGCCTTTCGCCAGTCGGGCGTCCAGCCGAAGTCGGCCGGGTAGATGTCGGTGGTGAGGCGTTCCTCGAAGCCGTGCAACTGGTCGGGACCGACAAAGTGCATCTTGCCGGACAGGCAGGTGCGATAGCCTTGCAGGCGGAGATAGTGGGCGAAGCTTGGCGTCATCGACGCGAATTCGGCGGCATTGTCATAGACGCGGTTGCGCGAGGGCAACTGGCCCGACATCATGGCCGCTCGCGCCGGCGCGCACAGCGGGCTGGGCGAGTAGAAGTTCTCGAAGACGACGCCCCGGGCTGCCAGCTTGTCGATGTTCGGGGTCTTCACCACCTTGTGGCCATAGGCGGCGAGGAACGGAGCGGCCAGCTGGTCGACCATGATGAAGAGAATGTTGGGTCTGGATTGTGCCATGGTTCAGCGCTCGCGGCTTGCAGTTGAAGATGTCGGATGAACACGGTGCAGAAGAAGACCAACCCGGGCATTGCCGCAAGCGCCATGATGATGCTTATCCGCGTCTATCAGCTGACGCTGTCGGCGTTTTTCGGGCGCACCTGCCGCCATCTGCCGACCTGTTCCAGCTACACCATGGAGGCGATAGGCCGGCACGGCGCGTGGGCCGGGTTCTGGCTGGGCTTTTTCAGGATCGGCCGCTGCAATCCATGGGGCACAAGCGGCTTCGACCCGGTCCCGGACGAGGCGCCGCGCGCCGAGCTGCGGTTCTGGCGCTACGCAAGCATCAAGGGCGAGCCGCAATGACAAGAACCGGCCCTCCCGAAGGAGAGCCGGCTCACCCAACTCACAAGATTGTTTGCAGAAATCAGTGCGAGATTACCACTTGGTGGGCACAGCGGTGTAACCGCCGCCAAAGTTGAAGTTGTAGCTGGCGCCAACCCTGAACGAGTGGAAGTCGTCGACGTTCATGTCCACCACGCAGCTGAGTGCACAGCCATCACCGGTGAGGTCGTAGCCGCCGTCTTCAAACTGGCCGTAGAGATACTCGGCCTTGACGTGGAAGTTGTCGGTGATCTTGGTTTCCATGCCGCCGCCAGCGACCCAGCCGAACAGCACCTGTGAGTCCTCTGTAAAGTGGGCGTCGGGGCCGACGAGACCGTCGAACGTGGTACCCATCCAGCCCACGCCACCGGTTGCGAACAGCATGGTGCTGTCATTGGCCAGCCAGCCGAGGCGGGCGCGTACGGTTGTCAGGTCGTCCAGGTAGTAGTTGGTGTCTTCAGGCCCGGGGGCGAAGAACAGGTGGCCGTCGAAGGAAGCGGAGTAGTCAGCTTCGAAGCCAACGACGAAGGAGGAGCCGATCTGGTAGTTGTAACCGCCATAGACGCCGCCCATGCCGGCGCAGCCCGCCATGTTGGGATCGGTGCCGACCGGGGGAATGTAGTTGGCTTCGAGGCAGCCAACGCCGATCTGGGCGCCGATATAGAGGCCCGACCAGTCGGTGACCGAAGCGCGGAGCTCAGGCAGCGGCGGCGGCGGCGGGGGCAGATCGAGGTCTGCAGCAAAGGCGGGGAGGGCACTCAGCGAAAGGACAACCGCAGAAGCCGCCGCCAGAGAAACACGCTTGGTGAGGGAATACATCGTGGTTTCCTTGGTCTGGAGTTATGGTTAACACTGG
>JAZBOA010000293.1:0-7469 GCA_036350935.1 Anderseniella sp. | reverse complement strand
GTGGCCAAAATGATTTCGAGAAACCCGCAGGAGTATGGCAAGGGCCATCCTGACGGCGTCGCCGCGCCGGAAGCGGCCAACAACTCGGCTTCGACCGGCTCCATGCTGCCGATGCTGACCCTGGGCATCCCGGGCTCGCCCACCACCGCGATCCTGCTGGGCGGCATGGTGATCTGGGGCCTCACCCCCGGCCCGCGCCTGTTCGTTGACCAGAGCGAGTTCGTGTGGGGTCTGATTGGCTCGTTCTACGTGTCCAACTTCTTCGCCCTCGTAGTTAACCTGGCCTTCATCCCGGTATTCATCTGGATGCTGCGCATGCCCTTCACCATCCTGGCGCCAATGATCTTCGTGCTCTCGGTGGTTGGCGGCTACGCGGCGACCCGCGACATGCATGACGTGTGGCTGATGCTGGTGTTCGGTATCGGCGCCTTCTTCCTGCGCAAGCTGGACTATCCCGTAGCACCGGCCGTGCTGGCCATCGTGCTGGGGCCGATCACCGAGCCGACGCTGCGCCAGTCACTGCTGCTGTCATCGGGTGATCCGACCATCTTCCTGACCCGTCCGATCGCCGGACCGATCACGGTGATCGCGATTATCCTGATCCTGCTGCCGCTGTTCAAGTTCGGCTGGAACAAGTACAAACGCTCCGGCAGCAAGCAGCCGGCACAGCAGGGCTGATCGAAGGCAGTATTTGCAAGATTGCAGAGGGCGCTCCGGACCGGAGCGCCCTTCGCATTTTGAAACCGGGCGTTGCGAGTTATCTGTTGCAGACCCTGCGCGATTGAAGTGTAAACTCGGCGGCGGGAATGGTGAGTTTGCAGGAGACGGGCCATGCGCCTAGATGATGAGAAATCCAGTTCGAACGTCGAAGACCGGCGAGGTCAGGGCGGTGGCTTTGGCCGTGGCGGCATTCGCGTTCCGATGGGCCGGCGCGGTGGCGGTGGCATTGGCATCGGCACGATCATTATCCTCGGCATCCTTTGGCTGGTGTTCGGCATCAACCCGCTGGACATGCTGAGCGGCAATCTTTCGCCTCAACAGCAGCAGACCCAGCAAGTCCCGCAATCGCCTTCCGGCACTGGAACGGCAACCAATGATGAATGGGGCCAGTTTGCCGGCAAGGTGCTGGGCACCACCGAGCGGACCTGGACGCGGATCTTCCAGGAGAACGGCCGCGTCTACCAAGCTCCCCGGCTGGTGCTGTTCTCCGGCTTTGTCCAGTCGGCCTGCGGCAATGCTCAGTCGGCCATGGGACCGTTCTACTGCCCCCGCGACAGCAAGGTTTATATCGACCTGACCTTCTTCCAGGACATGCGTGCAAAACTGGGGGCAGGCGGTGACTTCGCCTACGCCTACGTTATTGCCCACGAGGTTGGCCATCACGTGCAGAACCAGCTCGGCATCGCCGACAAGGTGCTGGCGGCGCGCATGCGTTCACCCCAGGAGGTGGCCAACCAGCTGTCGGTGCGGATGGAGCTGCAGGCGGATTGTTTCGCCGGTGTCTGGGCCCGCGACAACAAGCACCTGCTGGAGGAGGGCGACATCGAGGAGGGGCTTAATGCGGCCTCGGCCATCGGTGACGACCGGCTGCAGCGGCGCAGCCAGGGCTACGTGGTGCCGGAAAGCTTCACCCATGGCACTTCCGAGCAGCGGATGTCCTGGCTCAAGCGCGGCATCGATACAGGCAGCATATCAGCCTGCGATACCTTCAGCTGATCGTTTCCGTCAGCATCAGCTCAAACGGAAAAGGCACCTGAAGCAGTCTGCTCCAGGTGCCTTGTTGCTTGCGTGCCGGATTGTTCCGGCGATCAGCCCTTCATCTTGTTGACCACCATGCCGACGATGGCCTGCACCACGAGGCCGGCAACACCACCGCCAACCAGCTGGCCGGCCATGGCGCCGATGTTGATGCCGGTGCCGGCATCGCCGCCAGCCGCGCCCAGCAGGCCCGGCAGGACCTGGCTGAGAATGGTGCCGCCACCGACGCCGCCCACGGCGCCTGCCAGGATGTTGCCGACCTGGCCCATGTTGGAGCCGCCGATGAGTTTGCCGCCCGCGCCGCCGCCGATGGCGCCGCCGATGACCTGTGCAATGATGGATTCCATGAAACTAGCCCTCTGAGTTGCGTTATCGCTTGGGCGGACAGGAATCTGTCCGCCGCGGGCACACCCTAACGGGCTTCCATTTCAGGTTGAAGACGTCGCAGCAGGTGCGTGTACAGAGTGGTAACTCAGTATGCGCCTGCCTTGTTGGCCGGTGAGAGCAGCGCAAACGGCGTCTTGATCAGGATGCGCAGGTCGAGCCAGATCGACCAGCGATCGATATACTCAAGGTCGTACTTCACCCGGTTGGCGATCTTGTCGTGGGTGTCCGTCTCGCCGCGCCAGCCATTGATCTGCGCCCAGCCGGTAATGCCGGGCTTGACCTTGTGACGGGCGAAGTAACCATCCACCACCTGTTCGTACAGTTCGGTGGCGGCCTTGGCCTGCGTGGCGTGCGGACGGGGGCCTACCAGCGACAGCTCACCTTGCAGCACGTTGAACAGCTGCGGAAGTTCGTCAATGGAGGTCTTGCGGATGAAGCGGCCGACCCGGGTCACCCGCGGATCGTCCTTCGTTACCAGCTTCACGGCATTGGCATCGCTCATCTCGGTATACATGGAGCGGAATTTCCACACTTCGACGAGCTCGTTGTTGAAGCCATAGCGTTTCTGCTTGAACAGCACCGGACCCTTCGATTCCAGCCGGATGGCGGCGGCCGCCGCCAGCATGAGCGGGGACAGCGCGATGATGGCGAGCAATCCGATTACCCGGTCCATGGCGGACTTGAGGATGGCGGACCAGCCGGCCAGCGGACGGTCGAACACCGACAGCATTGGCAGGTCGCCGAGATATTCATAGGCCGTGGGCGCAAAGCGCAGTTTCGAGGACTGGCCGGAAATGCGGATGTCCACCGGCAGTTCCCACAGCCTGTTCAGCACCTGCAGCAGGCGCTCCTCCGCCGACAGCGGGATCGCCACCACGATCAGATCGATGCGGTTCTGCCGGGCGTAAGCGGCCAACTCGCCAATGCGGCCCAGCTTGCGGTGGGCGCGAACCGAGGCGGGCGAGCGCTCGTCGTCGCGGTCATCGAACAGGCCGACAATGTCGATCTCGAGGTTCGCCGACCGCTCCAGGATATTGATTGCCTCTTCCGCCGCCTTGCCGCCGCCGACAATGGCGATGCGCTGCCGCAGCATGCCGTTGGCCACGCGTGGCTTGAGCCAGCTTGCCGTGGCGAAGCGGGAGATGGAGAAGTGCAGGGCTGGTATCACCATCCAGCCTGCAAGCCATTCGACTGGCAGATCGTACATGAAAGTGCGGGTCAGGACAAAACCCGCAATGCCGGCCAGCATCGTAAACCCGGCCGCGATCAGGGTGGAGCGCCATGGGCGCGTCAACGACCTGATATGATAGGCGCCGACTCCGCGCAGCGCGAGGAGGCTGGAGAACACCATCACCATGGCGCCGAAGGTCATCATTGTGGCGCTGTCTGGTTCCAGGGCCAGCGCCGATTGCAGCACCAGCGCTGACGTGCCGATGAACAGCACCACGAAATCGGAGATCTTCAGCACGCGCTGAACGATTTCGGGATCAAGAAAACTGCGTGACAGGTTCGGGCCGTAGCCAGCTTCGGCGATGCTCATTGTGTCCCCCATGACTGCCTGGTGCGAGCCGGACGAGCATGCCCGGTTTGGGTTTCGCGCCCGTAAAGGGGTGTGGTGAATCATTGGTTGCCGCCGGTCAGCCGGAGCGAATGTCTGTATGCGGCTGCAAAATCGCCCAATTCGGAGGCGATGTTAAGCGAATGGCAACCATAAACCCTGACAGTGAACTGAGCCTTGAACTTGCAAGGCTGAATGACCATCTGAAGTTAGTTGCGCCACCAGTCTGCAAGGGGCACTGGACGACGCGGCCAGGAAATGAGGGATATTTCATGAGACTGTCTGCAGCCGCTGCCATTGCCGCAGCCCTCGCCGTGTCTAGTCTGCCAGCCACCGCCAATGATCTTTCGCTTGAGCCCGAGGCCATAGCTGCCCTGTTTCCAGGACACTACGAGGCCCGGGTTGCCGGCGGATACGTCCTGATGATCGCGGCGAAGGAAGACGGCTCGATGATGGGCCGCGCCTTCGGCAAGGAAGACAAGGGGGTGTGGAAGCTTGAGGATGACAAGCTCTGCGTATCCTGGAACTCCTGGACTCGCGGCAAGTTCAAGTGCGGCTCCATCGTCCAGAACGGCGACTGGTACGTCGCCATCAATGCTCAAGGCGGCGACACCATGCAGTTCCGTCCGGTTGACCGCAGGGTCGTCATGTCGGCGCAGGTTGGCCAGAAGCGCCGCAACGACCGCTAAAGGTCCTCATTCACCGATCGATTTGGCGCGGCGGCCCGGTCAGGCCCGCCGCGTTTTGCATTTAGCCCCGGCCGCGATACGTGGGTACGCCTTGGTCGGGCAGCCACAGGCCTTTGGGCAGCGTGCCCGTTTGCCAGAACACATCGATAGGGATGCCGCCGCGCGGATACCAGTAGCCGCCGATGCGCAGCCATTTGGGTGACAGCAGCTTCTTCAGGTCGAGCCCGATGCGCACCGTGCAGTCCTCGTGGAAGGCGCCATGGTTGCGGTAGGAGCCGAGGTAGAGCTTCAGCGACTTCGATTCGACGATCCACTTGCCCGGTACATAGTCGATGACCAGGTGTGCGAAATCCGGCTGGCCGGTGACCGGACAGATGGAGGTGAATTCCGGCGCGGTGAAGCGAACGAGATAACTCTCGCCCTGGTGGGGTGCCGGCACGCGCTCAAGCGTGGCCTCTTCGGGCGAGGCGGGCAGGGCGGTGGCCTGTCCAAGTTGCGGCACGGCGGGCTTCCTGCTCATCGGGTCAGGCAGCCTTTGCCGTGGCAAGTGCACCGGTGATGGCGCCATCCAGCTTGTCGACGATCTCGGCGACGTGGGCGTCATCGATGATGTAGGGGGGCGCCAGCAGCACGTGATCACCCGCCTGACCGTCCACCGTGCCGCCCATCGGATAGCACATCAGGCCCGATGCCAGCGCCCGCTTCTTGATGTCGGCGTGGAGCTTCAGCGATGGCTCGAACGGTTGCCTTGTTTCCTTGTCAGCGACCAGCTCGACGCCCAGAAACAGCCCGCGTCCTCGCACGTCGCCAACGTTCGGGTGCTGGCCGAAGCGGGCTTCCAGCGCGCTCAGCAGCTTGCCGCCCATGGCGTTGACATTGGAAAGCAGGTTGCGCGCCTCGATTTCCCTGAGTACAGCAACACCTGCCGCGCAGGCCGCCGGGTGACCCAAATAGGTGTGGCCGTGCTGGAAAAAGCCCGAGCCGGCCTCGATGGCCGCGTAGATCTGGCTGGAGCACAGCATGGCGCCGATGGGCTGGATGCCGGCTCCCAGCCCCTTGGCGATGCACACGATGTCGGGACGGACGTTGTCACACTGCTCCGAGGCGAACAGCGAGCCCGTCCTGCCCATGCCGCACATCACCTCGTCGAGGATCAGCAGCACGCCGTACTTGTCGCAGATTTCACGAATGCGGGCATAGTAACCGGGCTCAGCCGCGACAGCGCCCAGGGTGGCGCCAACCACCGGCTCGGCGATGAAGGCGGCAACCGAGTCTTCGCCAAGTTCGAGGATCTTCTCTTCAAGCTGGTTGGCCACGCGCAGGCCATAGGCTTCGGGCGTTTCACCTTCGGCTGCCCAGCGCCAGTAATAGCACGGGTCGATGTGGTGCATGGCGGCGGTCAGGAACGGTTCGAACTGCTTGCGCCGCCAGCGGTTGCCGCCGGCCGCGAGCGCGCCCAGCGTGTTGCCGTGGTAGCTCTGCCAGCGGGCAATGACATGCCGCCGCTCCGGCTGGCCCTTTTCCAGGAAGTACTGCCGGGCGAGCTTCATGGCCGCCTCGGTGGCTTCCGATCCGCCGGACACGAAATACACCCGGTCGATGCCTTCAGGTGCGCGCGCGATCAGCATCTCTGCCAGTTCCTCGGCTGGCTCGGAGGTGAAGAAGCTGGTGTGCGCCCAGGCAAGCTTGTCGAGCTGCGCCTTGACCGCTTCGTGCACCGGTCCCGGCGAATGGCCGAGGCAGGACACGGCCGCCCCGCCGCAGGCATCGAGATAGCGCTTGCCGGCGGCGTCGATGATGTAGGGGCCGTCACCTGCGACGGCGACGGCGGGGTTGAGCTTGGTATGGCGGGGGAAGACCTTCGACATGGCGGATATGTTTCCTGTCAGGCTGCGGCGCGCAGGCCCAGCATTTCGCGGGCCTGGGTCCAGGTGGCGACGGGGCGCTCGTACTTCTCGCACAGTTCCACCGCACGTTTCACCAGCGCCGCATTGGATGGCGCAAGCCGGTCCTTGTCGAGGCGGACATTGTCCTCGAGCCCGGTGCGGGCATGACCGCCAGCGGCAATGCACCACTCGTTGAGCACGATCTGGTTCTGTGCAATCCCGGCGCCGCACCATCTGGCGTCCGGCGCCAGGCGATTCAAGGTCTTCACGTAGAAGTCGAAAACCTCCTTGTCGACCGGCATGGCATTCTTCACGCCCATCACGAACTGCACGTAGAGCGGCTTCTTCAGCCGACCGTCTTCCGACATCTTCACAGCCTGGAAAATGTGGCTGAGGTCGAACGCCTCGATCTCCGGCTTGATGTCGTACTTGATCATCTCAGATGCCAGCCAGTCCACAAGCTCGGGCGAGTTCTCGTAGACGCGGGTGGGGAAGTTGTTCGAGCCCACCGTCAGCGAGGCCATGTCGGGCTTCAGCGGCAGCATGCCGCCGCGCTCGCGGCCCGATCCGGACCGGCCGCCGGTTGAATACTGGATGATCATGCCCGGGCAGTGCTTGCGCAGGCCCTCGCCAAGCCGGGCGAACTTGTCCGGATCCGATGTTGGCGTTTCGTCATCGTTGCGCACGTGGCAATGGGCAATGCTGGCGCCGGCTTCGAAGGCCTCGTGTGTTGACTCGATCTGCTCGGTTATGGTGATCGGCACGGCCGGGTTGTTGGCCTTCTTCGGCACCGAACCGGTGATGGCGACGCAGATGATGCAGGGCTCGGACATGGCGGCTTCCTTGCGGTTTTCACTACAGGACTTTCTTGCGCCGAAGGCCTGCTGGCGTCAACCGGCCAAGGCGTCATTGCTGCCCTGCGGTTTCAACCTGCAGGAAAAAGAAGGCCGCACCATGCAAATGGTGCGGCCGTTCAAGTCAGGCAACTGCCAATCCGGTCGGGACGGAGGCTCAGTCCACCGCGCCCTTGCCGGCTTCGGCTTGTTCTTCCGGCGTCACATCGAGTACCGCCGCGCGGTTGATGATCTTCACCTCACCTTCCTTGCAGTTCTCCATGCACGGCTCCTTGCCTGCGGCCATCACAGGCGTATCGGGGCGCGGGTCATCAATGAAGTTGGCTTCGTTTGGCAG
>JAZBOA010000292.1:0-2092 GCA_036350935.1 Anderseniella sp. | reverse complement strand
GATCGCCAGGTGGTGGATGCCGGACGACGTGGCGTTCGTTGACGAAATTCCGCACACCGCCACCGGCAAGATCTCCAAGCTCACCCTGCGCCAGCAGTTCAAGGATTACGTGCTGCCGACGGCGGGCTGACCTGGCCTTGCGTCATGGCCGTCCCAGGAATGCCCTGACCGGTGCAAGCGATCTTTCCGGCGCTTCTTCCTGCGGCACGTGGCCAACGTCCGGAAAGCTCACCAGTTCGGCGTTGGGCATCGCCTTCAGATAGTCCTGAGCGTTGCTGACGGGTATCATCCGGTCCTGCTCGCCCCAGACGAGCAGCGTTGGCGTGGTGATCGTCTCAAGGTAGGGCTCGGGCGGTTCTAGCACCGTCTGGCGCAGCCGTTCCAGCAGCGCCTCGCGGTTGCCGGGCGCCCGCATGAGATCGTGATAACGCTGCAGGATCGCCCCGCTCATCCGGCTCCCGTCGCCATAGGCCGCAGCCAGTTGCGGGCGCAGCAGCCGCTTCGGCAGGAAATGCTTCATCAGGCCGAGCGAGGCCGGCACTTCCGGCGCCTTGCCATATTCGAAGCCGGGGCTGGCGAACCCGTCCGGCGACACCAGTACCAGCTTGGCCGTGCGCTCCGGCCGGGCGGCTGCGAACCGCCAGGCGATGCGTCCGCCCAGCGAACTGCCGATCAGGCTTGCTTCATTGATGCCGAGCCGGTCCATCAGCGCCAGCAGCAATCCGACGCTACGCTCGTCGGAGTAGTCGCCGGTGGGGTCCGGTTCGGAAAGGCCGTGGCCGGGCAGGTCAATCCGCACCACCCGGAAGTTGTCCTGGAGCCCGGCCGCCCAGTCGTCCCAGCTTTGCAGGTGAGATGCCGTGCCATGGATCATGATGACGGCGGGTGCGGCGCGTGGCCCACGGTCGCGCATGTGCAGCCGCATGCCGGCCACATCCATGAGTTCTCCAGGTTGTTCGAGATACTTCGCTTCAAGCGCGCTTCGCGGCAGGTCCGGCGTCCAGGCCCAGAAGATCAGTGCCGCCAGGCCGGCAGCAAAAAGTGCAACGATGGTGATGACCATGCGCCTGCCCACGGCTCACGCCGCCTCATACTCGGTATCGAGTGACAGCGGCCCGTGCGCTCTCACCAGCCCCTGTTCGATGAGGTGCTCGACGTGCGCCAGCGTCGACAGCGCGGCGGCGTTGTGCAGCTTCGGGTCGACCCCGGCATAGACCTGCCTGACCACGCCCATGATGGTCCGCTCGCCGCCCCTCAGCCGCTGCAGCACGGCCTTCTCGCGCATCTGCCGGTGACCCAGGAAGGCGCGGGCAAATCGCTGCGGTTCGGTCTTGGCGGGGCCGTGGCCGGGCAGGTACACCCTGTCGTCCGCCCGCTCCATCAACGTGCGCAGCGAGGCGAAGTAGTCCGCCATGTGACCATCCGGCGGGGCGATGACCGAGGTGGACCATGCCATTACGTGATCGCCCGAAAACAGCACCCGCTCCTGCGGCAGCGCAAACGCCAGGTGGTTGGAGCAGTGACCCGGCGTGAACACGCTTTCGAGGCGCCAGCCGGCCCCTTCGATAACCTCGCCATGATCCACCGTCACGTCTGGCTGGAACGCATGATCGCCGGCCGCATCAAGCGTGATGTCGCCCGAGGTGATCGCCTTGGCTGCCCGGCCTGATCCGTGCGGGCCATAGCCATAGGTGGCCGCGCCGGTGGCGGCCTTCAGCTGGCGCGCCAGCGGCGAGTGGTCACGATGCGTATGGGTGATGATGATGTGGGTAACGGTTTCGCCGCGCACCGCGTCGAGCAGCGCTGCAAGCTGGTCTTCGTCCTCCGGGCCCGGGTCGATGATGGCGACCTTGCCGCGGCCCACGATGTAGGAGTTGGTGCCCTTGAAGGTAAACGGGCCGGGATTGTTGCAGGTGACGCGGCGCACCAGCGGGCTCACGTCCATGGCGCGCCCGTGTGCCGCTTCGAAGGCCTGATCAAAACTCAACTCACTCATGGGCATGAAAACTTTAGTGCTGTTGCAGGTTGTGCCAAAGGCTAATATAGCGATTGGCAACAGGTTTAAAGCCGTCAAGCAAACAAAGCAGGGGTT
>JAZBOA010000291.1:0-4230 GCA_036350935.1 Anderseniella sp. | reverse complement strand
GTGTCGCAAAGGGCCAGTGACACCTCGGCCTTGTCGACGATCCTGTTGAGCTCTCCGGCCCGCAGCATCGGCATGGTGTTGACCACCACCGCACCGGCCTTGGTGGCGGCCAGCCAGCAGGCCACCATGGCCGGGTTGTTGGCCGAGCGGATCAGCACCCGGTTGCCGGGCTTCACGCCATAGTCCTCGACCAGCGCATGAGCCAGCCGGTTGGTCCAGTCGGCCAGCTCCTTGTAGGTGCGCCGGCGGCCGTTGCCGATCAGCGCCTCATGGTCGCCGAAGCCCTGCTCGACCATGCGGTCGGTGAGCTCCACCGCAGCGTTGAGCCTGTCCGGATAGGTGAACCCGTCGAGCCGCAGCTCCGGCCACTGGCTGAAGGGGGGCAGGTTGTCCCGGGCGAAGGTATCGGTGTGGGCACTGGGCAACAGGTTCATCGCGGGTCAACCTCCTGACAGCATCTGGCGGGCAATTACCACCTTCTGCACATCCGACGCCCCCTCGTAGATGCGCAGTGCGCGTATTTCACGGTACAGGCTTTCGACGATGTGGCCCGACCTGACGCCGTCGCCACCGTGCAACTGCACGGCCTTGTCGATCACCTGCTGGGCGGTTTCCGTGGCATGGAGTTTCGCCATCGCCGCCTCGCGGGTGACGCGGGCAGCACCCGTATCCTTGGTCCAGGCAGCCCGGTAAACCAGCAGTGCGCTGGCATCCACATCAAGCGCCATGTCAGCAACGTGGCCCTGCACCATCTGGAGTTCCGACATCGGCGCGCCGAACAGCTGGCGTTCGCGGACCCGGTCAAGCGTTTCGTCCAGCGCCCGACGCGCAAAGCCCAGCGCGGCTGCGCCTACCGTCGAGCGGAACACGTCCAGCACCGCCATGGCGACCTTGAAGCCGGCTCCCGGCTCACCGATCATTGCGTCGGCCGGTACCCGCACCTTGTTGAAGGAAAGCCGCGCCAGCGGGTGCGGCGCAATCACCTCCAGCCGCTCGGCAACTTCCAGTCCCGGCGTATCCGCCGGCACCAGGAAGCATGACAGGCCTTTTGCTCCCGACCCCTCGCCGGTGCGGGCGAACACGCAATACAGGCCAGCGATACCGCCATTGGAGATCCATGTCTTCTCGCCGTCGAGCACGAAGTGATTGCCATCACGCGTGGCCGTCATGTCCATCGCAGCAACGTCGGAGCCTGAGCGCGGCTCGCTCAATGCGAACGCTGTCAGCACCTCTCCGGCGCGGGACTTCCTCAGCCACTCGCGCTGCCCGGCTGATCCGAACAGGGAGATCGCGCCAGTGCCGAGACCCTGCATGGCGAAGGCAAAATCGGCCAGTCCGTCATGGCGCGCCAGCGTCTCGCGGATCAGGCACAGCGAGCGCACGTCCAGCGCGCCCGGGTGGTCCGGATCGATCGCCGAGTGCTTCAGCCAGCCATCTTCGCCAAGCTTGGCCACAAGCGCGATGCAGGCCGCATCAACGTCTGCGTGATCTACCGGCAGGTTGGCCACGCACCACTCCTCCAGCGCCGCCGCCAGCTCGCGGTGGCAGGGTTCGAAGAAGGGCCAGTCGAGGAAGCTGCGGTCCGCCATGTCAGTTGCCCTCGAACACCGGCTTGTCCCTGGCGACGAACGCCTTGTAGGCGCGGTGGAAATCCTGCGTCTGCATGCAGATGGCCTGGGCTTGCGCTTCCGCCTCGATGGCCTGTTCCAGCCCCATCGACCATTCCTGGTTGAGCTGGGTCTTGGTGATGCCGTGGGCGAAGGTGGGGCCTGCGGCGAGGCGCCGGGCAAGTTCGAGCGCCTCCGTCTCAAGATCTGCGGCAGGCGCAAGCCGGTTGTAATAGCCCCAGCGCTCGCCCTCCTCCGCACTCATCGTGCGGCCGGTGTAGAGCAATTCCGCCGCCCGGCCCTGACCGATGATGCGCGGCAGCATGGCGCAAGCCCCCATGTCGCAACCGGCCAGGCCCACCCGCGTGAACAGGAACGCCGTCTTCGCATCAGGCGTGGCAACCCGCAGGTCCGATGCCATGGTGATGATCGCACCTGCCCCCACAGCCACGCCATCGACGGCGGATATGATGGGCTTGCCGCACCCGATCATCGCCTTGACCAGGTCGCCGGTCATGCGGGTGAACCTCAGCAGGCCCTTCATGTCCATCTTCGTCAACGGGCCGATGATGTCGTGCACATCGCCGCCGGAGCAGAAATTTCCCTCGTTGGGCAGGAACACCACAACGTCCACATCGTCCGCATAGGCCAGCGCCCGGAACGTGTCGCGCAATTCGGCATAGCTGTCGAATGTCAGCGGGTTCTTGCGGTCGGGCCGCGCCAGCCTGATGGTTCCGACGCCATCGGCCAGCGACCAGTGAAAATGCTTCGGATTGAAATCGGCAAAACCGGTCATGGCTTTCCTCCGCTTGATCTGGCCGCCTTGTCGAGCAGCGATATCAGTTGGCCGGCTTCCTGTTCGGACAGTCCGGCGAGCAACTCGTTCACCCAGCCCCCGTGCACCTGCGCCATCTCGCTGAACTGCCCCGTGCCCTTGCGCGTCAGCCGCACCAGCATGGCCCGCCGGTCACCTTCCACCGGCACACGCACGACCAGGCCTTCCGCGACCAGCCGGTCGACGATGCCGGTAATGTTGCCGTTGGACACCTTCAGCCAGGAAGACAATTCGCTCATCCGCAGGCCATCGGCATGGTGGTCGAGTGCGGCCAGCACGTCGAAGCGCGGCAGCGTCGTGTCGAAGCTGGTCCGCAGCCGGTCGCGCAGGGTAGCCTCCATCTGCCTTTGCAGCTTCAGCACCCGCAACCACACCCGCAGCCGCTGCTTGCCCGCATCCGGGTGCGAGACAGGTTCAAGCGATGCCGTCTGCTTCATGGCTGGCCTCCATTGATCACCACCGTCTCGCCCGTGATTGAACGCGCAGCATCGCTGCACAGCCACAGCACGCTGCCAGCCACTTCCGCTGCCGTGATGAAGCGCCCGGTTGGCACGTCCTTCAGCAGTTGCTTCGCTGCTTCCTCGCGGCTCATGCCTGTCTTCGAGGTGATGTTGGCAAGCGTCCGGTCCGTCATCGGGGTGTCGATGTAGCCGGGGCACACCGCATTCACCGTGATGTGCTTCGGCCCGAGCTCAATGGCCAGCGAACGGACAAGGCCCACCACGCCATGCTTGGAGGCGCTGTAGGCGGAAATGTAGCCGCCGCCCTGCAGCCCCGCTGTGGAGGCAATCGCCACCATCCTGCCCCAGCCGGCGCCGGCCATGTGCTCCAGCCCCACCTTGAAGGTGTTGAACACGCCCGTAAGGTTGATGTCGATCATCCGCTGCCATTGGGCCGGCTCAAGCTTGTGAAACGGCTGGCTCTCGGCAATGCCGGCATTGGCAACCACAATGGGCACGTGCCCGCCATCATCGGCAGCGCGCGCAAACGCAGCGCGTAGTGCCGGAAGGTCGGTCACATCCGCTGCAACGCCGCGAATATGGCCATGGTCCGCACAAACGGCCTCGAGTGCTGCAGCGGTGCGCCCGGTGATGGTGACGTGGCATCCGGCATCCGCCAGCGCATGCGCAATCGCGGCTCCCACGCCGCTGCCGCCGCCGGTCACCAGTGCATGCCTGCCGGAAAGGTCCGTCATCATACCTTGAACTCCTGTTCCTGCTGTGCCGCGCGTTCTGCCAGCCGGTAGGCCTGCTCACGCCCGGCAAGGTAGGGAGCGGGCCAGGCGGATTGCTGGTCGCCAAGTGCAATCGCTGCATGCAGCGTCCAGTACGGATCAGCCAGGTGCGGCCGGCCAAGACACACCAGGTCGGCCCGTCCCGCCATCAGGATCGAGTTGACGTGGTCGGCTTCATGGATGTTGCCCACCGCCATCGTGGCAATGCCAGCCTCGTTGCGAATGCGATCGGAGAACGGCGTCTGGAACATCCGCCCATAGACCGGCCGCGACTGCGCCGAGGTCTGCCCGGCGGACACGTCGATGATGTCGGCCCCGGCAGCCTTGAACGCTTTCGCGATCTCCACCGCATCCTCGGGCGTGATGCCCTCATCGCCCATCCAGTCATTGGCCGAAATGCGCACCGAGAACGGCTTGTCCTGCGGCCACGCCGCCCGCATGGCCGCGAACACCTCAAGCGGATAGCGCAGCCGGTTTTCCAGCGAGCCGCCATACCCGTCGGTGCGCTGGTTGGTGAGCGGAGTGATGAACGACGACAGCAGGTAGCCGTGCGC
>JAZBOA010000290.1:0-4540 GCA_036350935.1 Anderseniella sp. | reverse complement strand
GCTCCGGGGGTGTTGCCTACACGTTGCTCAGCTCGCACAGCATTGCACTGAACGGTGTGATTCTGGTTTCGCCGTACATGGACTACATCGCGGGCAATGCGGGTGATAAAAATGACCTGCCCTACATCAACTATTTCAGCACCTACGCGGCCACCGCCTGGTATCACAAGGCCGTTGCCGACCGACCTGAGGACTTGCAGGCGTTTGTGGCAGAGGCCGATCGGTTTGCCCGGGGCGAGTACGCCACGGTGCTGCTGCTGGGTAATCGCGCCACGGCGCAGCAACGTGCCTCGGTACTGGCACAGATGGAACGTTTTACCGGCATCAGCGCCGAATACTGGGATCGCGCCAACCTGCGAATCGACGAGTCCCGCTTTAGTAAAGAGTTGCTCCGTAGCCAGCGCAAAACCGTGGGCCGCATTGACTCACGTTTTGTCGGCGACGGGATTGACCACAACGCCGAGAGCTTCCGCTACGACCCGTTTTTCCCGGCGGTGGGTCCGGCGTTTATGGCGACTTTCAACGATTACTACCGCGAAGTGCTCGGTGTTAAGACCGACCGGAGCTATGTCGGGTCTGCGAGTCTCTGGCAGAGCTGGGATCAGGGACACGCGGCGCCGGGGGAGGGCGGTAAAACACCCGTCCCCAACACCGCCGTAGACCTCGCCCAGGCCATGATCCAGAACCCGAACATGAGAGTGCTGGTGCAACAGGGTTACTTCGATCTGGCGACACCCTACGGCGCCACACAGCATTTTATTGATCACATGGATCTGCCCGAGTCCCTGCACGGCAATCTTTCACTCGAGCTCTACCCTGCGGGACACATGATGTATCTGCAGCCTGAGTCGATGGCCAAGTTCCGCAAGGATCTTGCCGGGTTTATCGGGGATTGATGCCTGCGCCCCCCGGCGGTGATCAGCGGCTGGTACAGAGCTTGCGAAAACCTGCGGCGGTGAAGGGGATCATGTGGTCATAGGCGGCCTGAAAGTCCGCGCTTTTGCACTTGCCGCGGGAGAGTTTGTCGATGCGCCCGGTATTTGCGAGGGTGAGAGTCAGCGCGCCGGAGAGGTTGTGATAGCACCAGTAAATGTCCTCGTCCCGGGCGCCGGGTAAGGCTTTGCGCAAGGCATCGATGAACTCCTGCACCAGTTCGTCGAAGAGCTGGGACATCATGCGCGGGCCCCAGTAGGGAGAGTTGTTGATATAGGCGATCAGCGCCAGGTAGTGGCGCCAGCCCTCGTCGCCGGTTTCCTGCGCGAGTTCCAGCGGTCGCAGGAACGCCTCGATGATCTGCTCAACGGAGGGGCCTGTTTTGCCGGCCCTGCGTTGGCATTCGGCCAACGCTTCAAGCCGCGACTCGTTGAGTGTCGCGGCCCGTCGCTGGAACACCGCCTGGAACAGGTCCAGCTTTTTACCAAAGTGGTAGCTGGCCAGTGCCACGTCCACGCCGGCGGCGGTTGCGATCCGGCGCAGGGTGACGCCGTCGTAGCCGTGCTCGGCAAAGAGCTCCTCTGCTGCATCCAGAATCCGGTCGCGCTTGGGGATGTTCTTTTTTTGACCCATGGCTTGCTCCGCTGCGAGCTTGCTTATTCAACACCTGTTGAATAGTCTGGCAGAAATCTCCGGGAAATAAAAACGATGTCTGCCGAGTTTTTTAAGTATGCGCTGACCATTGGTTACGCGGTGCTCGTTTACTGGTTATCGTTTATCGGCATGCGCCGTACCAGCAATGTCGAAGGGTTCTCCATCGGCAACAAGGACATGAGTCCGTATCTGGTTGGCATCACGCTGGCGGCGTCCATCGCATCCACGGCCACTTTTGTTATCAATCCCGGCTTTGTTTACCAGCATGGCCTGTCCGCGTATCTACACTTTGGTGTGGCCGGTTCCCTGGGCATCCTCTCGGCGTTTCTGGTGCTTACCCGCGGGTTTCTCCGGCTGGGCGAAGCCAAGCATGCGCTCACCATACCCCAGTGGATTTTCTACCGGTACAACCACCGCGGCTTCAGTCTGTTCTTTGCCTTCATCAACCTGCTGTCCATCACCTTCGTGGTGTTGATTCTCGTGGGCTGCAGTCTGCTGGTGACCGGGCTGTTCCCGGTGGAGCAAAAAACCGCGTTGATTCTTGTTCTACTGTTCGTGTTTTCCTACGTACTGATGGGTGGCACTTACGCCCACGCGTATACCAATAGCCTTCAGGGCATCATGATGCTCGGGGTTACCGTGCTGTTGTTTGTGCAGGGGTTTCGCTATTTCGATGGTGACCCCATGGCGGCGCTGCGCGCCGTGGGCGATAACTATGCTACGGCCTTCAATAGCAGCAGTGGCCTGTATTTTGACTTCTTCTCGGTGTTCGTCAGTGGCTTTGTGGTGACCTTTGCGCTGATGCTGCAGCCACACATCCTCACCAAAGTACTGTACCTGCGCAGCGAGAAGGATATCGGAAAGTTTATCGGCACCACGGTGGTAGTCGGGACCGTGTTTACGCTCATGCTGATGATTGGCTTTTACGCGCGACTCGCGGGCCTGGAAATCGATTCCCAGGACACCGTGGTGCGCGAGTACCTGCTGCACGAGTTTGGTAGCTCGCCCTGGGGTGAATACGTTCTGGTGTTCATTTTTATCACGCTGCTGGCGGCGGGGATGAGCACCCTGGACGGTATTCTCGTGGCGCTGTCGGCGATGGTCGTCAACGATATCGTCAAACCCTTTGCCAAGGCGGGTAGTGACGGCCTCGCGCTATCGCGCTGGGTGCTGGTCGCGGTGGGCGTGGTCGGCGTGGTTCTGGCCTGGAATCCGCCGCCACTGATCGGACTCTTTGCCCAGAAGGGTGTGTACGGTCTCGCTGCAGCTTCTCTTGTGCCGGTGCTGTTCGGGGTCCTGCTGCGGCGCCATATCCCTCTGTGGGTGGTGGTGGGGGCGGCTGCGATCGGTCTCGGGTTACACCTGTTCTTCAATCTGCTGATGGGTATCGCCAACCCGGCGATTTCCGCCACCTACGGGATTTTTGCCTCGTTGGTCTTCGGCATTGCCGGCTTGTTGCTCACCCGCGGGCAGCCCGGCCGGCACGGCACAGAGCCGTAAAATTCACATCTTGACAGTTCAACAGATGTTGAATAATCTGCCGATATTCAACGGTTGTTGAATTACCGCATTTGGAATAACAGCGCCGAGACACGCGGCGCGCACATAACTCATAACATTACAGGTGTCCCTTATGTCCTATAGAACGCACGCCCCAAAACCCCTTGCGATCGCGACTGCTGCCGCCACCCTGCTGGCATCTGCCGCGCTTTCACCGCTTGTTCTGGCACAGTCTGAGGAGCCGTCACTGGCGATTGAAGAAGTGCTGGTAACCGCCCGCCGCCGCTCCGAGAATCTGCAGGATGTGCCGATTGCCGTGACTGCACTGAGTGGTGATGCGCTGACGCTGCGCGGTTCCCAGGACATCACCGAACTCGCGCAGTCGATTCCCAGTGTGACTCTGGAGCCTTCGCGGGCTACCAATACGACGCTTACCGCATTTATTCGCGGTGTCGGTCAGCAGGATCCCCTGGCGGGCTTTGAGCAGGGTGTGGCGCTGTATCTGGACGATGTTTACCTTGCGCGGCCTCAGGGTACCTTGCTGGATATTTACGACGTTGAGCGCATCGAAGTGCTCCGCGGCCCTCAGGGCACGTTGTACGGACGTAATGCCGTCGGCGGCGCAATCAAGTATGTGACGCGTCGCCTGACTGACGATTTGCAGGTGCGTGTGCGCGGGTCCTACGGCAGTTACAACCAGACCGACCTTGTGGGTACGGTTTCTGCTCCGGTGACCGATGGCTTCCGCGTTGGCGCAACCGTTGCATCATTCACCCGCGATGGCTTCGGTGACAACCTGTTTACCGGTGGCGAGCAGTACGACAAGGATATTTTTGGCTATCGGCTGTCGGCGGAGTTTGAGCCGACCGAGGACATTCTCGTGCGTGTGTCCTACGACAACACCGACGACCAGTCATCAGCCGTTGCCGGCTGGCGTCCATATCCGGGGGCGGTCAGCGGTACACCTTCTCCCAGCAGCGTTTTTGACACCAACGCGGGCGCGAGCGTTTTGCCGACCACTGCGGGTATCAATGGCAATAATCAGGTCGAGTCCGAGGGCTGGATGGCCTCCGTAGACTGGGCTGTGAACGAGAACCTGACGTTTCGCTCGATCACCGCGGCCCGGGAAGACTACACGGAGTCGGTTATCGACTTTGACAGCCTGGCATCGCCGGACTTCGACGCACCGGTGATTTACGACAATGAACAGTTCAGCCAGGAATTCCAACTGCTGTGGAATACCGATCGTTCGCACCTGGTGCTCGGTTACTACTACCTCGACGCTGAGGCGAGCAACGACTTTGATGTGGTGCTGGGACTGCTGGGCGTGACCGCCTATACCGGCGGCACCGTGGAGACCAAGGCTTCATCTATTTTTGCTGATTACACCTACGACCTGACCCAGCAGTGGTCTCTCTCGGTGGGGGGGCGCTACACCGAGGACGAGCGCAAG
>JAZBOA010000289.1:0-12573 GCA_036350935.1 Anderseniella sp. | reverse complement strand
GCAACCGACGAGGCAGCGGGCAAGGCGGCAGCGGATGAACTGATGCAGGCGCTGTGGGCCTCGCGCCACCAGACGCAGCTTGAGTTTGCCCGCCCGGAGGAAGCGATGGCGCTGGCGCTGCAGGGCAGGGCTGGCGACAGGCCGCTGGTGCTGGCCGACTTTGCCGACAACCCGGCTGGCGGCGCCTATGGCGACAGCCCGAACCTGCTGCGCGCCATGCTGGAGGCGGGGCTCGGGAACGCAGCCTTCGCCACCATCAGCGATCCGGAAAGCGTAGCCGCCTGCCAGCGGGCAGGAGAGGGCGCGACGGTCCACCTCCAGCTGGGTGGCAAGGACGCACCGGAGCTGACTCCGCCGCTGGACATCGAGGCTGAAGTGATGCGGCTCGCAGCCGGAGAGTATGTTTGCGCTGGGCCGATGTGGCAGGGGGTCCGGTTCTCGATGGGTCCCACGGCGGTGGTGCGCGCAGGCGGCATCGACATTCTGGTGTCTTCGGTACCCACCGCGGTCATGGACCTCAACGTGTTCCGCTCGGTGGGTATCGATCCGGAGCAGCTGACCACGATCGGCCTGAAGAGCCGTAACCACTTCAAGGCGGCTTATGGTCCGATTGCACGCGATACGTTGCTGGTGGATGCGGGCGGCATTGCGTCAATGCGGCTGCAGGAGCTTTCCTACAGCCGCATTCCAAGGCCGATCTGGCCGCTTGATGGAGAGGCCTGAGCCTACTTGGTCGCCAGCAGCGTGCGCCACGCCAGCGCGCCCACGATGGCGCCTGCGATTGGAGCAACCCAGAACAGCCAGAGCTGCTGCAAGGCCCAGCCATCGGCAAACAGCGCCACGCCCAGCGAGCGGGCAGGGTTGACTGACGTATTGGTGACCGGGATGGACACCAGGTGAATGAGGGTCAGACCCAGGCCGATGGCAATGGGTGCAAAGCCTGCCGGCGCTAGGTGGCTGGTGGCGCCGAGGATGATGATCAGGAAGAACGCCGTCATGACGATCTCGGTGATCAGCGCGGACATCATCGAGAATCCGCCCGGCGAATGCTCGCCATAACCGTTGGAGGCAAAGCCGCCGGTCGAGGTGAAGTCGCTCTTGCCCGACACGATGAGGTAGAGCACCAGTCCGGCCAGCACCGCGCCGATGCACTGGGCGAGCACGTATTTCGGCACGTCACCCCAGCCGAACTTGCCGGCGGTGGCCAGGCCAATGGATACGGCAGGGTTGAAGTGGCCGCCTGAAATGCCGCCGACGGCATAGGCCATGGTCAGCACCGTCAGGCCAAAGGCAAACGATACGCCCAGCAGGCCGATCCCGACATCGGGAAAGGCGGCCGCAAGAACCGCGCTTCCGCATCCGCCCAGCACGAGCCAGAAGGTACCAAAGCATTCTGCTGCAAGTTTGTTTGTCATGATGATTCCCCCGTAATGACAATGCCCGCAACTGTTATCACCGGGGCGGGCGCCGGACGACAATCCGCATAAGGATGAATAGAACCTTTCCGGAATAAAGGTTCTGTTAAACGTTTGCTCACAATCCGGCCATAGAATCCCGATAATTCCCGCTCGCAGGAAGAGGGGTTTTCTCGCTTTAAGGAGCCGGAGCTCATGTTTTCAAGCTTTATGAAACTAGCGGTTGTGGCCGCCCTCGGCGTAACAATCGTCACGCTCGACGCAGGTATTGCATCGGCGCAGGAGCAGCGTTGCAGCCGTGAAGCCAAGCGTTATGCCGATGCCCGCATGAACCGGGGCGAGGCCGCTCTTGGCTCGGCCATTGGCGGGGCGGCCGTGGGCGCCATCATCGGTGGCGTACTCGGCGGCGGCAGCGGTGCCGGGCGTGGCGCCATCATCGGCGGGTCGACCGGCGCCGTGGGCGGCGCACTGGGCTCGGGTCCGGAATGGCAGCGCGCCTACGACCAGGCCTACGACGACTGCATGGACCGCTATGAACCTGTCCGCGCCCGTGCGCCGGAGCCGGTTTACCGCGCCGGGCCGATCGAGCCATGGACCGACGAGTGGTTCGACTACTGCACCCGAAAGTACCGTTCGTTCAATCCGCGCACCGGTACTTTCACCGGTTATGACGGGGTGAAGTATTTCTGCCAGGCCAATTGACGGGCAGGCGACAGCCCGCGACGATTGGACAAGGCCCCGCCAGCACGAAACGTGTTGACGGGGCTTTGTCTTTGCACTTAAGGTCCGCGGCCATGAACAGGATCATTCTTGTAGTACGAACGCGCGCCGCCGGGTCAGCCTGAAGCTGACCTGAATACGGTGGTGCGCGAACATGGCTCCCTCGGGGGCCTTTTTTATTGGTCAAACCACGCTTAAAGAGAAGTGCAGCCGATGAACATTCAAGCCGGGACAGACAAGATGAATGCCGAAGCCGAAGAAGCGGAAATGATGACCGGGGCGGAAATCGTCATCCGCGCGCTGCAGGACCAGGGCGTCGAGCACATTTTCGGCTATCCCGGCGGGGCGGTGCTGCCGATCTATGACGAGATCTTCCAGCAGGAGACGATCGAGCACATCCTGGTCCGGCACGAGCAGGGCGCAACCCATGCCGCAGAAGGCTATGCGCGCTCGACCGGCAAGTGCGGCGTGGTGCTGGTGACGTCCGGCCCAGGCGCCACCAACGCCGTCACCGGCCTCACCGACGCGTTGATGGACTCGATCCCGATGGTGTGCATCACCGGGCAGGTGCCGACCCATCTGATCGGCAACGACGCGTTCCAGGAGTGCGATACCGTCGGCATCACCCGGCCTTGCACCAAGCACAATTACCTGGTCAAGAACGTCAACGATCTCGCCCGCATCCTGCACGAAGCGTTCTACGTCGCCACCACCGGCCGGCCCGGCCCGGTTGTCGTCGACATTCCGAAGGACGTGCAGTTCGCCACCGGGCGCTATGTCCGGCCGGACAATATCGAGCACAAGACCTACAAGCCGCGCACCGAGGGCGATGCCACGGCGGTCGAGGCGGCGGTAGAGCTGATGGCGAATGCCAAGCGCCCGGTGTTCTATACCGGCGGCGGCATCGTCAATTCCGGCCCCGAGGCCTCCAACCTGCTGCGCCAGCTGGTACGGATGACCGGCTACCCTATCACCTCCACGCTGATGGGGCTTGGCTGCTATCCGGCATCGGACAAGCAGTGGCTGGGCATGCTGGGCATGCACGGCACCTACGAAGCCAACATGGCGATGCATGATTGCGACGTGATGATCTGCCTGGGCGCGCGCTTCGATGACCGCATCACCGGCCGCACGGATGCCTTTTCACCAGGCTCGAAGAAGATCCATGTCGACATCGACCCGTCGTCGATCAACAAGACCATCAAGGTCAACATCCCGATCGTCGGCGATGTGGGCACGGTGATGGCGCAGATGATCCGGGCTTGGAAGGCCCGCAAGGCGCAGGCCGACGAGGCCGCGCTGAAGGCGTGGTGGGCGCAGATCGAGCAGTGGCGGGCGGTGGACTGCCTGAAATACCGCCCCAACAAGGACGTGATCATGCCGCAGTACGCCGTGCAGCGGCTGTACGAGCTGACCAAGGACCGCAACACCTACATCACCACGGAAGTGGGACAGCACCAGATGTGGGCGGCCCAGTTCTATCACTTCGAGGAGCCGAACCGCTGGATGACCTCCGGCGGCCTGGGCACCATGGGCTATGGGCTGCCTGCAGCGCTTGGCGTGCAGGTGGCGCATCCGGATGCGCTGGTGATCGACATTGCCGGCGACGCCTCGGTGCAGATGGTGACGCAGGAAATGTCCACCGCGATCCAGTACAACCTGCCGTTCAAGGTGTTCATCCTCAACAATCATTACATGGGCATGGTGCGCCAGTGGCAGCAGCTGCTGCACGGCAACCGGCTGTCGCACTCCTATACGGATGCGATGCCGGACTTCGTCAAGCTGGCGGAAGCCTATGGCGCCACCGGCATCCGTTGCTCGAAGCCGGGCGAACTGGACGATGCGATCCAGAAGATGATCGACACGCCCGGCCCGGTGATCTTCGACTGCGTGGTGGCGAACCTCGTCAACTGCTTCCCGATGATCCCGTCCGGCAAGGCGCACAATGAGATGCTGCTGGGCGCCGACATCACTGACGAGGAAGTTGGCTCGGCCATCGGCAAGGAAGGCAAGATGCTGGTGTGATGCACCGGCAGCCTTGCCGTCCGCTGGACGCGAGCTGACATGGCCCATCGCCTGCCCAAAGCCGGAGACTATGGATTGCTGCTGACACTGGCGGCGATCTGGGGGTCGTCGTTTGCCTTCATCAAGGTGGGGGTGGAGGAGGTGCCGCCGGTCACGCTGACGGCGGTACGGCTGGCGCTGGCGGCGATGTTCATGGCCGGGGTGATGATGATGCGCGGCAGCCGCCTGCCCACTGCAAGGTCGGCATGGGTGATGATGGCGGTCAGCGCGTTGATCGGTAATGCGCTGCCGTTTGCGCTGATCGCCTGGGGCCAGCAGGGAATACCGTCTGCCACGTCCGCCATCCTGATGGGCATCATGCCGCTGATCACCATGATGGTGGCGCACGCCTTTACCGAGGATGAGAAGGTCAATGCCCGCAAGGCGGCGGGCATGGTCACCGGCTTCATCGGTCTCATCGTGCTGGTGGGACCTGCCGCGCTTGAAGGCCTGACGGCGAGCTTCATCAGCCAGCTGGCGCTGCTGGGCGCGGCCACCTGCTACGGTTTCAACGCGGTACTGATCCGGCGGATGATGGTGAGTGACCGGGTGGCGGCGGTGACGGTGGTGATGACAATCGCCGCCGTTATGGTGATCCCGTTCGCCTTCATGCTGGAGCAGCCGCTGGCGGTGGACGCACACTGGCAGTCGTGGGCGGTGGTGATTGCGCTCGGGCTGGTGCACACGGCCATCGCCACCATGATCATGTTCGCCATCGTGGGCAGGGCGGGGGCGAGCTTCTTCAGCCAGATCAACCTGCTGGTGCCGATTGCCGGGGTGGCGTGGTCGGCCGTGCTGCTGGCCGAACGGCCAGGCTTGAACGCGCTTGCCGCGCTGGCGCTTATCGTATTAGGCATACTCATCGCACGCGGCGGGCTGGCGCTTGGCGCCCGCAGTACCGCCGCCGAACAGGAAGGTGTTGGAACATGAATGCATCGCAACCGGCCTCGGCTTACTTCCTCGAGGAAAAGAAGGACCCGATCGAGAGCCACACCCTGTCCATCGTGGTGGACAACGAGCCGGGCGTGCTGGCGCGCGTCATCGGGCTGTTCTCGGGCCGTGGCTACAATATCGAGAGCCTAACGGTGTCGGAGACCGAGCATGAGGCGCATGTCTCGCGCATCACCATCGTCACTTCGGGCACGGCGGAGGTGCTGGTGCAGATCAAGGCGCAGCTTGAGCGGATGGTGCCGGTGCATTCGGTCGCTGACCTGACGGTGATCGGCGACGCCATCGAGCGGGAACTGGCGCTGATCAAGGTGGCGGGCCAGGGCGAGCACCGGGTCGAGGCGCTGCGCCTGGCTGACGCGTTCCGCGCCCGCGTGGTGGACGTCACAAACAATTCGTTCGTGTTCGAGCTGACCGGCAAGACCCGAAAGGTGGAGCAGTTCATCACGCTGATGAAGCCGCTGGGGCTGCAGGAAGTGGTGCGCACCGGCGTTACCGCCATCAGCCGCGGCCCGGAGGCCATGAAGATTTGACCACCAAGCTGTCGGTCAACGTCAACGCCATTGCGCAGCTGAGGAACCGGCGCGACCTGCCGTGGCCGTCCGTCGCCGGCCTGTCACGCATTGCGCTGGAGGCCGGCGCTTGGGGGATTACTGTGCACCCGAGGCCGGACGAACGGCATATCCGCCGGTCGGACGTGGTGCCGCTGGCGCAGCTTGTGACGGAATTCCCTCATGCCGAGTTCAACATCGAGGGCTATCCGGACGAGCGGCTGGAACAGATCGTGGCCGAGGCGCGCCCACACCAGGTGACGCTGGTGCCGGATGACCCGGCGCAGGCAACGTCGGACCATGGCTGGGACTTCGCTGCCCAGCACAATTTCCTCAAGCCCATTGTCGCCCGGCTGAAATCCATGGGCGCACGGGTCGCTCTGTTTGCCGATGCCGATGCTTCCACCATCACCATTGCGCGGGACACCGGCGCCGACCGGGTGGAACTTTATACCGGCCCATATGGCGGCACGTATGGCGATCCCGAGGCCAGACTTCGCGAACTGGACAAGCTGCAGGCAGCGGCGGAAGCTGCGAGGGCCGCTGGCCTTGAAATCAATGCCGGCCATGACCTGACTGTCGAGAATCTGCCGCCCCTGATCGAGCGGGTGCCGTTCATCGACGAGGTGTCCATCGGCCACGGGCTGACGGCGGATGCGCTGATCCACGGCATGGCAGAAACGGTTCGCCGGTTCCGCGCCGCATGTGGCGAAGCGGTGTGACCGCCCGCATTGCGGCTTTCATTCATCTGACAGGGGCTGTTAGCATTGGCGTCCAGCGGGCGGCTGGTGTGTTGATGCGGTGCGTATGAAATGACCATTGAACAGATGATCGTATTCTCGATCATCGCCGCGGCCATGGCGATGTTCCTGTGGGGGCGCATCCGCTATGACGTGGTCGCCATCATGGCGTTGCTTGCTGGCGTCTATGCCGGCGTGGTGCCGGCAATGTCGGCGTTCACGGGGTTTGCGCATCCAGCGGTGGTCACGGTGGCGGCGGTGCTGATCATCTCACGCGCCCTGCAGAATTCCGGCCTCGTCGATCAACTGGCCCGGATGCTCTCGCCGACTCGGCGCACCACCACGCTGCAGGTGGCTGCCACCAGCGCGCTCGGCGCGCTTTTGTCCAGCTTCATGAACAATGTGGGCGCGCTGGCGCTGATGCTGCCGGTCACCTTGCGCAATGCGGTGAAGGCGCGCCGTTCGCCGTCGCTGGTGCTGATGCCGTTGTCCTTCGCCACGCTGCTGGGCGGCATGGTGACGCTGATCGGCACGCCCCCCAACATCGTCATTTCGACCTTCCGGCAAGACCTGATGGGCGAACCTTTCGCCATGTTCGACTTCGCACCAGCCGGGCTGGCGGCCTGCGCCGGCGGGATACTTTACCTGTCGTTCATCGGCTGGCGGCTGCTGCCGGAAAGGATCGCGCCGCGAAAGGCGGCGGCGCTGACCGGTGTCGAGCGCTACTCATTCGAGACGGGCTTGCCCGAAGGCTCGCCACTGGTGGGCACCCGGGTCGCCGAGCTCGAGGCGGCCTGTGAGAACGAGATCACGGTGCTGGCCATCATCCGCAACGGTATGCGGCGGCTGGCGCCGGCGGGCAGCGAGCGGTTCCGGCCGGGCGACATGCTGATCGTCGAGGGCGATCCGGTGGTGATCAACCCGCTGGCGGACGGGCGGCGGCTCATGAAGCTCGGCACGCCGGAGGCAGGCAATGACCGGTTGCGTTCGGACGACGTGCAGATCGTCGAGGCGGTGGTGATGCCGGACTCGGCGCTGGAAGGCCGCAACATGCGCGGGGTGCGCATGCATGCGCGCTATGGCGTCAACCTGCTGGCGGTTTCGCGGGAGGGCAAGTCGCCCATTGCCCGGCTGAAGAACATCCGCTTCCGCACCGGCGACGTCTTGCTGATGCAGGGCGAAGCAGAGCAGATGGAGGTGGCGCTCAAATCGCTTGGCTGCATGGTGCTGGCCAGCCGGGGGCTGCAGCCGTTGCGTGGGGGCACGCGGGCCTGGCTGCCTGCAATGATCTTTGCCATTGCCATTGCTGTGGCGGCGTTCGGCCTGGTGCCGGTGCCCATCGCCTTCGTCTCGGCGTGTCTCGCGCTGGTGCTGACTTCGTGCATATCGGTCAACGAGATATACACGGGCATCGAGTGGCCGGTGCTGATCCTGCTTGGTGCCATGATCCCGATCGGACAGGCGCTCGAGGCGACCGGCGGAACCGGCCTCATCGCCGGGGCAATCATCGATGCAGCCGGCGGCTTGCCGGTGTGGGCGGTGCTGGGCGTGCTCATGCTGTCCTCAATGTGGATTTCCGACATCATTCCCAACGCCACGACTGCCATTCTGATGGCGCCGATCGGGGCGCGGGTGGCCGCCGGGCTGGAGGCAAACCCGGATGCCTTCCTGATGGCGGTGGCGGTCGGTGCGGCAGCCCCTTTCCTGACGCCCATCGGCCACCAGTCCAACACGCTGGTGATGGGGCCGGGCGGTTATCACTTCACCGATTATGCCCGCATGGGGCTGATCATGGAGTTGCTCGTGGTGGTGCTGGCCACTCCTGCGATCTGGTTCTGGTGGATGACGTAACGCCTGGCCAGAGCGGTCTTGCGTTTCCCGCATGGCTGAGATACAAGCGCCGTACTGTACGGTACGGTACGGCGTCGGGAGTGATCAGTCAGTGGCGGTTGCAGCGGCAGCAGGGCAGCGTGAGCGCGAGCATGTGCAGGGCGAGGAATTCTCGCCCCGTCAGCGCGAGGTGCTCGATGCGGTGCTGTCGTTGATGCTGGACGAGGGCGAGAGTTTCTCCATGGCCGCCGTGGCAGCGAAGGCCAGCTGCTCCAAGGAAACCCTCTACAACTGGTTCGGCGACCGTGACGGCCTGCTGACCGCGACGGTCCAATGGCAGGCCTCCAAGGTCCGTCTGCCGGTGCTGGCGCGTGAAGGGCTTGACCGGGCGACCCTGCAGGCGCGGCTGGCGGACTTTGCCGAGAGCTGGCTGACGGTGTTGACCGGCGAAGTCTCCATCGCGCTCAACTCGCTGGCGGTGGCGCATGCCAAGTCGGCCAGGAGCCCGCTGGGCAAGACCGTGCTCGACAATGGCCGCTTCGCCATTGGCCGCCGGCTGAAACCGGTGCTGGAGATGGCGCGTGAGGCAGGCCTGATCAGCTTTGACGACACCGAGGAGGCATTCCGGACGTTCTTCGGCCTGGTGGTGCGCGATGTGCAGATCCGCGCGCTGCTGGGGGACAGGACGCTGCCGGGAGCGGCGCAAATCCGCGACGAGGCTGAACGCGCGGCGCAACAGTTTCTCACGCTCTATGGCGTGGGCGAGTAGACCGACGAGACGAAACGCAACAGGGAAAGGAACAAACCGATGCGCGTTTATTATGATCGTGATGCAGATGTGAACCTGATCAAGGGCAAGAAGGTCCTGATCGTGGGCTATGGCTCCCAGGGCCGCGCGCATGCGCTGAACCTGAAGGACTCGGGCGTCAAGGACATCGCCACCGGCCTGCGCGCCGGTTCTGCCACGGCCAAGAAGGCCGAGGCCGACGGCGTCAAGGTGATGACGGTGGCCGAAGGCGCCAAGTGGGCCGACCTGATCATGATGGCTGCCCCCGATGAGCTGCAGGCCGACATCTGGAAGGCCGACATCGAGGCCAACATCCGTGACGGCGCGGCCATTGCATTCGCCCACGGCCTCAACGTCCATTTCAAGCTGATCGAGCCGAAGTCCTCCATCGACGTGGTGATGATCGCGCCGAAAGGCCCCGGCCACACGGTGCGCGGCGAGTTCCTGAAGGGCGGCGGCGTGCCGTGCCTGATCGCCATCGACCACGATGCCTCCGGCAACGCCCACGACCTGGCACTGTCCTATGCCTGTGGCGTCGGCGGTGGCCGTTCGGGCGTCATCGAGACCACCTTCAAGGAAGAGTGCGAGACCGACCTGTTCGGCGAGCAGGTTGTGCTGTGCGGCGGCCTGGTCGAGCTGATCCGCGCCGGTTTCGAAGTGCTGGTGGAAGCTGGTTACGCGCCTGAAATGGCTTACTTCGAGTGCCTGCACGAAGTGAAGCTGATCGTCGACCTGATCTATGAAGGCGGCATCGCCAACATGAACTACTCGATCTCCAACACCGCCGAGTGGGGCGAGTACGTGTCGGGTCCGCGCATCATCACCGCCGACACCAAGGCAGAGATGAAGCGGGTGCTGCACGACATCCAGTCGGGCCGCTTCACCTCCGAGTGGATGCAGGAATGCAAGGCAGGTCAGGCCCGCTTCAAGGCCACCCGCCGCATGCACGACGCGCACCAGATCGAGGAAGTGGGCGAGAAGCTGCGCGCCATGATGCCGTGGATATCTTCCAACAAGCTGGTGGACAAGGCGAAGAACTGAATTGTTCTGAAGTCAATTGACGTGAAAGGCCGGGGCAGATGCTCCGGCCTTTTCAGTTGCGCGGGCCGAAGGCGTAGGTTGCGCCGAACAAGATGGCGTGGGTATCCAGCGTCTTTTCGAAATTGCTGGTGAACCCATCCTGCTCGCGTACCGGCACTACGGTGGCGCCGAGATTGGTGTAGCGGTACTCGGCATGCAGCCTGAGGCGATCGCGGATGGCGTACTCAAGTCCGGCGCCGGCTGTGAAGCCGATTGCGGTGCCCGAGCCCCGGCCGAACAGATCGTTGGGTGGTATGCTGTCCCAGCCAGTTCTGATGCGGGCAGCGGCGATGCCGCCGGTGATGAAGGTCATGAGATCGCCAACGGGCTTGCCGAGCCGCAGACGGGCAGTCCAGACATGGCTGATGCTGTAAAGATCGTCGGTGCCGGCCAGCACGCCGTCAGCCGTTGTTTCGGTCTGGGCGAAGCCGTTGCCGGCAAACATCAGGTCGGTCTCGATGCCGAACAGGAAGCCTTGTGGCAGGTCGAAATTATGCCCGGCGCGCACGCCTGCGAGAGCCTGGCCGAAGTCCAGCTGGCTGGCGTAGATCAGTGATCCGTCGGCAAAATAGTCGTTGTAGATTGCGCCATCAGCGAAAGAGTATGCGCCGCTGATGCCCGCGTAGAAGCCTGTCCAGTGATCCTGCTGCGCTGAGGCCGGCGTGGCGGCTGCAGCCAGCAGCGATGCAACAGCAAGCCGCTTCAATTGCCTGATCATACTTCCCCCGTACGCTCAACTCACTTGAATGCAGGCCGTCATGATGATCGGATAAGCTTAATTTCATTTGAATCCGGTTGTACTTTAGCGATGAATTTTCAATTCAGGCGTGCAAGATCCGAAGACGCGGAGGCTCTGAGCGGCCTGGCGTTCAGGTCGAAGGCGTCGAACGGCTATGACACGGCCTTCATGGAAGCCTGCCGCGCCGAGCTCACGGTTTCGGCAAAGACCATGGCAGCGGGCGAGACGTGGCTGGCCGAGACCGGAGGCGAACTGGCGGGCTTCATCGACGTGCGGTTGCAGGATGGCGCGGCGGAGGTTTTCGGGATGTTCGTGGAGCCGGGCCTGAAGCGGAGTGGACTGGGCAGGGCGCTGTGGCAGCAGCTTGAGCAGATCGCCCGGAGCCTGGGCGTGGACACGGTGATGCTGGATGCCGATCCGGCCGCGGTTCCCTTCTATGAAGCGATGGGCTGCACCGTGATTGGCGAGGCGCCGTCCGGCTCCATCCCGGGCAGGGCGCTGCCGCGAATGCGGAAAACCATGTCATGACAATTGCACGGGGCGAGACCTGAAGGCAGTGTGCGGGCCATGAGCGAGCCTGTTGACATTTCCGGTTACGAACTGCCGCTGACGGATGCGCCGTGGGCGTGGGCAGACGATAACGCCGCTGCGATCAAGCGGTTCTGGAACAAGGCCCATGCCGAGAAGCCATCCATGTTCAATGGCCAGGTGCTGGTCATGGCGGGTCATGAGTTGCGCGATAGCGTTCTGGCCGGCAACGTGCTGAGGACTGATTTCGCTTCCTTTCTGTACTGGAAGGACCGGGGCTTGCCGGACGAGGCCGGGGTGCGCAACGTGTTCGGCTGCGCCGTGGTCCGGTCGGGAGACGGGCACCTGCTGTTCGGGCGCATGGCGGCTCATACGGCGGGCTCGGGCCGGGTGTACCCCATGGCGGGCACCCCTGACCCTGAAGACGTCACCGACGGCAAGCTCGACGTCGAGGGTTCCATCATCCGCGAACTCATGGAGGAGGCTGGCCTCGATGCGGCGCAAGCCACCCGCACGCCCGGCTATCTGCTGGTCGAGGATGGCCGCATGTGTTCGCTCAACGCAGTCTTCACCTTCGATGCACCTTCGCGGGAGCTCAAGGCGCGGATGATGCAACACATCGAGACGCAAGAATCGTCCGAACTGGATGAGATCGTTGTGTTCCGCCGGGCCGCCTTTCATGTGCACCACCGGATGCCTGGCTTTGCCCGCGCACTTGTGCAGCACCTGCTGGACTGACGGACGGGCCGGCCGGCCGTGCGGCCAGCCGGACCCTGGATGCTGCCGCAGAAGGCAATCAGGCAGCGCGCGCGTGGTGCGGACAGCACGCACCTGCGATCGCCCCGATGTGCCGGACGTCGGTACCGCAGCAACCGCCTAGCACAGTGAAGTTGGCGAACCGCTTGCGGATATCGCCATAGAGCTGACCCAGTTCGAGAGGGTTGCCCGCGTCCAGTTCCGTGCAAGCTTCAAGTTCCTCGTGGGACATGCGCGACGCATTGGCTCGCAGCCCCTTCAGCCGCTGCATCCATTCTGCACCCGGTTCGAGCACATGCGAAAAGTGGTCGGGGTGGGCGCAGTTGATCATGTAGTAGGCCGGGGTGCGGCCACTACGGTCCTCGACGAATGCAATCGCGTCTTTCAGGCTCTGGCCAGTTGGCAGGCAGCCGTC
>JAZBOA010000288.1:0-5861 GCA_036350935.1 Anderseniella sp. | reverse complement strand
CAGGCAGGGCGGTTCTTCCAGGATCATCAGCGCCGCAATGGGCGCGAACCTCATGGCGAGGCCCGCGCGCACCAGGGCCTGGCAGCTGGCGCCGCGCCTGACGGCGTTGGGCCTGCCGGGCGGTACGATGATTAGCGAAACAAAGCCGGCATCTGCCGCGCGTCACGCCAGCATTGCCGGGCTCGCCCGAGGCAAGCCCGTGAATTGAGCCATTTCAAGTAGCAGCATGCGCGCATCCGCATGCAGAGGTGCAAGGACACCTCAACGATTGCGATGGACGGATTGCGGCCTGGCGCACCCGACAGGATTCGAACCTGTGACCTCTGCCTTCGGAGGGCAGCACTCTATCCAGCTGAGCTACGGGTGCTCTCAGGCAGTTGCGGACAAAGCTATAACCCACATGCAACAGGCGGGCAACGGTTCGATTGAGTGGCTGGCGGATGCTTGTGCGAAGTCTCCTACGGCAGAGGTCACAGGTTCGAATCCTGTCGGGTGCGCCGCTTGCGTGCCGGGGTGAGTTTGAATTTCGTCACCCGGTCAACACTGTCAGTTAATTGCTGTGTTCAACAATGGCGGCCAAGACATGAGCCTGTTTGCCAGAGTCTGCTTTGCACCTGAAAGCCGACTGTTTTGGCGGCAGCGTGGAGAGTCCGAGATGTGCCAACTGCAGACATCGGGCTTTGAGTTCCCTATCATCATGAATAGTGTCGATCTGGGTTTTCGGGGGTCTGAACGGGAACAAGGCGAATATGCTGAGACGGCTTTCTACAATCATGGCAGCGGACGTTGTCGGCTATTCCACCAGAATGCGCGAAGATGAAGTGGGCACTATCAACCGCATCTCGCGGCTTAGTGAACTGTTTCAAGAGGTAGCCTCAGCCCATAATGGTCGAATTTTCAACCGCGCCGGCGATGGCTTTCTATTGGAATTCTCCAGTCCAGTGGCAGCTGTTCGCTGTGGGTATGACTTGCAGCTACAACTCGGCGAACCATTGACCAGGAAAGACATTGGACTTGAGGTAAGGGTCGGGATCCATCTCGCTGACGTTATCGTTGATGGAGACGATCTGCTCGGCGATGGCGTGAATATCGCTAGCCGTATCGAGTCCGAAGCAGAGCCAGGGACGGTTCTTGTCAGCAATTCTGTTTTCGACCACGTGAAGCGATCGGCCCAACTCAGATTCGAGAACAAGGGCGCCCGGCAACTCAAGAACATTGCCGAACCAGTGACTGTCTATTCTGTGGTAGGCGAGCTTGGAACACACAGTTGTGGAACCGCCCTCATCGAAGACAGCGCTCTTCCAGATGTTGCGAGTGCGCAGAAGTCCACTAACTCGGTGATCGTGATTCCCTTCAAGAACATGAGCAACGATCCCGAGCAGGAGTATTTTGCCGATGGCCTGACTGAAGATGTTATCACCGAGTTATCGCGGTTTCCTGACATCATGACCATCTCCAGGAACACCAGTTTCGGCTTGAAGGGATTGACGGTCGATTCCCGCGAACTTGGCAAGAAGCTCGGAGTTCAGTTTTGCCTTGAGGGCGGGGTCCGAAAATTGGGCAATCGTGTTCGGATCAACGCATATCTTACAGATGCCGAGTCCGGTGATCAGCTTTGGACCGAGCGTGCGGACTGCAGTTTTGAAGACTTGTTTGATTTCCAGGATGACCTCGTTGGAAAGATCGTTTCGAGTGTCGCTGGCCAGATAGAAAGACAGGTGGCAGCGACGGCTCAAAGAAAACGTCCCAATGACCTGGAGGCTTACGAATGCTTTATTCGTGGCCTTTCCCATCACCGCATTGGAGGTGTCACAAGAGAAAATGCGGAACAGGCGGTGCATTGGTTTGATGAAGCCTTGAAGAGAGACCCTGGTTATGGTCGAGCCTATGCATGGAAGGCGTGTGCTGTCGCTACTCTGGCGGAGTGGACAGGCGAAGACGTCTGGCAGGAGCTGGTTGACGCAGGCAAACGTGCAATCGAGCTGGACGAGACAGATGCAGAAAGCCATCGAATTGCGGGTTCACTCGCGCTCTATAGCCGCGATTTCGAACGGGCCAAGTTCCACTTCAATCGTGCAATTGAGCTTAATCCCAATCATGCATTCATCGTGGGGCGAATGGGCGAGCTTCACAATTTCATGGGAGATGGAGCATCTGCGCTCGAGTATCAAAGGCGTGCCAAGATGCTTGACCCATTCTTGCCTGAGTACTGTCGCGAGTTGGAGGCAGTCGCGTACTACGTCACGAAAGACTATGAAGCGTGCTACCGCGTTGTAGATGAATTTGCGAGGCCCACCAGGCGCGCAGCTGCTTACCGTGCCGCAGCTGCTATTCACATGAATGATGAGGGCAGCCTGGGTAAAGCGGTTAGAGCCCTTCTTCTGCTCGATCCCAATTTTGAGCCTCATCAGTTCATACAGACGGAGTTCTACAAGGATCGGACGATAGCAAAAAGCTTGGAAGCAGAATTGATCGAAGCTCTGGATACAACTTCCCTTCGCCGCGCAGGATAACCGTATCGCGTTGGCTCCGTCACTCCTCATAGGATTCCACAGCACTCAGAAGCTCCGCGTAGAGATCGTGAAGTTTCTGCGGGAATGGCATCGCCTCAAGGTACTTCGCGATGGTGAAGTCTGGCTGTCGGGCGACAAGTTCTCGCCACACCTCCCGTGCTTCAGAAATGCGGCCTGCGCCTGACAACGCGGTCATCAAAGGACGGCGAATCCAGTTGGCAAATGGTCGTTCGCGCAAAGCACGTTGGAATTCAGCGACCGATTCCTCATACCGTCCTAGGGAAAGGAGCGCCGCGCCCATACCCACGTGGTTGTTGAAGTTGATCGGGTCCAGTGGGCTGAGGCGGAGTGCCTTTTCGAAGCGCTCCAACGCCCTCTCTCCGTTATTGGTGTAGACATCGACCCACGCAAGCCGGCTCCATGCCCAGGCGGAGTTGGGGTCTAGCGCGATGGCGCGTTCCAGAATGAGTCGAGCAGTCTCTTGGTGTCTGGCAATACTTTGCACCGCACCCAAGACTGTAAGCACAAGTGGATCGTCACCGCTGCCCTGGGCGGCAAGCTCAGCGCACCGCAGTGCCTCAGTGATGCTGCCGGCATGGTCGTTGGTCCAATTGTAGACAGCAAATTGAGCATGACACCAGGCGTTGAGCGCCAGAGCTAGCGGGTAGACCGGATCGACCGCCAACGCCTTCTGAAGGAGTTCCAGCGCCAAGGTTGCTTCTCTTTCATCCAGCATCCAGACGTGACGCATGGCGCGCATGGCGTAGTCGTAGGCGTTGAGGTCTTGCGGAGCCTTTCGACCCGTTCGCTCCACCTCCGCCAATCGGATCGAAGGCTGGATCGCACCGGCCACCTGTTCGGTTATCCGGTCCTGCAAATCGAAAATATCTTCGAGTGCGCCGTCGTATTTCTCTGCCCAGATATGTGCCCCGCCCGCCGTCTCGATCAACTGTACGGTGATCCTGACACGGTTGCCGGCACGCTGCACCGAGCCCTCCAGAACATAGGCGACGCCAAGTTCGCGGCCGATGTCGCGAATATTCATCGGACGGCCCTTGTAGGCGAAGGCCGAGTTGCGGGCGATGACGAAGAAGCTGCGAATGCGCGACAGCGCGGCGGTGATGGACTCGACCACACCGTCGGCAAAATACTCCTGCTCCGGATCTCCGGACATGTTGTCGAAGGGCAGCACCGCAACCGAGGGCTTGTTCGGGAGGGGCGGCGCAGACATCGTCCTTGTGTAAGTGGCAGGGGACAAGACACCTGCGGGTTCCCACAGCCAAACCTGGATTGGACGGTCGATATTCTTCAGCTCGTGCAGGCCCCCGTCGCGGAATTCCGCTCCGATCCGGCCCACCACATGTTCCCGCACAGCGCCGGAAAGGGCGACGCCACCAGGCTCCGCCACCGCCTCCAGTCGCGCAGCGATGTTCACCCCGTCGCCCAGGATGTCACCATCCTCGATCACCACATCGCCAACATTGATGCCTATGCGAAAACGCAGACGTTCTTCGCTAGCCGCCAAGGTCGACTGTACAGACATGGCGCAGCCCATCGCATCCACTGCGGATGGGAACTCGACCAAAAGGCCGTCACCCGTGGTCTTGACGATCCGCCCACCATGCTCGGCGATCGCAGGGTCGAAGACTTCCTTGCGTACAGTGCGCAGAGCTGTCAGCGTACTGGCCTCGTCAACCGCCATCATCCGCGAGTAGCCAACAAGGTCGGCTGCGAGAATAGCTACGAGTCTTCTTTCTGTGCGCATGCTGGATATATGTAATTGAATCCGGCGGACAGGGTCGAGAGCAGATTAAACTACCGCCCTGCCAAATTGATCGGATGGCCTTTGGCAATCCATGGTTTTGCACTTGGGTGGAAGTGGTATCCGTCTGCGTCGACCAACAATCAGTCGGCATTCATCGACGCTGAATATCTCTGCTGTGCACCCGAAAGCGGTCGTCTTTCTGGGCGACCCGGAGCGTCTGTTACGTGCCACTAACAGTCATCGTTGCCCGATGAGGCTTTCGGTTGCTTGGCGCTTGAAGAGCCGTTCTGCATTGCCATGCGCGATCCTCTCACCAACGCTCCGGGGCAACCAGGAAAGCCATAGGCGACTCGCGGTGATCGACCTGTCGTATCGCTCCCACTGGCTATTGATCCAGGTATCCGTGCCGATCATGAAGCGATCGGAGTGACGGATCAGAAGTGCCTCCCAATCAGAATCCAGCCCACGGCCGCTGATGATGTCTCTGTCCCTGATGGATGTATCGGCATACAGGCGCGGATAGCGATCCATCATCTCACCAATTTCTGCTGGCAGAGTGGTCATTCCTGCGTGGGCCCAGATCACGGTAACATCTGGTGCAGCTTTGAACAGAAACTGGACGGGTTCAGCCCCGGAATGAACGTGCAGCGGAATCCTTCGCGCCACAGCTTCATGGGAAATGGATGCCAGCAAGTCCAGGTTTGCTCCGTCCATCGTATGGACGTGAAACTCGCCAATCCCCTCATGGGGGTGCCTTGCCAGATGCTCGGTGAGGTAATTCGACACATCCGGGTTCGACATCCAATTCAATGAATCCCAGTTTTCATAATAGGGCCGAAGTTCTGGGACGATCCGGGAAGGCGCAAGCTGCCATAGTCTGATTGTTCCAGCTACCGGCGTCGAGGAAACGAGCGCAATCGGGATTCGATTGCGATCAAACAACGCAATAACAGTCTCCGGCGGAAATGGCCCCCAAGCCGGTTCATTGTAATGCACATGGACATCGAAAATCGGGATCGTCTTGGCATCGTCGCCAAGCAATGGCTCGGCCACCGCGGGGGACGTGATCAGCAGAGCCAGAACCAGTGTGAGCCACTTATGCATCTCATGTCCTCATAGAATGGAGGCTGACCGCAAAAGGTGCGCCCGCAGAAGTTCCTGCACAACACAAATCGTCTGACTGATGATGACTAGCACTCTGCTTTAGCCGTGTAGTGAAATCACGCCGACGGCGTGCCGGCCCCCGTCAAGGAATAGAGTTCCACCGCGCCGGCGAGCTCCGATGAATCGAGCACACCGACCTGCTGCCAATTGCCTACGGCCGCGCGGGCGAAGGCGGCGGTAGCTAGCACTCGGTGCCCGAACAATGCTGTAGCTTTCTCGATCCGTTGAACCTGATTTACGTTCTGTCCGATCGTCGAGAATGACAGGCGTGACGGCACGCCGATATTGCCGAACGTGACCTCGCCAAGCGTCAGCCCAATTCCAAAGTCAAAAGGTGGCCCTCCAGTCAGGCGGCTCTGGCAGCCCAGTGCGCGGCCAACGGCAGCTTCGGCCCGCTCAGCAGCGGCACCGGCACCGTT
>JAZBOA010000287.1:0-11976 GCA_036350935.1 Anderseniella sp. | reverse complement strand
TCATGCACAACATTTGAGCCCGAGCGATCAAAATATACCAGCAAAGCCATGACTCCCAATCCCGTCAAAAGGAGAGTCACAGGAAGCCAATTGTGTGTGAAACGGTTCATCCAGTTTGCGTATTGCCTACCTGCTCTCAAATCATTTCTTGCAGCCACCAAACGGCGACATGCTTGACTCGTCACCGCACAGTGCAATCCTGAAAAACTCAGGCTTCGCAATTTCATTGTCGCCGACAAACCTGACCGATTGCAAATCTCCTTAAGGCAGAACTTGCTTGTCATAACCAGGATCTAGAGACATGGTCAGGTCCTTCGCCAAACATCATTGATCAGCGAGCTGAACCAGCTCTCGCCGGAATGGAACGCCATCGGCTACTGGCTCACCTAATTCACGGGCATACCGGTGACCGGAATAGACAGCGGCTGCGATTGTTCCGGCCCCAAAACAATCTCCAATGCGAGAAATGGTTTTAGGCCCATCCTGTTTGTCCTCTAAAAACATGGCGAGCTCCCTATGAAGCTCGTCCCGAGGTTCACGCATGGTGACCATGACCAATGCACTGGCTTCAAGTTCACGAGCCTTCTCGGTAAAGACGCACGATGAGATAACCTTGCCTGCAGCAACTTCGACCACGTTGTGGAGGGCGACAACCTGAACACCTTTTGTGAGTAACTGTTTCTGGATCCGATGCTGTTCAAGCGTATTGTGGGTCCAGTGGGAGACATCCGCGGCAGGCGTTACCAGCGTCACCGCGTAGCCTTCATCCCGCAACAGCTCTGCGATAAGACCTCCCATATAGTAGTGATCATCATCAAAGATCACGACCGGACCTTCCGGCCTCTTCCCTTCCATTATATCGTCAGGAGTGAAGATGGATGCACCAGCTGTTGTCGAAATGGGCTTATGGTTAGCACGGCCAATGCCGGATCTGCTCCAGCGTGCTCCAGTTGCAATAGCAACATGGTCTGCTCCAAACTCCGCAATCTGCTCGGCCGTCAAGCAGCTATCGAGAAAGACCTCGACATTGCCCATCTGGCTTATCTGATAGTCACGATAATCTCTTACGCGACGCCATTCCGACAGCCCGGGCAATCGACTTTCGACAGTGACCCGTCCTCCGACTTCAGTTGACGCTTCTGCGACGGTAACATTGTAGCCACGCTGACCGAGAGCACGCGCTGCTTCCAGACCTGCAGGGCCCGCCCCTACGATAAGCACAGATTCATCAGCAGACTTTGGAGATATCCTCTCAGGGTGCCATCCCCGGCGCCATTCCTCGCCCATTGTGGGGTTTTGTGTGCATCGCATCGGTGTAGCGAGAAAGTCTCCCGAGACACAAATATTGCAGCCTATGCATTCGCGAATATCTTCAGGTCGACCCTCCTCAATCTTTTTGGGCAGAAAGGGATCGGCGATGGATGGACGTGCGGCACCAATGAAATCAACAACACCATTCTTGACAAGCGAGACCATTGCGTCAGGCGACGTGTATCGGCCGACGGTTACAACAGGTTTGCTCGTGACCGATTTGACGAAGGCGGTATAACTTTCCTGAAAGCCTTGGGCAGCAAACCGGGAGGTCATGCTGTCATTGCTCCATTCGCTGACATTCACATCCCACAAGTCAGGAATTTCGGCCAGCATCTCGACGACCTCCCTCCCCTCCCCATCGGAAACAAGCCCATCCGACCCGGCTAATTCATCAACTGCAAAACGGACCGCCACGGCACACGTGTCGCCAACTGCAGCCTTGGTATCTTCAAGCACTTCGCGGAACAGCCGAATCCGGTTCTCGAGTGAGCCACCATACTCGTCGATACGATCATTGCGGCGCCGTGAAAGAAAATGCGACAGAACACTGAGGTCATGACCGGCATAGACATAGATAATGTCGAACCCGGCTTTCCTGCTGCGCTGCGCCCCTTCCACAAACCACCGCCGCAAATTGCGGATATCACTTTTGTCCATGACACGCGTCTGAACAGGATCATGATAATCAACAGGGCGGGCAGAAGGTCCCATCGGGATTTCACGACTGTATCGGTTGGCTGCGGTTGCTCCAGGGAAACCTGGCTCAATCCCGGCCAGACTGCCATGCTCGTGGATCTTGTCGGTCATCTTGCGAAACATGGGAATATCTGAGTCATCCCACAGACGACCTTCAATCACCGGGCTGTATTCGGCCGAGTAGTGGATTTCGACTTCTTCGGTGCAGACGACGCCCCACCCGCCTTCAGCTTTGATGCCACGCATTTCAACCATCGAGGAGGGGTAGGCTCTGCCCATCCCATTGCAGTGAGGAACCTGGTAGAACCTGTTTGGCGCCACAACAGGGCCGATCCTTACCGGCTCAAACAGGATATCAAACCTGGGATCTCGTTTGTGTTGTGCGAGATCGGCAGAGTTTGAAACAGCATTCGTTTGAACTGGTGAGTTTTCCATTTCGACCTCCCTGGAAGGCATGGCTCGGCTTAGTTCGAGAAAAGATGAGGAAAAGTCCGGGTGACCATCTGACGGATCAACGCCCGTGCTCGTTCTGGCGACAGCCAGTCTGGGTACATCATCATGTTCAACCACAGACCGTCAGCAAAACACTCGAGCGCCTGAGCGATCTGAGCCGGGTCCAAATCGCGAATATCGTTTTCCCTGAGAACCTCGCGGCACAAATCCTCTGTCACGCCGGCCCGCTCAACATCAAACCTGGATACATGTTCACGATAGATGGCGCGGTAATGTGCTTCGCCAAAGAAGGCGAACCAGACTGCAATTCTTTTCGGGGTGCAGGCTTTCGGATTAAAGTGTGCCTCGATCACACCGATTAGCTTCTCCGCGGGTGTAAGCGTGTCATCATTGAAGCTTTCCAACCAGCAATTGCGATGTTCCTCGACCAGAGACATCAATGTCTCCCGAAGCAGGTTCTCCTTGCTGTGGAAGTGAAAACTGACGATCCCCATGGAAAGCCCTGCCAGCCCCGTTACCCGCGCCATTGTTGTGCCAGACAGTCCATTTGCCGCGATTGCTTCCACGGTGGCCTCAATCAGTTGCTGTCGGCGAACTTCCTTTGGCGCCGTGCGGGGACGCTTTATGGGAGCTGGAGAGCGCAAGCTAGAACCTTCAGTTCTCGTTCAGTGCGACCACGGCATCATTGGTCCAGCTTAACCACACACGTCGCCCCTGATCCTTTTCATCAAGGCGCTGCGAGGATGTGTTTTGCGACGAAACCGCCACCGGCTGGTCAGAGCCGGCTACACGAACCACGAAATGGCTACGCTCACCAAGATAGGCGACATTTTCCAATGTCCCCTCGATGACGTTTGGACCTGGTGCAGGTTGCTCGACAGAAAGCAGGAACTTCTCCGGCCTTACCGCAATACAGACTCTGTCACCGCTAGTGTCGGAAAGCTTGCGGCTTTCGATCGCTATTTTCCCAAGTGCCTGCACATCAAGCTGGACAAGATCTTTTGAGCGAGCACTAATACGACCATCAAAAAAGTTCATGGTTCCAATAAAGCTCGCCACTTCTCGACTTGTCGGGCGTTCGTAAAGTCCCGTGGGAGTGTCGATCTGTAGAACCTGGCCTCCGGACATCACTGCAATCCGGTCAGACAGGGTAAGGGCTTCCTCCTGATCGTGTGTCACAAAAACAAAGGTGATGCCGACCGTGCGCTGCAGGGCCCGAAGTTCAAGTTGCATCTGTTCCCGCAACTGCTTGTCCAATGCGCCAAGGGGTTCATCCAGAAGAAGCACCTTTGGACGCAGGATGAGTGCCCGTGCCAGCGCCACACGCTGCCGCTGGCCACCTGATAGCTGATTGGCACGTCGCTCGCCGTATCCGCCCAGCTTGATAAGGTCGAGCAACTCATCAACCATTCGATGACGCTCTGCCCTAGACAACTTCTGCTTTCGCAACCCGTATGCAATGTTGTCCCGTACATTGAGATGGGGAAAAATTGCATAATTCTGGAAGACCATGTTGACGGGTCGAAAGTGAGGCGGGACACCATCCATCGACTGCCCATCGATGGATATGTCCCCTGAGGTTACGCCCTCAAAACCGGCAAGCATGCGCAATAAAGTGGTCTTCCCACATCCCGATGCTCCCAACAGGGAAAAGAACTCTCCATGGCCGATGTCCATGGACACATCCTTGACAGCCTGCACCGGACCAAATGATTTGCTGACATTGCGAATGGCAATGCAGGTCTCACGTTGGGTCATTCGAGCCTCCCGAGGCTTCTCGCAACCCAAGCTTGCTCAGCCAGAGGCTGGCAAAGACCATGACAAACGATATGACGATGATTATCGAGGAGAGGGCCAGCACTCGGGGCAAGTTGTCCGGGAACCGCAACTGACCCCAGATATACATGGGCAATGTTTGCTCGGTTCCCGCCAGGAAAAAAGCCATGATGAACTCATCAAACGAAATGGTGAAGGTCAGCATCAGGCTTGCAAAGACACCAGGAAGAACCAGCGGAAACGTAACCCGCCAGAATGTCCACCATGCATCTTCCCCTAAGTCAGCGGATGCTTCCTCGATTGAAGGATCAAAGCCTTCGAAGCGTGGAATCAGCGTTGCGATCGAGAACGGAATGCAAATGAGCAGATGTCCAAGGCCCACCGTATAGAGCGATAGCTGGATGCCCAGACGGTTCATCAGGATCAGAATGGCCACAGCGAAAATGATACCTGGCACGACAAGCGGCAGCATCATGAAACCCACCATTGGCGCCTTGCCTGGCATGCGATAGCGCGTAATGGCCTTTGCAGCGAACACACCGAAACTGGTAGAGAGTACTGCGGTCACAAGGCCGACCTTCACACTGTTCCACAGTGCGCTCCACATCGGCGCATTCTCTGCAAGTTCCCGATACCAGTCGAACGTAACGCCCTTCAGGGGGAACGCAATATAAATGGAGTCATTGAGCGAGAAGACCGGGATAAGCAGAATAGGTGCATAAAGAACGGCCATGAACACCCATGCATAAGCCCGTAACGTGCGGCTTGGACGATCAAGGTAACCGTTATCGCTCATGCGATCCTCGACGTAAGCGCTCTTGTTGCAAACCAGGCAAAGGCAGCGCAAATGGTTACGGAAATCATCATCAAAATTGCCAGTGCTGCCCCCATTGGCCAATTATTGGCACGCCCAAACTGAAGCTGTATCAGGTTTCCTATCATCATCCCGTCTGGTCCCCCGAGCAGAGCTGGAGTTATGTAGTCGCCCACCGTGGGAATGAAGATGAGCAGCATAGCCGCGAACACTCCTGGCAGTGAAAGCGGCAGCGTGACTCTCAGGAATCTTGCAACCGGCCCGTCACCGAGATCCGTCGCAGCTTCGAGTAGCGATCTGTCGATCTTTTCCAGGGAAACATAGATCGGAAGAATGGCGAATGCGGCCCATGCATGAGCAAGCGTTATAATGACGGCAGTCGGGCTGTATAAAAGGAACTCAAGCGGAGCATCAATCAGACCAATTCCAGTGAGCGTTGCATTCACCATCCCATCGTAACCCAAAATAATCTTCCAAGCGAAAACGCGCAGGAGATAGCTGGTCCAGAATGGGAGGGTCATCAGGATCAGCCACAAGAACTTGTTCCGATGCACATGGAAGGCGACGTAGTAGGCCATGGGATAGCACACGCACACTGTGGCTATCGTGGCCAATGCAGATATCCACATCGACCGACCGATGAGTGCTGCGTAGATTGGGCGGGAAACTGCTGCTTCGTAGTTGGTCAATGACAGGTTCGTGTTGAAATCGAACCCGGCAGTCGTCCAGAAGCTCATAATGATCAGGATCGCAAAAGGTATCGCTATACCCGCGAGCATGAACAGGAAGGCGGGCATGATCAGGCTGTAGCCGCGCAGAACTTCATGCCGCTGAAGAAGGGCACCGAACCAGTTTGGCCGACGAACCATGACAGCCTCTGCTGTCGATGACGACGTTTGAAATTGTGCCATCCCAACCTTTTCCCGGAACTTTGTTTGCCGAGTTCTGGCTACACAAAACCTGTAGGTGAGAACCGGTCGCCCGGCTTGGGGCGACCGGAAAGGATGATGAGTTCTAGAAACCAGCCTTGATCTGCTCAAACTCGTTGTTCATCCGTGTCTCCCACTCCTGAGACTGCGGAATCTGGAAATGGCCGGCGTTGAGAATTTCAAACGGCTTTGAACTCAATCCGAGACTGGCAAGCTTCGCTCCGTCAAATGCCTCGAACGATTTCTTGTTGGAGTGACCGTATCCGTTCTCACCAATCATATATTTGCCAGTTTCTACACTGAGCAAAGCATCGATAAGATCGTAGGCCCGATCAAGTTTAGGTGCATCCTTGTGGATCATTGGACCACAAACCCAGGTCAGAGCGCCTTCCTTGGGTTTCGCGAACTTGACTGAAACACCTTGGCTGGCAAGCGTTACTGCCGAGGAATTCCAGGTCATAGCCGCTACAAGTTCTCCAGAGGCAAGAGCCTGCTCAAGAGAGGTCGTGTCGTCGGTATAGACGCGGATCAGGGGCCTTTGCTTCCGCATGGCGGCGCTGATTTTCTCGAAGGCTTCATCGGTCGCAATATCCTTGAAATCAACACCGGCATAAATTGCGCCACACCACCAGGCATCAGCGCCAGAAGCAAGACTGCCCAGTCGACCCTTATGGCGCTCGTCCCACAGCATACCCCACGACTCTTCGCCCTCGAGATTGAAAAGATCCGTGCGATAGGTCACCGAGGTCTGCCCCCAGTCGAATGGTACCATATATGGTTTGCCATCAACGACGTTCCCGGGAAGATTCACCAATTCTGGCATCACATCCGGCCAATTGGACAGACGTGAGGTGTCGACCGGCTGAAAAAGTCCCGACTGGATCCAACGGGGCACAGCCTGATTGCAAGGGTGAGACACGTCCACTACGTAGCCGGCGCGCATCTTGGTAAGAGCTTCCTCTGAACCGCCAAAGGTTGGAAGGTTCGGAAGTTCCCCATGTTTTTCCTTATAGCTGCCATACATATCCGGAACGTCATACCCGCCCCACGTGAAAAACGTGGCCTGATCCTCGGGTGCCGCAACTGCAGTTTGCCTGCCCAGGGGCACAGTGACCATTGCGACGCCCGCGGCCAGAAGCGACCGGTTGAAGGTGCGACGGCTCAGCTTGCCTTCACGAACTGCATTGAGTTGATCGATGACGTCCATGGTTTAAACCTCCCGTAGTTGCTAATCTCAGGTTCTGTATGCTGAACTAAAAATTACGGCATCCATTGCACCCAGTTCAGCAGGTGATTCAGGGAGTTCAGGCTTACCCCTCTGAATGCTTATTCATTCAAGCTTGGCACCCGGTTGGTGTAGCGTCAAGCAATTGAGAGAATTGATTGTCAGTGACTGACATCGTCATCGACCAATCCCGTAGCAACCGCTTGTTTCGGCGATCAAATGCCGCCGAGACCCAGGCGCGGAATGAAGCCCGCCGATGAAAGCGGCTTAAAGACAGGAGGTACAAATGTCGTCAGCCGGTGGAGTAATGAGATTCATGCCCGATGGTCCAGCAGATACCGGGTTGGTCGAATGGGAGAGAATAGATCCGGAAAAATTGTTGGCAGGCAATCCCGTACAACGCGGGCACATTTATCATGACGACCCCGATCTGGGATATCTGGTCGGAGTATGGGACTGTACGGCCCAGACTGAACATCCCGGTCCCTACGCGGTCGATGAGTTCATGTACCTGCTCGAAGGCACCATCATAATGGGATTGCCGGACGGCTCGGAAATTACAGTCAATGCCGGCGAGGCATTCGTGATTCCGAAAGGGTTCAGATGCCAATGGAAGCAGCCCAATTATGTTCGCAAGTTTTTCATGATACTCGACCGCCCCATTACCAATGGAGCAGCCAATCCTTCACTCACCAGGATCTCGCTGCCTGAACTCAAGGGCCCTGTCATTCAACCTGAAGGTAAGCCGTCAGATGCTGTGCTGGAGACGGTGCAGAAGTACTTCGTAAACGCAGACGGATCTATGGAAGTGGCGGTTCGCGACTGTACGAAAATGATAGTGCCAAACGCTCGAGCTTGCAGAAACCGGCTGGTGCATGTCCTCGCCGGAGCAGTGACCGTGACTGCAAACGGTGAACCGGAAACATTCAACACAGGGGATACATTCTACATTCCCAAGGGTATCAGCCACACATGGCAAACAGCAACCGGGACACGTCTCCTCGAAGCCTCTTTCATGCCCGACTGAAGCCCTGTCGAGCCCAAATTTGATCCCGACAGACCTGTGCCTTGTTGATTGAAGCTTCTTGATAGTGGCGTGGGCCAAACCACATTTCTGGCAATCATCACCATGAAATTTCTCAAGATCATCGCTCCGCGCTTTTCTCTGGACCAGGTCGCCGAACTGACCAGGAGGCATTTCGGGCTGGCTGGCCAAATCGACCTCCTGTACAGCGAGCGCGACCAGAATTTCCGGCTACGGGAGCAAGACGGCAACGCCTGGACACTGAAAATTGCCAGTGTCGAAGAAGACCCCGAAATCATCGACTGCCAGATAAGGGTCATGCAGCACATCGCAGCAATTGACCCAACCTTGCCGACGCCACGGATACGGCATGCACTTGATGGTTCGCCGTCTGTCCAGATTCGTGGCGAGGACGGGGCAACACACGTCTTCTATGTCCTGTCGCATCTGCCCGGTCAGCTTCTTGATGAAGCTCCGGCTACCGCCCGGGCCTTGTCCGCCCAGGGAGCCATGGTCGCGCGGTTGGGTCGCGCGATGCGCGGACTTTTCGACCCCGCGCCTGCCATGCGCGAACTGCTGTGGGATGTACGACTTCTGCCGCGTCTCCTGCCGCATATCGACAAGGTGCCCGACCCCAGGCGCCAGCAACAGGCTCGCGGCATTATCGAACATTTCACAGCCGACACGCTGCCACGCATGAAAACCCTGCGAACCCAACTGGTCCACGCAGATATCAACGAAGCCAACATGCTGGTTGACCCGGAAGATCCGGCACGGGTCACGGGGATCATCGATTTTGGTGACATCATACACGGCACCCTGGTCCAGGATGTTGCCGCCATTGCCGCCGAGCGTCCATTCGATGACATGCCCGTTCTGGAGGCAATCGCCGAGGTTGTGCGCGGCTATAACGAGATCACGAAGCTGGAACCGGAAGAGGCAGACATCCTCTACGACGTGATGGTCTCACGACTGCTGCTCACGCCGCTGATCAACGCCTGGCGAGCGAGCGAGACGCCCGAGGAGCCAGGCTACATGCACACCTGGACGGACGCCGTTTATGGCGTGGTGGATGTGTTGCAGGAGGCAGGCCGAAGCGAGGTTACGGACACAATCCGCCGGGTCTGCGGATTGTCGCCTTCAGGATTTCGGAACAGCATCTCGACACCCCCCGGTGCACCGCAGGTCGACCAGCTGATAGAGCGCCGGAAACGCGTCATGGGCTCGAAGCTCTATGTCTTTTACGATCCGCCACTGCATATCGTACGGGGGGATGGAGTCTGGCTGACCGATGCGTCGGGGCGGCGCTTCCTGGACGCCTACAACAATGTTCCACATGTCGGTCACTGTCACCCTCACGTGGTGGACGCCATCACCCGGCAACTCAAGACGCTGAACACCAACACCCGCTATCTCGGGACCCAGGTGCTGGAATACAGCGAACGTCTCGGCGCATCCTTGCCGGGCAATCTGAAGGCCTGTGCCTTCGTCAATTCCGGCAGCGAGGCGAATGATATTGCGTGGAGGATGGCAAAGGCCTTCACCGGCAACCAAGGCGGCCTGACAATGGAATACGCCTATCACGGTATCACCGATGCGGTGGACGCCTTCTCGCCGTCTGTCAGCTTGGCGGGTACGATCGCACCTCATGTTCGCACCCTGGTCTCTCCCGACGACTATCGAGGGCCGTACAGACGTGGCGAGGCCGACCTGGCCACCCGTTACGCAGCCTTTGCCGACGAGGCAATCGAGTCCTTGAACAAGGCAGGCATGGCACCCGCGGCATTCATGGTGGATTCAGCATTCCTCACCAATGGCATGCCAAATGTTCCGGCGGGATATCTGAAGACGGTGTTTGCCAAGATCCGGGCGGCCGGCGGATTGTGTATCGCCGATGAGGTCCAGTCCGGCTTCGGTCGAATGGGCCAGCACATGTGGGGACATCAACACCACGATGTCATGCCGGACATCGTCACCATCGGCAAACCGGCCGGCAACGGGCACCCCCTGGGCGTTGTCATCACCAGTCCGGAAATCATGGACACCTTCCTTCAACAGACAGCCTTCTTTTCCACTTTCGGAGGCAACAATGTTTCATGCGCTGCCGGCCTCGCCGTGCTCGATGTTCTAGAGCGCGAGCGGCTAATGGACAACGCCACCGAAACTGGCACCTTCCTGAAGCAGCGGCTGACAGGACTGATGGATCGCCATGACCTGATCGGCGATGTCCGCGGTCGGGGCTTGAGCCTCTGCGTAGAACTGGTGCGCGACCGCACCACCCTGGAACCGGCCCGGGCCGAGACTGATCGCATCCTCAACCTGATGCGTGATGAAGGCGTGCTGGTCGGCAACGAAGGTGTGCATGGCAATATGGTGAAGATTCGCCCGCCACTGGTCTTTCGCAAGGAGCATGCCGACATGCTTGTAAGTGCCCTCGACCGAGCACTCGCGCGACTGTGACCTGGCGATCCATGGGCGCCCGCAAGTCCTCAATAGCAGGAGCGCACCGGTGATCCGGCATGCAACCTTGACTTAAGGGTGTATGCACCTTTGGCAATTACAGGCTGAGACAAGTCACGCGTCCCTGCCAGCAAGGAAACCCTCGTAAACTGCCTCTTCCGCGGATCGCGGACTCAGGCAGTCCCCGACAAGAGTAAAGTTTGCCCCGCCGGACCTGAGCTCCCCTTCGAGACGAGTTTCAGGCTGGTGTCCCTGAGCCAGAACAAGGGTGTCCATGTTCTTGCACTCGATTGCTTCGCCTGACAACGTATGCATGAAGAAAGCCGTATCGCCTGCTGCGCCAAAGAAACGGGCATAGGGAACAACCTGGACGCCGAGCTTGTGCAGTTGGCCGAGCCAGTGCCAGCGCATGTATTTCTGCAGGTTCTGCCCGGCCATTTCGCCATCCACGCACAGACGAACATGCGAACATGCGAACCCTCAAGAACCAGTTCTTCTGCAAGTCCGAGCCCGACCCAATCGCATCGCCAGTCCGCGATGACAACGGCTGAGCCGGCCTTGGTCTCACCCTTCAGAATCTGCCAAGCGTCTGCGACATGCACATCGCCGCCAATATCCACCTTTGGCAAGTACGGTGTCGCCCCTGTCGCCATGATGATACTGTCAGGGCACAGTGTCTCGATGATGCTCGAACTGACACGGCAGTGCAGCCTGACTTCCACTCCCGCAAGTTCAAGTTCGCGCTTCAGATTCGTGACGATCCCACCGAACTCGGCACGCCCCGGCAACAGTTGCGCAAGCAGGGCTTGCCCGCCCAGTTGACCTGTGGCCTCACACAATGTCACGTGGTGTCCGCGCTCGGCGGCAACCGCTGCCGCCTTCATGCCCCCAGGGCCTCCGCCTGCCACTACAATCCGCTTGCGACGCTCGGCCTTTGGAAACGGCAGAAGTTCGCGCTCACGACCGGGAACCGGGTTCTGAATGCAGGAGATCGGCACGCTCATGTGATAATGCCTGATGCAAGCCTGATTGCAGCCAATGCAAGCGCGTATAACCGCCCGTACTTGCGGTACTATTGCCGGTCATCTCAGAGGTAGAGCGAAGAATTCAGAATTCTGCAAATGTGTGGCGGTGTGCGCAGTCCAGTGCGAACCCGTCTCCGTTGGCCAATACCCTGTTCCACGGGAATTTACAGGGAATTTTCCTATTTTCGGCCATTTCAGAGCGAAACTGACCAGATTAAACCCCGCTATTTCAGTTGGTTAGCTGGAAAATTCCCTAAAAT